>NZ_JBEYJA010000006.1:0-248487 GCF_040703815.1 Streptomyces sp. NPDC006743 | reverse complement strand
ACGCGGAACTCGCCGTCGACCGGCTTCGCGTCGACCAGGCAGCCGGTGACCATCGCGGTCAGCGGGGCCCTGTCCCCCCCGCGGGGGTCCGGGCCGGCGCCGTTCTTCGTGCGGGAGAGGCGGGAGTCCCGCGGCCCCTTCGGGGGCTCTCAGACCACCTGGTGGAGCCAGCGGACCGGGGCGCCCTCGCCCGCGTAGCGGAAGGGTTCCAGTTCGTCGTCCCAGGGCTTGCCCAGGAGCTTGGCGATCTCGGCCTCCAGGTCGGTCTCGCCGCGCTGGGAGCGGGTGAGCGCCGCGCGCAGCCGGTCCTCGGGGATGAGGATGTCGCCGTGGATGCCGGTGACGGCGTGGAAGATGCCGAGGTCGGGGGTGCAGCTGTAGCGCTCGCCCTCGGCGGTGGCGCAGGGCTCGGCGGTGACCTCGAAGCGCAGCAGCTGCCAGCCGCGCAGCGCGGAGGCGAGCTTGGAGGCGGTGCCCGCCTCGCCCTGCCAGGAGAACTCCGAGCGCCAGGTGCCGGGAGCGGCGGGCTGGCGGATCCAGTCCAGGCTGACGCGCGTGCCGAGCACCCCCGCGACGGCCCACTCGACGTGCGGGCACAGCGCGCGCGGCGCGGAGTGCACGTACAGAACTCCACGTGTCGTCACCGGGACCTCCGGGCAGAGCGGGTCAGGGGCGGGCGGGCGGCAGTGGCGCGACGGCCACGTTGATGGCGAGGCTACCGTGCGACGGGGTGGGGAGTGTGACGTACCGTCGGTCCCGGGGTCCGGAAACACCCCGCATTCACCCAGGGGGACGCTTGTACGGGTGCGCGCCGTCACCTCGGGTGAGGGTGGGAACCCTCAGACGTTGTTCTGGAAGGGACCACCGCACGACGACCGAGGGGAGCACCGGCCATGCGGAAGCGAAGTCACCGGCTGCGCGCCGTCCACGCGGTCACGGCGGCTGCCGTGCTGGCCGTCGCGGGCTGTGACGCGGCCGGTGCGGGTGTCTCCGGCGACCGGGACGCGGGCGCCGGGGCGGCACCGTCCGCGTCGCCGCCGCTGTGGGACACCCACCCGGACTCCGTCGCGGCGGTCGGCGACTCCATCACCCGCGGCTTCGACGCGTGCATGGTGTTGACGGACTGTCCGGAGGTGTCCTGGGCGACGGGCAGCGACGCGGGCGTCGACAGCCTGGCCGTGCGGCTGCTCGGCGTGACGGGCGCGGCCCAGCGCAGTTGGAACGAGGCGGTGACCGGTTCCCGGATGGCCGATCTGCGCGGCCAGATGAGCCGGGCGGTGCTCCACAGGCCGGAGCTGGTGACGGTGATGGCCGGGGCCAACGACGCCTGCCGCGACTCCACCGGTCAGATGACGTCCGTGGCGGACTTCCGCAGGCAGTTCCAGTCGGCGATGGACGCGCTGCGCCAGGCGCTGCCGAAGACGGAGGTGTACGTCTCCAGCGTGCCGAACCTGAAGCGGCTGTGGTCCGAGGGCCGCACCAACGCGCTGGGCAAGCAGGTCTGGAAGCTGGGCATCTGCCCGTCGATGCTGGGCGACGCGGACGCGCTGGACCCGGCGGCGACCCGGCGGCGGGAGACGGTGCAGGCCCGGGTGGTGGAGTACAACAAGGTGCTGGCCGAGGTGTGCGCGAAGGACCGCCGCTGCCGCTTCGACAAGAACGCCGTCTTCGACTACGAGTTCGACACGAAGCAGCTCAGCCACTGGGACTGGTTCCACCCCAGCCGTAACGGCCAGGCCAGGCTCGCGGAGATCGCCTACCGCACTGTCACCGCCAGGAACCCGTGACTACAGTTTCCCTCATGAACGAACTTTTCGGCACACTTTCCGACGGCACCCCGGTGCACCGCTGGACGCTGGAGCGGGCCGGAGTGCGGGTGCGCGTGCTGTCGTACGGCGGGATCGTGCAGTCGGCCGAGGTCCCGGACCGGGACGGGCGCACGGCGGACGTGGTGCTGGGCTTCGCCGCTCTGGACGGCTATCTCACCCATCCGGAGCCGTACCTCGGCGCCCTGGTCGGCCGGTACGCCAACCGGATCGCCGGCGGCCGCTTCGAACTGGACGGGCGGCCGTGCACGGTCACGCCGAACGAGGGCGCCAACACGCTGCACGGCGGCGAGCGCGGGTTCGACAAGCGGGTGTGGGACGTGGCGCCGGTCGAGCACGGCGTGCGGCTGTCCCGGGTCAGCCCGGACGGCGAGGAGGGCTTCCCCGGCCGTCTGGAGGTCACCGTGACCTACACGCTGGACGCCTCGGGCGCCCTGCACCTGCGCTACGAGGCGGTCACGGACGCGCCGACCGTGTTCAACCCGACCAACCACTCCTACTGGAACCTGGGGGGCGCCGGCTCCGGGGAGGCGGCCGGGCACGAACTGCGCCTGGCGGCCTCGCGTTACACCCCGGTCGACGCACGGCTGATCCCCGAGGGCGCCGCGGCGGACGTGACGGGGACCCGTTTCGACTTCCGCCGGGCGCGCACGGCAGGCGCGGGCTACGACCACAACTTCGTCCTGGACAAGGGGGTCACCGAGCGGGCGGAGGAGGCCGCCGAGCTGTACGACCCGACGTCCGGGCGGGTGCTGACGGTGGCGACGACCGAGCCGGGCCTCCAGCTCTACACCGCCGACCACCTGTCCGCCGGCCCGTTCGCGCCGGGCGCCGGGATCGCCCTGGAGACCCAGCACTTCCCCGACTCCCCCAACCGCCCCGACTTCCCGAGCACCGTACTGCGTCCGGGCGAGGTGTTCCGCTCGGAGACGGTGTACGGCTTCTCGATGCGGTAGGCCCGCCCGGCGGGACAGAACTCGGGGGCGGCCGCGCCAACGGCGGCCGTTTGGGGCCTGGGGTCCGCCGCATCCGGCCGGGACGCCACGAGCCCCGGTCCAGGGGTCAGGTCCCGGGCCGGGGCTGTACGTGGGGGGCTTGCCCCGGATCCGACCCTAATCGCCGCGGGAGCGCGACGGCCGGGCAGGAGGCGCCCGGCCGGAACCTCGTACGAACCCTTCACAAACGGCCGGGCACGGCGGCCACCACCTCCACCTCGATCTGCGCCCCGGGCCGGAACAGCCGCGGCACCTCGACGGTCAGGCTGGTGGGCGGGGTGCCGGTGAGGAACCGCTGCCGCACGGCGCCGTACTCCGCGAGCCGGCTGATGTCGGTGAGGTAGGTGCGCACGCCGATGACGTCCGCGAAGCTCGCGCCGTGCGCCTCCAGCAGCGCGGCGACGGCCCGGAAGACGCCCTCGCTCTGCTCGGCGAGCGTCTCGCCCTCGGCGATCTGGCCGGAGAGGAACAGCAGGGCGCTGCCGTCGGCGTGTTCGACCCTGGCGACCTGGGAGTAGTAGGGGCTGAGCGGCTGGGGGGCGTCGGCGGGGTTGTCGAGGGTGGTCTGCACGGTGCTGCTCCTCACGCGCTGGTGGTGGTACGGATCCGGGCGGCGGCCCGGGACAGGTCGGCGCCGGCGAGCCCCGGCTCCCCGGCCGCCTGCCGCAGCGCCGCCGACACGGCCTGCACCGCGGGGAGCCGGGCGGTGGCCGTGGCGAGCGCGAGGTCCTTGACGGCCAGCGCGGTGGCGAAGTGGGCGTCCTCGGCGAAGGCGCGGGCGACCGCCCCGGCGAGCGGGCCGCCGGCCAGCGCGGTGCGGGCCGTCTCCCCGTCGACGCCGAGCGTGTCGGCCAGTCGCAGTGCCTCGGCGACGAGGACGACGCCGCTGATCACCGCGGTGTTGACGACCAGTTTGAGCGCGGCCCCGGTGCCGAGGGGGCCGGTGCGGGTGACGGTGCCGAGGCGGGCCAGGATGTGCTCCACCCCGGCCGCCGCGCCGCCCGCGAGGATGCCGAGGCTCCCGTCGGCGGCCCGGTCGGTGCTGCCGGTGACCGGGGCGTCCACGAGGACGGCCCGGCCGTCGAGGCGGGCGGCCAGCGCGCGTACGGCGTCCGGGCCCACGGTGGACATCTCAACCCAGCGCGCGCCGTCGGGCAGGGCGGGCAGGACGGCGTCGGCGACCTCGGCGAGCGCGTCCGGACCGGCCAGCATCGTGATGACCACGTCGGCGTCCCGGACGGCGTCGGCGGGGCGGTCCGCGTGCACGGCGCCCTCGGCGACCAGCGGGCCGGTCCTGGCCGCCGTGCGGTTCCAGACGGTCAAGGGGTGCCCGGCGGCGAGGAGCCGGCGGGCCATGGGCGTGCCCATACGGCCGAGCCCCAGAAAGGCGATCTTCTCCCTGTGCTGCATGCCGTCGACGCTAAGGTCGGGCACGTGATGCGACAAGCGAATCAATGGCATGGCTGACATGCCGAACATGCATGGCGGGGACGGCCCCGCCGGGTCCGGGCGCGACGACGCCGTCCCCGATCTGTCCACGCTGTGGCTGCGGGTGTTCCTGGAGGTGGACCGGTGCGGGTCGTTCACCGTGGCGGCGCGGACCCTGGGCTGGACCCAGTCCGCGGTGTCCCGGCAGGTCTCCGCGCTCGAGGCGGCGCTCGGCGGCGCCCCGCTGTTCGACCGGCTGCCGCGCGGGGTGCGGCTCACCGAGGCGGGGCGCACGCTCGTCCCGCACGCGCGGGCCGTCGCCGAGTCGCTGCACGGTGCCGTGCGCGAACTGGCGGCGCTGCGCGAGGCGACGGGCGGGCGGCTGCGGTTCGGGGCGTTCGCCTCGGCCGACGCGGCGCTGGTGCCGTGGGCGCTGGCCGCCTTCCGGGCCCGCCGTCCGGGCGTCCGGGTCACCCGGGAGGAGGGTCTGACCGCCGGGCTGCTGGAACGGCTCACCGCCGGGCACCTCGACCTGGCGGTGGTCTCCACCACCGGGCGGGCGCCGCTGGAGGCGTACACGCTGCACCACCTGCTCGACGAGTCCCTGTACGTCGCCGTCCCGGCCCGGCATCCCCTGGCGGACCGTCCCGGACCCGTGCGGCTGCGTCAGCTCGCCGGCGCCGACTGGGTGTCGGGCAGTGCCCGCCCGGAGGGCACCCTGCTGGACGCGGCGCTGCGGGCGGGGTTCCGGCCGCGGATCGCGCACGTCGTGGCCGAGTGGACCGCCAAGCAGGGCTATGTGGCGGCAGGTCTGGGGGTCGCCCTGGTCCCGGCGCTCGCCGCCGCGTCCGTACGGCCGGACGTCACCCTGCTCCCGGTGCGCGACGAGGACGCGCCGGCCCGCGCGGTGTACGCGGCGACCGTGCGGGGGCGCTCGCCCTCGCCGGCCGCCAAGGCGTTCATCGGCGTGCTGCGGGAGGCGGCTCAGGCGGTGGGTGCGACGGCCCGTCCGGCGGATCACGCCCCGGGCGGTCAGGGGCCGTGAGTTCCCCGTGGCCCGATCCGCCGGAGGGGCCTCTGCCAGGAACTAGGCCGGCCGCGGGTGCCGGTCCCGGGTGAACGCGGGACCGCCGTCCGTCTCCGCTTCGCCCGCCTCCGCGTCCGGGCGGTGGCCCCGCTGCCCGTCCCGCTCGCCGCCCGCGCCCTCGCCCGTCCCCTCGTCCAGCAGGTCCCGGGCGAGCAGGGTGGCGCCCGCGACCGCGCCCGGCATGAGGAACACGGCGACGAACGGCACCAGGAAGGCCAGGCCCAGCGGGGTTCCGAAGCCCCAGACCAGGGTCTTGCGGGAGCGCAGGAGGCGCAGGCGGGCGCGGAGGTCGACGTCACGGCGCTGGAGGGCGACGGCGGCCAGTTCCTCGGTGAGGAAGAAGCCGGTGACGAAGAACCCGATCACCGGGACGACGGTCTGGCCGACGAAGGGCAGGAAGCCGAGGCCGAAGAGCAGGACGCCCCACAGGGCGGCGCGGACCAGGACGCGGAGGCTGTCGCGTCCCGAGATCCACAGTTCGCGCCAGAGCGGCAGGCCGGACTCGGGTGCGGTGCCGTCCGGGGAGGCGTCCCGGTCGACCTGTTCGGAGAGGCTCTCGTAGAACGGCTGGCCGATCAGCAGGGTGACGGCGGTGAAGGTGACGACGGCCAGGAGCAGGCCGAGGGCGAACAGCACCGCCGTGAGGAAGCCGCGGAAGAGGCCGAGCCAGGGGCTCGGCCAGCCGTCGGCGAAGGGGGTGGCCCAGCCGACGGCGTCCGTGCCCCACAGGGCGAGCGCGGTGAGCGCCGCGGCGTACAGGACGAGGGTGATCAGACCGGGGAGCAGGCCGAAACCGTACGACCTCCGGTGCCGGGCCATCCACCGCTGGCCCTTCAGGAGATAACCGAACCCCACCCCGAGATCACGCATGGGGTCACTGTAGCGAGGGGCTGCTGCGGCCCGGACCCGCCGGTGGGGGCGACGGCGGCCCGGCCCCGGCGCGCGACGGCGGCGGCCGCACCCCACGTCCAGAGGTGCGACCGCCGCCGTACGGGGCAACGACCGGTTCAGGCCAGCGTCACGGTGATGTTGCCGCGGGTGGCCTTGGAGTACGGGCACACCTGGTGCGCCTTCTCCACCAGGCTCTTCGCGGTGGCCGCGTCGACGTTCGGGATGGCGGCCGAGATCTCCACGATGATCCCGAAACCGTCCTCGTTCTTGCCGATGCCGACCTTGGCGGTGACGGTCGAGCCGGAGATGTCGGCGCCCTCCTGGCGGGCGACCACGCCGAGGGCGCCCTGGAAGCAGGCGCTGTAGCCGGCGGCGAACAGCTGCTCGGGGTTGGTTCCGCTGCCGCTGCCGCCCATCTCCTTGGGCGGGTTCACGACGACGTCGATCTTGCCGTCGTCGGTGGCGACCCGGCCGTCGCGTCCGCCCTCGGCGGTGGCGACGGCGGTGTACAGGACGTCGGACTGCTGGATGGCCATAGCGTGCGTCTCCTCCTCGGTCCGCCGCGACTCGCGCCCACGGTCGCCAGCGGTTTCGGAAAGAAGTTACCGCATGTCGGAAATCCAGGGAACGCCTGCCGGGCCGGACGGGACCGCGGCCCCGCTCAGAGCTTGACGATCATCTTTCCGGTGTTGTCGCCGCGCAGCACCCCGAGGAACGCCTCCAGCGTGTTCTCCACCCCTTCGACGACCGTCTCGCGGTACTTCAGCTCGCCCGAGCGCACCCAGGGGCCGACCTCGCGCACGAACTGCGGCTGGAGGTCGTAGTGGTCGCCCACCAGGAAGCCCTCGATCCGGCCGCGGGTCTGGATCAGCCGGGCCAGGTTTTTCGGGCCGGGGGCGGGCTCGGTGTTGTTGTAGACCGAGATGGCGCCGCAGATCGCGATCCGGCCGCCCCGGTTGAGGGAGCCGATGGCGGCCTCCAGGTGGTCGCCGCCGACGTTGTCGAAGTACACGTCGACGCCGTCGGGGGCGGCGGCGCGCAGCTGCTCGGAGACCGGGCCGTCCTTGTAGTTGAAGGCGGCGTCGAAGCCGTACTCGTCGACGAGGAGCTTCACCTTCTCGCCGGACCCGGCCGAGCCGATGACCCGCGAGGCGCCCTTGAGCCGGGCGAGCTGCCCGACCTGGCTGCCGACCGCGCCGGCCGCGCCGGAGACGAAGACCGCGTCACCCTCCTTGAAGGAGGCGGTGCGCAGCAGGCCCGCGTAGGCGGTCAGACCCGTCATGCCGAGCACACCCAGGTAGGCCGACAGCGGCGCGGCCTCCGGGTCGACCTTGACGGCCTGGGCGGCGTCCACGGCCGCGTACTCGCGCCAGCCGCCGAAGTGCAGGACGTGGTCGCCGACCGCGACGCCCTCGGCGCGGGAGGCGACGACCTGTCCGACGGCCCCGCCCTGCATGGGCTCGTTCAGCTCGTAGGGCGCCACGTACGACTTGGCGGCACTCATCCGGCCGCGCATGTACGGGTCCACGGAGAGGTACTCGTTCCGTACGAGGATCTGGCCCTCGCCCGGCTGCGGCAACTCGGCCTCCACCAGGGCGAAGTCCTCGGGCTTGGGCCAGCCGACCGGACGGCTGAGCAGGTGCCACTCACGGCCGGCGGCGGGAAGTGTGGGGGTGTCGGACACGGGGTGCGCCTCTCGTCGGTGCGGCTCGGCCCGTCCGGGCAGAGCCGCAAATACTTCAGTACCTGAAACAACCATGCTCCTGGATATTTCAGGTTGTCAAGTAAGCGGGTACCCTGGTCGCCATGGCCACAACTGATCCGCGCCCCCGCCGCCCCGACGCCCTGGCACTGGAGGTCGTCGAGCTGATCGGGGACGTCGTGGCCCGGTTCTACGCGGACTACGAGGAGGCCGCGGGCGAGCACGCGCTGACCGGCCCGCAGGCACGGCTGCTGAGCCTGCTGTCCGTGGAACCGCTGCCGATGCGCAAGCTCGCGCAGAAGCTGAAGTGCGAGCCGTCGAACGTGACGGGCATCGTGGACCGTCTGGAGGCGCGCGGGCTCGCGGAGCGGCGGCCCGATCCGGCCGACCGCCGGGTGAAGCTGGCGGCGGCGACGGAGGAGGGGCGCCGGGTGGCACGCGACCTGCGCGAGGGGCTGCGCTTCGCGCGCGAGCCGCTGGCGGGACTGAGCGACGAGGAGCGGCGGGTGCTGCGGGATCTGCTGCGACGCATGGTGGCGGGCGCCTGACCGAGGGGCCACCCGGGCCGCCCGGGCCGGTGGGCCCACCCGCGGCATTCGGTCCCGTCGGCCTCCGGTCGCCGTCGAGTGACGCGCGGCGGCTGAGGCCGGGTGCCGCGCGGTCGCGGCTCCTCACCGGGTTACGTGCACCACCACAGGAACCGGTTGCACGTGTGCGTCGGCGTGGGGGTCGGGTGCGGGGCCGGGGGTGAGGAGGCCGGCGCGGCCGGGGACTGGGGTGCCTGCGGGGCCTGCGAGGACGGCGTGCCGCCCCCCGCGGCGCCGCCCGCGCCGGTCACCGCGCCCGCCGAGGCCGGAGCCGACCGCCCCGGGCCGGCCGAACCGCTCGCGCCCGGCTCGGGCGTGCGGTCCGTCGCGGAGGCGGACGGCGACGCCTGGCGCGAGGCCGACGCCGAGGCCTGGTCCGCGCTCGCGCTCGCGGTGCGCCCGGGCGCGTCGGCGAGCGGCCGTGCCGCCCCCGTCGCGCCCGCCGCCGCGTCCGGGCTCGCGCCGCCGTCGGCCGCCGCGTCGCCCGCGGTGTCGGGGCCCGAGCCGGAAAGGCCCGGCAGACCGGGCGCGTCGGAGCCCAGTTCGGCGAGGCTCAGCCCACCCGCCGCCAGCACGAACCCGGCGGTGATCAGCAGGGCCTTGCGGCGCCGTCTGCGGTGGGCCGCCGCCTTGCGGTCCCGGCGGCTCGCACCGCCGCCCGCCGCCCGCCGCGCCGCCCTGCCGGTGGCCTCCTCGACGGGTGCGCCGCGCCCCTCTTCCCGCGCCCTGCGGCGCGCCGCCCGCCCCGGCGCCGGAGCACGGCCGGTGTCGCCGGCCTCGTGCTCCGGCCGCTCCCCCGCCGTGAACTCAGCTCCCGCGACGGGGAGTTCGGCCTCCTCCGCGTCCGCCGGGAGGGATTCGGCCGGGGTGCCGCACCCCGGGCAGGCGAGAGCGCCGTTGAGATGCCGTCGGCACGGGTGGCAGTAGTTCATGACGCGGGAAGACTAAGTTCCGGGCGGGCGCCGTTCCTAGGGGCGCCTGTGAAGGTTCCGTGGGGGAACGCGAGAACTCCCGAAAGGCTTGCCGAAACCGTTACCTGTCCGCCCCATTGACACTCCCCCCGGCGCTTCCTTACTGTCACGCCAGCATTTCGAACGCGTGACGAAATATCGAACGGATCGGACCGGAAGCCGGGCCAGGGCGGGCCGGACCGGGCCGGGCCGGACGGGACCGGGCCGTCCGGTCACCTTGCAACAGTCATCTCGAACAGCCAGTACAGCAATCACGAACAGCTGAGGGGCAACTGCCGTGCGTATCACCGGAATCAGCACACACGTGGTCGGAACGCCGTGGCGCAACCTGACCTACGTCCAGGTGCACACCGACGAAGGGATCACGGGGGTCGGCGAGACCCGGATGCTGGGCCACACCGACGCGCTGATCGGCTACCTGCGGGAGGCCGAGGCCAACCACATCCTCGGGTCGGACCCGTTCGCCGCCGAGGACCTGGTGCGCCGCATGAAGTACGGCGACTACGGCCGCGCGGGCGAGATCGTCATGTCCGGCATCGCGGTCGTGGAGATGGCCTGCTGGGACATCAAGGGCAAGGCCCTCGGTGTCCCGGTGTGGCAGCTGCTGGGCGGGAAGGTCACCGACAAGGTCAAGGCGTACGCCAACGGCTGGTACACGACCGAGCGCACCCCGGAGGCGTACCACAAGGCCGCGCAGGGGGTCATGGAGCGCGGCTACCGGGCGCTGAAGATCGACCCGTTCGGCACCGGGCACTTCGAGCTGGACCACGAGCAGACCCTCTACGCCGTCTCGCTGATCGAGGCCGTACGCGACGCCATCGGCCCGGACGCCGAGCTGATGCTGGAGATGCACGGCCGCTTCTCCCCCGCCACGGCCGTGCGGCTGGCCAAGGAGATGGCGCCCTTCAAGCCGGCCTGGCTGGAGGAGCCGGTGCCGCCGGAGAACCTGAAGGCGCTGGAGAAGGTCGCCGCGAAGGTGGACCTGCCGGTCGCCACGGGTGAGCGCATCCACGACCGGATCGAGTTCCGCGAGCTGTTCGAGAACCAGGCCGTCGACATCATCCAGCCGGACGTCGGCCACATCGGCGGCATCTGGGAGACCCGCAAGCTGGCGGCCACCGCCGAGACGCACTACATGCTGGTCGCCCCGCACAACGTCGGCGGGTCCGTGCTGACCGCCGCCTCCCTCCAGGTCGGCTTCACCTCCCCCAACTTCAAGATCCTGGAGCACTTCAACGACTTCGCGGACGCGGAGATCAAGAAGGTCGTCAAGGGCGCCCCGCGGGTCGACCCGGAGGACGGCTGCTTCCACCTCTCCCAGGCACCCGGTCTCGGCGTGGAGCTGGACGTCGACGCGGCGGCCGAGTTCCCGCAGCAGCAGGCCCGGTTCGACCTGTGGGCCGAGGGCTGGGAGACCCGCAAGCCCAAGGGCACGAAGTGAGCGCCGCCACCGCCGTCGTCGTCGACGCACCCGGTGAGCACCGGCTCGTGCCGCACACGCCGCGCGAGCCGGGCCCGGGCGAGGCGCTGGTCGCCGTGCACGCGGCCGGCGTCTGCGGCAGCGACCGCGAGGTGTTCCAGGGCAACCGGCCCGAGGGGTACGTCCGTTACCCCCTGACGCCCGGCCACGAGTGGTCCGGCACGGTGCGGGCGGTGGGCGCGGGCGTGCCCGCCTCCCTCACCGGCCGCAAGGTGGTCGGGGAGGGGTTCCGCAACTGCCAGGTCTGCGACCGCTGCCACGCCGGACAGACCACCCTGTGCACCGCCGGGTACGAGGAGACCGGCTTCACCCAGCCGGGCGCGATGGCGGGCACGCTCACGCTGCCGGCCCGGCTGCTGCACGTCCTGCCCGACGAGGCCGACCTCACCGCCGCCGCCCTGCTGGAGCCCGCCGCGTGCGTCGCCGCCGCCGTGCTCAAGGCCGGAGCCCGGCCGGGCGAGCGGGTCGCCGTGGTCGGCACCGGCACGCTCGGCATGTTCGCCGTGCAGTTCCTGAAGGCGCTCTCACCGGCCGATCTGCTGGTGGTGGGCACCCGCGGCGACCGGGAGGCGCTGTCGCGGCGGTTCGGGGCGACGGACTTCCGCACCAAGGACGATCCCGCGCTCCCGGGCGGCTTCGACGTGGTCGTCGAGACCGCCGGGTCGGCGGACGCGGCCCGCACCGCCGCCGCGCTGCTGCGGCGCGGCGGGCGGCTGGTCCTGACGGGCATCCCCGCACCCGGCGCCGACGGGCTCGACCCGACCGACCTGGTGGTCCGGCAACTGGAGGTGCAGACGGTCTTCGGAGCGCCGCCGGAGGCCTGGGCGCACACCGTGCGGGTGTTCGCGGCCGGCCTGCTCGACCCCCTGCCGCTGGTCACCCACGAACTCCCGCTCACCGACTTCGCGCACGCCGTCGAACTGGCCGGGTCCGGTGATCCGGAGGTCGGCAAGATCCTGCTCCGCCCGTGACCGCACGGCGGTCCGGTCCACGCGTGACCGCACGCCGGTCCGCCCCCGTCCGGGCACCGGTCCGCCCGGGGCCCGCACGGCCCGGACGTGACCGTACGCCGGTCCGCCCGTGACCGTACGCCGGCCGGTTCCGCACCGGGCTCCGGACGGTTCCGCACCGGACGCCGGCCGCGGGACGGCCTGACGGTCCCGCGGGCGGTGCACCGCCCACCGCCACCTCTCCGACGCTTCCACGCCATGAGCCACGAACCCTGTCCGGGACACCGGACACGGCTCGCTCGACCCGAAGGACAGCTTGTGACCGACGCTCCCGACACGGCAGCCCGCAGGCCCGGTGAGCCGGCGCTCACCGCGCTCGGCCTCGCCGCCCCCGCCCCCGATCCCGCCGACGCCTCCCCGCACACCTTCCCCGGCGGGGGCCGCTGGCGCACCGAGATCCCCTCGTGCGAGGGCCCCGAGGCGCTGGCGGCGGTCCTGAAGGAGTCCTCCCGGCTCGACGTGCCGATCCACCGGATCAGCCAGGGCAGCGGCGTGTGGATGCTGACCGACGCCGAGATCACCGAGATGGTCGAGGCGACCGCCGAACGCGGCATCGAGCTGTGCCTGTTCACCGGGCCGCGCGGCACCTGGGACACCGGCGCCTCGGTGCGCACCGACTCGCGCGGGGCGGGGCTGCGCGCCCGCGGCCACGACGCGGTCGCCGGCTGCGTCGAGGACGCGGTGCGGGCGACGGAGCTGGGCGTCAAGTGCCTGCTCGTCGCCGACGAGGGCGTGCTGTGGACGCTGCACCGGGCGCGGCTGGCCGGCATCGTCCCGGCCGACACCACCCTGAAGGTGTCCGCGCTGATCGGTCCGGTCAACCCGGCCTCGTACGCCGTCTACGAGCATCTGGGCGCCGACTCCGTGAACGTGCCCAGCGACCTGACGCTCGCTCACCTCACCGAGATCCGGCGGGTGTCGGCCGCGCCGATGGACATGTACATCGAGGCGCCGGACGACCTCGGGGGCTATGTGCGGATGTACGAGGTGGCGGAGCTGATCCGGCGCGGTGCGCCGCTGTACCTGAAGTTCGGGCTGTCGAAGGCGCCGGGGATCTACCCGTACGGCCACCAGCTGCGCGAAGTGACCCTGGCGACCGCGCGGGAGCGGGTGCGGCGCGGCAGGCTGGCGCTGGACCTGCTGGAGCGGCACGGAGCGGGCGGTGACATGGCTCCGCTGGGCTCCCGGCTGCCGGGCGCGCTGACCCGCTTCGACACACCGGCATAACGTTCCGGAAACTGAGCTTCACAGAAGCCCACACAGCCGCGCACAATCCCACACATCTGTTTCCGGTCCCCGGCGGACCGCTCGCCGCACCACTGCCCGGCACGACCCACCAGGCACCACGGCACCACCGGTTCCACGCACCACCGACGCCACCGGCACCACCGGCACCACGCACAACCCGGCACCACCGGCACCACCGGATCGACGGCACCACCGGCACCCCCCGCACCGCCTCCGGGACCACGGCACCACCCCGGCGTCGCCGCACCGTCCGCACCGCCCCGCACCGCCGGACCGACCCCCGCACCCACATCGAGGATGATGACCATGCGCAACCGCAGAGCCGCACTCGCCGCGACCGCCACCGCCGCCACCCTCGCCCTGGCCCTGTCCGCCTGCGGGCAGAACAGCGAGGGCGGCAGCAAGGAGGACAAGAGCAGCAGCAAGGGCGGCACGATCGGCATCGCGATGCCGACCAAGTCCTCCGAGCGGTGGATCTCCGACGGCAAGAACGTCGTCAAGGACCTGGAGGCCAAGGGCTACAAGACCAAGCTGGTCTACGGCGAGGACGACCCGGACACCCAGGTCTCGCAGATCGAGAACCTGATCACCCAGGGCGTCAAGGGCCTGATCATCGCGGCCATCGACAACAAGTCCCTGAACAACGTGCTCCAGCAGGCCGCCGACGCCAAGATCCCGGTGATCTCCTACGACCGGCTGATCCTCGGCACCAAGAACGTCGACTACTACGCCTCCTTCGACAACGAGAAGGTCGGCCGGCTCCAGGGCACGTACATCGTGCACCGGCTCGGACTGGACAGCGGCAAGACGGGGCCGTTCAACATCGAGCTGTTCGCCGGCTCCAACGACGACAACAACACCCGCTACTTCTTCAACGGCGCGATGAGCGTGCTCAAGCCGTACATGGACAAGAAGCAGCTGGTGGTCAGGTCCGGCCAGACGCAGCTCAACAAGGTGACCACCCTGCGCTGGGACGGCGCCACCGCCCAGCGGCGCATGGACGACATCCTCACCTCCTCGTACAAGAGCGAGAAGGTCGACGCGATCCTCTCGCCGTACGACGGCATCTCCATCGGTGTGCTGTCCGCGCTGAAGTCGGACGGCTACGGGTCCGGCAGCAAGCCGCTGCCCGTCATCACCGGGCAGGACGCCGAGCTGGCCTCCGTGAAGTCGATCATCGCGGGCCAGCAGACGCAGACCGTCTACAAGGACCTCCGCAAGCTCGCCGACGTCGCCTCGACCATGGTCGACGACCTCATCAACGGCAAGAAGCCGCAGGTCAACGACACCAAGTCGTACGACAACGGCACCAAGGTCGTGCCCGCCTACCTGCTCCAGCCGGTGAGCGTCGACAAGAGCAACTACGAGGACGTCCTGGTCAAGGGCGGCTACTACACCGACGCCCAGCTGGGCAAGTAACCCGCCGCACCCACCGAACCGACCGACTGGAAGGCACGACCATGGCGGGACCCGTCCTGGAAATGCGCTCGATCGTCAAGACCTTTCCCGGTGTCAAAGCGCTGTCGGACGTCACCCTGACCGTCCGTC
Source organism: Streptomyces sp. NPDC006743 (assembly GCF_040703815.1). Taxonomy (NCBI): domain Bacteria; kingdom Bacillati; phylum Actinomycetota; class Actinomycetes; order Kitasatosporales; family Streptomycetaceae; genus Streptomyces; species Streptomyces sp. NPDC006743. The sequence goes on along the minus strand of NZ_JBEYJA010000006.1, from coordinate 233,714 downwards.
AGGGCGAGGTCCACGCCATCTGCGGGGAGAACGGCGCCGGCAAGTCGACCCTGATGAAGGTGCTCTCCGGCGTCCATCCGCACGGCAGTTACGAGGGCGAGATCCTCTTCGAGGGGGAGGTCTGCCGGTTCCGGGACATCCGGGCCAGCGAGCAGCACGGCATCGTCATCATCCACCAGGAGCTGGCGCTGGTGCCGTACCTGTCCATCGCGGAGAACATCTTCCTCGGCAACGAGCACGCCAAGCGCGGGTTCATCGACTGGAACGGCACGCTGCAGCACGCCACCGAACTGCTGCGCCGGGTCGGCCTCGCCGAGCACCCGGAGACCCGCGTCTCCGACATCGGCGTGGGCAAGCAGCAGCTCGTCGAGATCGCCAAGGCGCTGTCGAAGTCCGTGAAGCTGCTCATCCTGGACGAGCCGACGGCCGCCCTCAACGACGAGGACAGCGACAAACTCCTCGATCTCATCCTGGAGTTGAAGAACCAGGGCATCACCTCGATCATCATCTCCCACAAGCTCAACGAGATCCGCAAGGTCGCCGACTCGGTGACGATCCTGCGCGACGGCCGCACCATCGAGACCCTCGACGTGAAGGCGGCCACCACCACCGAGGAGCGGATCATCTCGGGCATGGTCGGCCGCGACCTCGACAACCGCTTCCCCGAGCGCACCCCGCACCGGCCCGAGGAGGGGGCGGCGCCGGCGCTGGAGATCCGCAACTGGACCGTGTTCCACCCGATCGACCAGCAGCGCAAGGTGGTCGACGACGTGTCGATCCAGGTGCGGCGCGGGGAGATCGTCGGCATCGCGGGCCTGATGGGCGCGGGCCGCACCGAGCTGGCCATGAACGTCTTCGGCCGCTCCTACGGACGCTACGCGGGCGGCACGGTCCTCAAGGACGGCACCGAGATCCGTACGAAGACCGTCCCGGAGGCGGTCGCGCACGGCATCGCGTACGTCACCGAGGACCGCAAGCACTACGGCCTGAACCTCATCGACACCATCAACCGCAACATCTCGCTGACCGCCCTGCGCAAGGTCGCCAGGCGGGGCGTGGTGGACGAGCACGAGGAACGCCAGGTGTCCGAGGGCTTCCGCACGTCCATGAACATCAAGGCGCCCACCGTGTTCGAGCCGGTGGGCAAGCTGTCCGGCGGCAACCAGCAGAAGGTCGTCCTCAGCAAGTGGATCTTCTCGGGTCCCGACGTGCTGATCCTGGACGAACCCACGCGGGGCATCGACGTGGGCGCCAAGTACGAGATCTACACGGTCATCGACCAACTGGCCGCCCAGGGCAAGGCGGTCGTCTTCATCTCCTCCGAGCTGCCGGAACTGCTCGGGATGTGCGACCGCATCTACACCATGTCCGCCGGCCGGCTGACCGGCGAGGTGCCGCGGGCCGAGGCCACCCAGGAAGTGCTGATGCGTCGGATGACGAAGGACACCCAGGACAAAGAGGTAACGCGATGAGCAGGGATGTGACCGCCAAGAGCCCGGCCCCGGCGCCGCCGGGCGGCAGCGGAGCGGCCGGCGGCGGCCTGCTCCAGATGATGCTGAACGGACTGCGCCGCAACATGCGCCAGTACGGCATGCTGATCGCGCTCGGTCTGATCGTCATCCTCTTCGAGGCGTGGACCGGCGGCGACCTGCTGCTGCCGCGCAACGTCTCGAACCTGGTCCTGCAGAACAGCTACATCCTGATCCTCGCGATCGGCATGATGCTGGTGATCATCGCGGGGCACATCGACCTGTCGGTCGGCTCGCTCACCGCGTTCGTCGGCGCCTTCGCGGCCGTGCTGACGGTGGAGCACCACGTGTCCTGGCCCGTCGCCCTGGTGCTGTGCCTGGTGGTGGGCGCGGTCGCGGGTTCCGTCCAGGGATTCCTGATCGCCTACTTCGGCATACCGTCGTTCATCGTGACGCTCGCCGGGATGCTGATCTTCCGGGGCCTGACGGAGATCCTCCTCGCGGGACAGACCCTCGGCCCGTTCCCGAACGGCCTGCAGAAGATGGGCAACGGATTCCTGCCCGAGGTCGGCCCGAACACCAACTACCACAACATCACCCTGCTGCTGGGCCTCGTCCTGATCCTCTTCACGGTCGGGCAGGAGGTCCGTGACCGCCGGCGCCAGCAGGAGTTCGCCCTCGACGTGCCGCCGTTCAAGCTCTTCCTGCTCAAGCTGATCGCCATGGTCGCCGCGATCCTCGTCGTCACGATGCTGCTGGCCAGCTACAAGGGCGCGCCGATCGTGCTGCTGGTCCTCGGTGTGCTGGTGGTCGGCTACGGCTACGTGATGCGCAACGCGGTCTTCGGCCGGCACATCTACGCGATCGGCGGCAACCTGCCGGCGGCGAAGCTGTCCGGCGTGAAGGACAAGAAGGTCACCTTCTACGTCTTCCTGAACATGGGCGTGCTCGCGGCCCTGGCCGGCCTGGTGGTCGCCGCCCGGCTGAACGCGGCGTCCCCGAAGGCGGGCCTCAACTTCGAACTGGAGGCCATCGCCTCCTCGTTCATCGGCGGCGCGTCCATGAGCGGCGGTGTCGGCACCGTGCTCGGCGCGATCATCGGCGGTCTCGTCCTCGGCGTGCTGAACAACGGCATGAACCTCCTCAGTGTCGGCACCGACTGGCAGCAGGTCATCAAGGGCCTCGCCCTGCTGGCCGCGGTCGGGTTCGACGTGTGGAACAAGCGCAAGTCCGGTTCGTAGCTCAGCCGGGCCCCGCCGGACCTCCTCCGGCGGGGCCCTTTCCTTTCCACGTCCTTCCACGGGAGCCGTACATGGAACTGAACAGACGCACGGTCATCGCCGGAGCCGCGGCGGCGGGCGTCGCCGCGAGCACGCTGGGCGGCACCGCCCACGCCGCCGGACAGGAGTCCTCCTTTGGGGCCCGGAAACCGGTCAGGGAGCTGTTCGGCACCCTCGCCGACGGCACGAAGGTCCACCGCTGGTCGCTGGCGAACGGCGGCACCCGGCTGAAGGTCCTGTCCTACGGCGGCATCGTCCAGTCGCTGGAGATCCCCGACCGCCACGGCCGCTACGCCAACGTCTCCCTCGGCTACGACGACCTGGACGCCTACGTCGCCGGCACCACGTTCTTCGGTGCCACCATCGGCCGCTACGGCAACCGCATCGCCAAGGGCCGCTTCACCCTGGACGGCAAGGACTACCAGCTGTCCGTCAACGACGGCGAGAACAGCCTGCACGGCGGTGCGCAGGGCTTCAACACGAAGGTGTGGGACGTCGAGCCCTTCACCTCGGGCACCGACGTCGGCCTGCGTCTGCGCTACGTCAGCCCGGACGGCGAGATGGGCTACCCGGGCACGCTGCGCACGAAGGTGACGTACACCCTCACCCGGCACGGGGACTGGCGCATCGACTACGAAGCGGTCACCGACCGGCCGACCGTCGTCAACCTCACCAACCACACGTACTACAACCTGGCGGGCGAGGGCAGCGGCAGCATCTACGGCCACGAGCTGTGGCTGGCCGCCGGGCGTTACACGCCGACCGACGCGGGCCTGATCCCCACCGGCGAACTGGCCCGGGTCAAGGGCACCCCCTTCGACTTCACCCGCCCCAAGCAGATCGGCCGGGACATCCGCACCGGCCACCCGCAACTGGTCACCGCCAAGGGCTTCGACCACAACTTCGTCCTCGACAAGGGTGTCACAGCGCGCCCGGTCCACGTGGTGACCCTGCGCGACACGGACTCTGGCCGCACCCTGCGCATCTCCACGGACCAGCCCGGCGTGCAGTTCTACTCGGGCAACTTCCTCGACGGCACCCTGGTCGGCCCCTCCGGCCACACCTACCGCCAGGGCGACGGCCTGGCCCTGGAGACCCAGCACTTCCCGGACTCCCCGAACCAGCCGGCCTTCCCGTCGACGGTCCTGCGCCCGGGCCGGACCTACCGGACGACCACGGTCCACTCCTTCGACGCGTGAATGCGACTCTGCCGCCGGTGAGTTGAGGCACCGGCAGCCGGCCGAGGTGCCCCCTCAGTCCCCCCGCACGTCCACGGCGTAACCGTCACCGCAGCCCTCGAAGATGCTCGGGGTGCCGTGCGTGACGACCAGGACGTAGGAGTCCGGGACGAGGGGGCACTCGACCTCGTGCCACTGGACGGCCAGGAAGGTCCAGATGACCACCAGGACCAGTCCGACAACCCCTCCGACGCTGTACCGCCGCTCCGTCATACGGGCCCCCTCCCCCTCGGGCCCGGGCCCGGGCCCAGCCCCCATGCTGGGGCCGGGGCTCACCCCGGCGCAAGAAGCCCGCGCGCCCGGCGCCGGCCCGGTGGCAGGTCGACCTCCGCGCGGACGGTCTTGCCCGGGGGCGGCACCCGGTCCACCACCTCCCACCGGTCGGCGTACGCCTCGACCAGCACCAGCCCGCGCCCGCTCTCCGCGAGGCCGTCCGGTTGCGGTACGTGGCCCGGGCCGGGCGGCAGCGGCGGGCCGACCCGGGTGTCGCTCACCTCGATCCGCACACTCCCGGTGACGAGTGACAGCCGCAGCTCGAAGTCACGGCCCGGCACCCGGCCGTGCGTCACGGCGTTCGCGGCCAGCTCCGCCACGATCGCCGCCACGGCCTCCGCCGGCGCCGACCCGTACGGGATCCCCCAGGCGTCGAGTTGGTTCAGGGCGAGGTGACGGGCGAGGCGCGCGCCACGCGGCGTGGCACTGAGCCGCTGCGCGAACGTACGTACGGTGACGGAGGTCCGGGGAGTGGATGGTGCGGTCATGGCTTCAATCTGCGGCCTGGATCCGCCCCTTCACCAGCCCTGAACCGCGTACGCTGCGCCTGCGTACACGGTCACCGACTGGACAGTACCGATGACCGACCGTGAGCATGTTCGCGGGAGGTGACGCACAGTGGTGGATGCTGGGGCGGGCAGGGGCGGTGAACCGGAGTCTTCGGACAGTCTGCGTACGTTCGGGGCGATGGTCCAGGGACTCCGGGAGCATGCGGGGCTGAGCCGGGAGGAGTTCGGCAGGCACGTCGGCTTCTCCAAGCACACGGTGGCATCGGTCGAGCTGGGCAGGCGCATGCCGGACGTGGACTTCGTCGAGGCGGCCGAGGGCGTACTGGGGAACACGGGGGCGTTGCGTCGGGCGGCGGGCTTTTTGGAGCGGCAGCCGGGTCTCGCTTCCTGGTTCAGGCGCTGGGCGACCTTGGAGAGGACCGCTATCAGCCTTTTCAACTATGAGTGCCGGATGATCCCCGGACTTCTCCAGACAGAGCCGTACGCAAGGCAGTTGTTCACCGACGAGCTGCCACCGCTCACGGACCAGCAGGTCGAGGACAGTTGGGCTGCGCGGGCCGAACGCCAGCGCTTGTTGCGGGAGCGGCCGAACACCGCTTTCAACTTCATCATCGAAGAGCACGTTCTCCTCCGCCGGACCGGCGGGCCGGAAGTCACCAAGGAGGCGGTCGACCACCTTCTTGAGTCGGCCGAACTGCGGAACGTCGAGATCCAGATCATGCCGCTGGTACAGACGTCACATGCTGGACTGCACGGCCCCATCGCCCTGCTCGAAGCCCCCGCACACAAGTGGTTCGGGTACAGCGAAGGGCAGGAGAGTGGTCAGTTCATCTCCGACCTGAAGGTGATCAGCGTGCTCCAGGGCAGGTATGCCAGGATGCGTTCACAGGCACTCACCATGCAGGACTCCGTGAGCCTGTTGCAACGGATGCGAGGAGACCTATGAGCACCGCGGAACTGGCCTGGTTCAAAAGCAGCTACAGCAGCGGCTCCGGCGACAACTGCATCGAAGTCGCCCTCACTCCGGTCGCCGTCCACGTCCGCGACACCAAGGACCGCCCCCGAGCCGCACTCGCCCTCTCCCCCGCCGCCTGGAGCGCGTTCCTCGCCCACGCCGCACGCTGACTCCTCGGTCTCCGCGTCGGCAGTCCCGGCCCGCGCCATCCTGCGGGTCGGCAGCGGGGTCGCGGGACAGTTGAATGCCCAGATGACGGACTGGACGCAGGTGGCTGACGCTCACGGGGCGGTCGGCCGGGTGCCGCTGCTCCTGGATCAGGTGAGCGCCGAGTCTGTGTCCTAGGAACCGGAGCGGAAGCCGAGCGCGTCTCCTGTGACGATCAAAGCTGAGGAGACTGAGCGGTGCGGATCTACATCAGTGCGGACATGGAGGGCGTCACCGGGCTGGTGGATGCCGACGACGTCCAGCCTGGCGGGCGGGACTACGAGCGCGGGCGGCTGATGATGGCGGAGGACGTCAACGCGGCCATACGCGGTGCCATCGCAGCCGGTGTCACCGACATCACCGTCAACGACGCGCACGGCCCGATGCGCAACCTCCTGCCCGAGTCGCTGCACCCGGCCGCGCTCCTCATCCGCGGCAAGCCGAAACAGATGGGCATGCTCGAAGGACTCACTCCCGAGCACGACGCCGCGGTCTTCGTCGGCTACCACTCACGCGCCGGTGCGCTCGGTGTACTGAGCCACAGCTTCATGGGCCACGAGATCGAGGACATGTGGCTGGACGGCCGGCCTGTGGGCGAGATCGGCCTGGCCCACGCGACCGCCGCCGCTTTCGGCGTACCGGTGGCGGTCCTCACTGGTGACGACTGCGCCTGCGCGGAGATGACGGAATGGGACGCCTCGGTCACGACCGTGGCCGTGAAATACGCCCGGGACCGGTTCTCGGCAGATCTGCGGCCGTCGGAAGAGGCACGCACGGCCATCGAGAAGGCGGTCGCCGCGCACCTCTCCGCATCGCCGGAGGCTCCGGCCGCCACGGCGGCCCCCGCCGCCCTCACGGTGCGGTGGCAGTCAGCTTCCGTCGCCTCGACGCTCCTGGGAATCCCAGGCGTCACCTCGGTGGACTCCCGAACCGTCCAGGCGCATGGCGCTGCGCCCCACCTCTACCGCCTCTTCGGCGTGTGGATGCGAGTGGCCGCCTCCCTGACCAATCAGCATCCTTACTGCTGACCTCCTTCATGTACGCCGGTGGCCGTCCGCGTCCGCGACGCCTAAGACCGCCCCCCGGGCACGCCTTCCTCGCCCACGCCACGCAGTGCCCCCTCACGGGTTCTCCCAGGCCGTCGGTTCCGCCGCCAAGGTGCGGATCGGGGCCGGGAGCGTGCCCGACGCCATGTCGGCGATCGTGACGCCCTCCAGGATGCGGCGGACGTTGGCGCGCAGGGCGATCCACAGGGGGAGCAGGGGTTCGGCCGAGCCCGTGTAGGTGAGGCCGGTGGGGCGTTCGCCGCGGACGGAGACGATCGGGCCGTCCACCGCGCGGATCACGTCCGCCACCGTGATCCGCGCAGCCTCCCGCGCCAAGGCGTAGCCGCCGCCCCCGCCGCGCCGGCTGGTGACCAGGCCCGCGCGGCGCAGGTCGCCGAGGATGCCCTCCAGGAACTTGTGCGGAATGCCCTGCTCCGCGGCGACCGCCTCGGCCTTCACCGGGCTCGCCGGGTCCGCTTCCCGCCGTACGGCCAGTTCCAGAACCGCCCGTACCGCGTAGTCCGCCCGTGCCGAGATCCTCATGGCGTCCATTGTGGCGTCCGGGACAGTGGAGAATGGCGGGACCCGCGCCCCGTAATATCCGCCCGGGAGGCACACACCTTGGCGCTCAGCAGACGTACATTCAGCGCCCTCGCGGGCTCCGCCGCGCTCGGTCTCGCGCTGGGCGGCAGCGGCGGGCCGGGGGCGTCGGCGGCGTTCGCGGTGCGCGGTGCGCCGACCGGGCCCCCGCCGCCCGTGCCGTCCGCCGACGGGCGGCGCCACACCGTCGGCTTCGACCACTACTCGCTGCTGGTGGACGGCAGGCGGCTGGTGCTGTGGGCCGGGGAGATGCACCCGTTCCGGCTGCCCAGCCCCTCGCTGTGGCGGGACGTGCTCCAGAAGATGCGGGCCCACGGCCACAACGCGGTCAGCGTGCGCCTGGCGTGGAACCTGCACTCCCCCGCACCGGGGGCGTACGACTTCTCCGGGGTGCGGGACCTCGGTCTCTTCCTGCGCACCGCCGCCGAGACGGGGCTGTACGTCGTCCTGCGGCCGGGTCCGCGCATCGGCGCCGACGTCGACGGCGGCGGGCTGCCCGGCTGGCTGGCGGCCACGGCGAGGACCGCGGGCGCCGGCGGCGAGGACCACCTCGCGCACGCGGACGAATGGCTCGGGCGCGTGAACGCCATCGCCGCCCGGCACCTGTTCACCAAGGGTGACGGGACCGTGCTGCTGTACCAGCTCGAGGACCAGCCCGCCGGGGCCGACGCCGTGTCCCGGCTGTACCGGAAGGTCCGCGCCGACGGCATCGACGTGCCCCTCTTCCACGGCGACGGGAGCGGCGGCCGGTGGGCCCCGGCTTCCTTCCCGCGGCCGTCGGGGTTCCTGCCGGAGTCCGGCGGCGGTGCGGACCCGTGGGGCGGGGCCGTCTTCGGCGGCGAGGGGTACGCGGGGGCGCGGCGCACCCGCGGCGCGGCCCACGAGCGGCGCACGCTGCTGACCGCCCTCGCCCGCGGCCTCGCCCTGCACACCACGTACATGGCCTTCGGCGGCACCTCCTGGGGCTGGCTGCCGGCCCCGCAGGTGTACACGTCCTACGACTACGGTGCCGCGATCGACGAGGGGCGGCAGGTCACCGACAAGGCGGTGGCGACGCACCAGATCGGGCACATGCTGCGCCACGTCCCCGACCTCGCCAAGCTGGACCGGGTCGAGGGCGGCACCGCGCGCGGGCTCACCACGTACCACCTGGCCAACCCGGACACGGGCGCCCGGGTGCACGTCCTGCGCAACGACACCGGCGAGGACGTCACCACCACGCTGCCCGCCGCCGGCGAGCACCTGCCGGTGACCGTCCCGGCCGGGGACGCCCGGATCGCGCTGTCCCGGATGCGGCTGGGGCTGCTGAGACTGCGGTACGCCACCGCCCAGCCGATGGCGTACCTCACCGTCGGCCGGCAGGACGTCGTGGTGTTCTGCGGGCGGCGCGGGGACTCGGCCCGGCTGGCCCTGGAGGCGGCCGGGGAGCCGATGGTGACCCGGCTGAGCCAGCAGGTCGCCTATGTGTACGAACGCCGGCTGGTGCGGATCACCGTCCCGTTCGGCGCGGGGCTGGCCGGGGCGCGGGTGGAGGCGGGTGAGACCGTCGACCGGGCGGTGCTGATGCTGTTCGCCGACGACCGGACGTCCTCGCGGCTGTGGCCGTGGGAGACGCCGTCGGGTTCGCTGCTGGTGTGCGGGCCGCGGCTGCTGCGCTCGGCGGTCGTCGAGGGCGCGACGCTGCACCTGACCGGTGACACCGTGGAGGCCGCGAGGCTGGAGGTCTGGGCGCCGCCGGGTGTGACGGCACTGACGTGGAACGGGCGTCCGGTGCGCACCGCCCCCACCGGCACCGGCAGTCTGCGCTCCCTCGCGCCGCTGGAGGGGGCGCCCGCGGTGGAGCTGCCCGTGCTGGGCGGCTGGCGGGCGCGTACGGAGAACCCCGAGTCCGCGCCGGACTTCGACGACTCGGCGTGGCGGAAGGCCGATCTGGCGTCCTCGTACGGGACCACGCCCGTCCCCGAGGGGCAGCCGGTGCTGTTCGCCGACGACTACGGCTTCCACTACGGCGACGTCTGGTACCGGGGCACGTTCACGGACGCGTCCGGCATCGAGTCGGTTTCCCTGGCCCACAGCACGGGCACCCAGGGGCTGCTGATGGCGTGGCTGGACGGACAGCCGCTGGGCACGCACCGCATGCCGGTGCCGCGCGCGGACGCGGCGGGCCGGGGGACCTGGACGGACACGGCCGTCCTCGCCGTGCCCGAGCACCTGCGCACCGGCGGCCGGCACGTGCTGTCGGTGCTGGTGCGGCCGATGGCGCACGAGCAGGGCGGCACCGGGCGGGACGCGTTCGGTGCGGCGCGCGGGCTGACGGCGGTGACCTTCGCGGGGGGCGCGCCTCGGGTGCGCTGGCGCATCCAGGGCGCGGGCGCGCCCGACCCGGTGCGCGGGCCGCTCAACAACGGCGGGCTGTACGGGGAGCGGGAGGGCTGGCACCTGCCCGGTTTCGCGGACGGCGACTGGGAGAGGGTGTCTCTCCCGCGTGCGGTGCGGCGCCAGGGCGTGTCCTGGTACCGGACGACGTTCCGGCTGTCGGTGGACGCGGGGGTGGACGCCTCGGTGGGGCTGACCCTCCAGGACGAGCCGCACCGCTCCTACCGGACGCAGATCTTCCTGAACGGCTGGAACCTGGGCCAGTACGTCAACGACGTGGGCCCGCAGCACACGTTCGTGCTGCCGAACGGCATCCTGCGCACCCGGGGCACCAACACGCTGGCACTGGCCGTCCTGTCCGGGGGTGCGGGCGAGGCGGGTCCGGGGCAGGCGCGGCTGACGCTGCTGGGCCGCGCGGCCGGAGGGGTGCCGGTGGCACCGGTCTCCTCCCCCGGCCGCTGAGCCCGCGGGCCCGCCGGTCGTCAGGTGACCCGCGGGCCCGCGGAGCGCCGGGTCCCCGCGGGCCCGCGGGATCCTCACGCCAGGCGGATCACGTTCCAGGAGAGGGGTTCCAGGGCCGCGGTCAGGGTGCCGTCGGCCAGGGTGGTCCCCTCGGCCGGGTGCGGGGTGACGCGGTCGGGTGCGGCGAGGGTGTTGCGGGCGTCGGGGTCGGCGTCCGCGAGGACGCTGTGCTCGACGACCCGGGTGAGACCGAGGCCGTTCAGGGTGACCTCCAGGGGCAGCGCGGCGGTGCGGTCGCGGTTGACGGCGAAGACGGTGACGGTGCCGTCGGCGGCGCGGACCGCGGTGGCGTGCAGCAGGTCGGCGGTGCCGTACTCGCGCGTCTCGTAGGAGGGTGAGTCCACGCGGACGTCGAGGACCTCGCCGCGGCCGTGCTTCGAGGCCTGGGCGAAGGGGAAGAAGGTCGTCTGGCGCCAGGCGGGGCCGCCGGGCTCGGTCATGATCGGGGCGATGACGTTGACGAGCTGGGCGAGGCAGGCGACGGTGACCCGGTCGGCGTGCCGGAGCAGCGCGATGAGCAGGGAGCCGAAGACGACGGCGTCCAGGACGCTGTAGTTGTCCTCCAGCAGCCGCGGGGCCTCGGGCCAGTGGGCCGGGTCGGCGGCGCGGGCCTGCTCCTCGGAGCGGGACATGTACCAGACGTTCCACTCGTCGAAGGAGAGGCTGATCTTCTTCTTCGACTTGAGGCGGGCGCCGACGTGGTCGCAGGTGGCCACCACGTTCTCGATGAAGGACTCCATGTCGACGGCGGAGGCGAGGAAGGAGTCGACGTCGCCGTCGTGCGGCTCGTAGTAGGCGTGCAGGGAGATGTGGTCGACGAGGTCGTACGTCTCCTGGAGGACGGTCGCCTCCCACTCGGCGAAGGTGGACATGGACTGGCCGGAGGAACCGCAGGCCACGAGCTGGACGTCCGGGTCCATCTGGCGCATCGCCCGCGCGGTCTCGGCGGCGAGGCGGCCGTACTCGGCGGCGGTCTTGTGGCCGGTCTGCCAGGGCCCGTCCATCTCGTTGCCCAGGCACCACAGGCGGATGCCGAAGGGCTCCTTGTCACCGTGGGCGATCCGCAGGTCCGAAAGCGCGGTGCCCGAGGGGTGGTTGGCGTACTCCTGGAGTTCCAGGGCCTCGGCGACACCGCGCGTGCCGAGGTTGACGGCCATCATGGGTTCGGCCTGCGGGCCGATCTTCTTCAGGAACGCGATGTACTCGGACAGGCCGAAGCGGTTGGACTCGGTGGAGCGCCAGGCGAGATCGAGGCGGCGCGGGCGGTCCTCGACGGGGCCGACGGAGTCCTCCCAGCGGTAGCCGGAGACGAAGTTGCCGCCGGGGTAGCGGATCGCGGTGACGCCGAGTTCGCGCACCAGGCCGAGCACGTCGGTGCGCAGGCCGGCCTCGTCGGCGGCCGGGTGGCCGGGTTCGAAGATCCCGGTGTAGACGCAGCGGCCGAGGTGTTCGACGAAGGAACCGAAGAGGCGGGGGTCGACGGCGCCGACGGTGAAGGCGGGGTCGAGGGTGAGACGGGCGGTGCGCATGGGGTCCTTTCGGTCAGCGGGGCGAAACCCGGGGGAAGCGGGGGCCGGGAGGGGTCACTGGCCCGCCAGGCCGGTGTGGGCGACGCCCCGCACGATCTGGCTCTGGAAGAAGACGAAGACGATGATCAGCGGCAGGCCCGCGACGAGGCCGCCGGCCATGAGCTGGGGCCAGACGATGCCCCAGGCGTTCTGCACGGTGGCGATGCCGTTGGGCATGGTCATCAGGTCGGGGTTGTTCGTCACCATGTAGGGCCACAGGAAGTTGTTCCAGGAGGCGATGAAGGTGAAGATGCCGACCGCCGACAGGGACGGCTTGGACAGCGGCAGCACGATGGTGAAGAAGATCCGCCAGCGGCCGGCGCCGTCGATGAACGCGGCCTCCTCCAGCTCCCTGGGCAGGGACTGGAAGAACTTGTAGAGGATGAGGACCATCGCGGCCGGGGCGCACTGCGGCAGGATCATGCCCCAGTAGGTGTCGACCATGCCGAGCGACTGCACGGTGGTGAACAGCGGGACGCCGAGGATCGCCGGGGAGAACATCAGCCCCGCCATGGTGAGCGCCATCAGCGCGGACTTGCCGCGGAACTCGGTGCGGGCGAAGCCGTATCCGGCCAGCGCGCTCACCAGCAGCACGATGAAGGTGACGCAGACGGAGACGACGACGGAGTTCACGAACCAGTTCGGGATGTCGCCCGCCGTGAAGACCGCCTTCCAGGAGCCGAGGGTGACGTGGTCGGGGATCCAGTGCGGGGAGGCGACGGACTCGGCCGGGGACTTCAGGGAGGTGGACAGGGCCCAGGCGAGCGGCGAGATCCACAGGAGGGAGAGGAGGGCGGCCACGAGGGTGAGGGCGATCTGGCCGGGGGTCCAGGTGCCGCGCGGCCGGCGCACGGCGGGGGCCGGGGTCGTCATCGGGCGGTCTCCTCACGGTGGCGCAGCAGCCACATCCGGGCCAGGGCGACGGTGGCGACGATGACGAACAGGACGAAGGAGATGGCGGAGGCGTAGCCCACGCGGTAGCTGGTGAAGCCCTGTTCGAGGGTGTACTGGACGAAGGTGCGGGTGGATTCCTCCGGTCCGGGCCCGAAGTCGTACATGACGACGGCCTGGTCGAAGACCTGGAGCGAGGCGAGCACCTGGAGGGCGAGGACGAGGCCGGTGATGGCGCGCAGGTTGGGGACGGTGATGTGCAGCATGCGCTGGAAGGCGTTGGCCCCGTCGAGTTCGGCGGCCTCGTACAGGTGCTGCGGGATGTTCTGCAGGGCGGCCAGGTAGAGCAGGAACGAGAAGCCGACGGTCCACCACAGGGTGGCGATGACGACGGCGAGCAGGGCCGTGGACTTCTGCGTGAGCCAGGGGGTGCTCAGGCCGAGCAGGTGGTTGATCATGCCGTTGGTGGGCTGGAGCAGCCACTTCCACAGGTTGCCGACGACCGCGGACGGCAGCAGGAAGGGCGCGAAGAAGCACAGCCGCCACAGCCACTTGAGGTGGGTGACGTGGTGGGCGATCAGTGCCATCAGCAGGGCGACGACGACGATGCAGGGCACGACTTCGAGGGTGAAGCGGACGCTGTGCCACAGCGCGTCCCACACCAGCGGATCGTGCAGTGCCTCGCGGTAGTTGGCCAGGCCGACGAAGCGGGTGTGGTCGCCGGAGATGTTGGCGTCGGTGAAGCTGAGGTAGAGGCCGCGGACGACCGGCAGGACGACGAAGAGCGCGTAGAGCAGGAGGAAGGGGGCGACGAACCAGCCGCCGTGCTGGAAGCGGCGGCCCCAGCGGACGCGGGCCGAGTCGGTGGCGGTGGTGGTCCGCGGGCGCAGGGCGGCGCCGGTGGCGACGGTGGTGCTGCTCATGCGGCGGCTCCCGTCAGCTCCTGGGCGGCGGTGCGCCCGTCCATGGGGTTCTTCATGGCGAGCAGTTCCTCCAGGACGTCGCGCATCCGGCGGGCGGCCGTGGGCGGCTTCGCCGAGCCGAGGTTGGAGGAGGCGATGACCGGGCCGATGCGCTGGGCGAGGGTGCCGGTGGAGCCGGCGAACCAGATGCGCGGTTCGGTGGCCGGGTGCTCCATGGCCGGGCGGGAGTACTCGTCCTGCGGGGCCAGTGCCAGGTAGGCGGGGTCCTTGAAGGTGGGCAGGTAGGCGGGGACGTGGCCGCCGCCCGCCCACGCGGTGGCGTGCCGCACGAGGTGGGCGGCGAGCCGGTGGGCGCCCTCGTTGGCGGCGCCGCCGCGGCCGGCCTGGTGGGGCAGGACGAAGGAGTGCGACTCGGCGTGGGTGGCGGGCCTGCCGAAGACGGGCGGCAGCGGCTGGGCACCGTAGTCGACCTGGTCGCCGAAGTACGGCACGGACCAGTCGCCCTCCCAGGTGAAGGGGGATCCGGCCAGGAAGGCCTCGCCGTCGGCCTCCCCCGCGACGGTGTACCCGTCGGTGACGTGCTTGCGGAAGAACTCCAGGATCTCGGTGGCCTTGTCGGTGTCGAAGGTGACGTCGGTGCGGTCGTCGGTGAAGTAGGTGCCGGCGAGCTGCTGGTAGAAGGCGACGAAGAACCACCAGCAGAAGTTCTGGTCGTTGGCGTGCAGGCCGAGGGTCTGCACGCCGTTCTTCAGCTGCTTGCGGGCCGCGCGCAGGACGGCGAACCAGTCGTCGGTGCTGGTGGCGGCCGGCAGCCGGCCGTGCTCGTCGAGCAGGCCCGCCTTCGCGCAGACGTCCTTGCGGTAGAAGCAGAGCTGGACGTGGATGTCCAGGGGCAGCGCGTACAGCTTGCCGTCGACGATGCCGCGCTTCCACAGCACGGGGTTGAAGTCCGCCTCCCTGACGCCGTACCGGGTGAGGAGGTCCATGTCGAAGGGGTCCAGGAGGCGGCCCGGCGCGAAGCCGGGGATGCGGCCCTGGTGCATGACGGCCAGGTCCGGCGCGCGGTTGCCGGCGGCGGCCATGGCGAGCTTGGTGTAGTAGGGGCCGCCCCAGGTGAGCGTGGAGTCCTTGACGGCCACGTCGGGGTGGGCGGCGCGGAAGGAGTCCACCATCGTGGCCATGTTGGCGCCGTCGCCGCCCTGGAAGAGGTTCCAGTACCGCACCCGGGTGCGGGCGCTCGCGGCGAGGGCGTCGGCGCCCGTGCCGAGCGCGGCGAAACCGAAGCTGCCCGCGACCGCCACGCCGCCCGCGGCGGCGAGAAGTTGCCTGCGATTCAGGCCAGGTCGTCCCATTACCCGCCCTCACTGTTCGAGATATCGAAAGATGCTCGTAACTTCGAACGGGACCGTAGAATCGAAGCGCTTGCGCGTCAATGGGTCGGACAAGACTTTCGGACGGCCGGCGGACGGCCGCGGGACGGCGCGGCGCCGCGTCGGCGTGGTCACGGCCGGGGCCGGACGGGCGCCGGACGGGCAGTGGCCGGGGCCGGACGGGGTTCGCGCGGGCACTGAACGGGCGCCGGGGGGACGTCATTCGGGCACCGAGGGCCGGCGGTCGGATATCGGCCAGGTGCCGCTCGTGCGCCGGCCGGGGAGCCGCGTACGGCGCGGGCGGCCGGGTGACGGCGGGCGCGCCGTGCGGGGCGGCGGCGGGGGCGGCCGGGTGACGGGGACGGTGGCGGCGACGGCCGGGACACCGTGCGGGGCGGCGGTGGCGGCCGGCCGCGTAGGCTCGGGGCGCGGCGCGGTGCGCGGCGTCCGCGCGCGGCGCGGTGCCGCACGGCGAGCGGAGCCGCGGGCCGGCCGGCGGGCCGAGCGCGCCGCGAAAGGACCTTTCCCCGGCGCGGGCGGCGCGGGGATGATGGGGGGCGGTCCCGGCGGAACAACGGGGGAACAAGGGGAAACGCGTGCGTAGGAAACGGGAGATGCGGCGCCTCGCCGACACTCTCATCGACCCCATCCGGGTGCCCGTCCCCGTGGACCCGGAGGCGTTGTTCACCGCGCTCGTCGACTCCGTCAGCGCCTGGCGCGGCCGGCGGGTCGTCGTCCGCCGGGAGATCTTCCCGCCGCACACCGCCAGCGGGCTGTGGCTGGAGGGCGAGTCCCAGGACGTGGTGGTCGTCGACCGGCGGGCCGCCTCCTGGCACCAGATCGTGATCTTCTGCCACGAGGTGTGGCACATGAACCGGCGGGACGCGGACGGCGCGGCGGCCCCGGTCCCGCCCGGCGCCCCGCCCCGGCCCGTCGCCGCGCGCACCGACTTCAGCCTCGCCGACGAGCAGGAGGCGGACCGGTTCGGCATGCTCATGGGCGGCAGGCTGCGCACCTGGCTGGAGGAGGCCCCGGCGGACGCCGTCCCGCGGCCGGCCACCGAGGAGGACATCGCCGGGCGTATCGGATCCGCGCTCAACTACCGTGGAGCGCGCCGGAGATGAGCGGACTGATCAACTACGTCAGCTGCGGCGCGCTGTGGCTCGGCCTGGCGGTGAAGACCCCCGACCTCGTCCGCCACCGGCACGACCCCTACCTGCGCACGATCTGCGTGGTGCTGGCCCTGGCGGGCGCCTGCTTCTTCCTCGGGGCCGCGCCGACGGTCGGCACCGTCAACCGGCTCAGCGGCGTGCCGAACCTCGCCGCGCCGCTCACCTACGCGTCCATCACCGCCTACAGCGCCGCCTCCCAGGTCCTCGTCGTCCACTGGCGGGGCGGGGCGCGGGTGCGCCGGGTGACCCGCCGCTGGATGACCGCCTACGCCTGCGTGGCCCTCGGCATCGCCGCCATGTTCGTGCTCGGCCGGGCGCCGGTGGAGCGCCGTACGGACCTGGACACGTACTACGCCACGACGCCGTTCATCGCCGAGATGATCGTGCTGTACCTGGCCGCGCACCTCGCCGCGGTGAGCGTCACCACGGTCTCGGCGCTGCGCTGGGCCCGCGAGGTACGGGGCTGGCTGCGCGCCGGGCTGGTGCTCCTGGGCCTGGGCTCGCTGTGCAGCGCGGGGTACGGGGTGACCAAGTCGGTGGCGGTGGCGGCCCGTTGGTCCGGACGGGACTGGTCGGCCCTGAGCACCGACGTGTCGCCCGCCGCCGCGGGTCTCGGGGCGCTGGTCACCTCGGTCGGGATCCTGGTGCCGCTGGCCGGGCCCCGGCTCGCGCAGTGGTGGCGGTCCTGGCGGACGTACGCCCGGCTGGCGCCGCTGGAGCGGGAACTGGACGACCTCCTCACCCGCCGCGCCCTCCGGCTGCCCCGCCCGCGCTGGTGCTCCCCCACCACGCGGCTCATCTGGCGCCAGACCAGCATCCACAACGCGCTCAGTTACCTGGACGCGTTCTTCGACCGCGCCCTGTACGAGCGCACCCGGACCAGGACCCTGGCCGCCACCGGCGACCCGGAAGAGGCGGAGGCAGCGGCGTGGGCGGCGGTCATCACCGGGGCGCTGCGGCAGCACGGCGGCCTCCCGGCCCGCGAGGCGGGCACCGGGACCGCGGCGTCCGGCGCGCGGGGCGGCCTCCCCGCGCCGGAAGCCGGCGCCGGACGTGCGGCGCCGGAGGCCACGGCACGCGGTGTGCTGCGGGACGGCACACTGACCGAGGAGGCCGGTCCGCCGCTGCGGGTGCTCGACGGGATAGGGCCGGTGACGGGGTCCGAGGGCGGGGGCGGCCGGTGGCCGGTGCTGCTCGACGGGGTCGGACGGCCCCAGCCGGCCCCGGACGCGGAGCGGTTCAGCCTCCCCGCGGAGCTGTTCACCGCGGACGTCGAGCGGTTGGCACCGGACACGGAGTGGTTCACCCCCACCACGGAGCGGTTCGCACCGGACGCCGGGGAAGCGGTCCGCGGCGCGCCGCCCGGTGCGGACGGAGGGCCGGACGGGCGGCCGGGCGGGCGGGTGCCCGGTACCGCGCTGCTCGTGCGGATCGCCGACGCGCTGGGGGCCGCGCAGCGCCCCGCGCACGGCCCGCGGCCGTCGGAGGCGGTGTGACGGGGGCACCCGCGCCCGCGCGCGCGAGGGGACCGCTGCGCCCGCGCGCCGCCGGCCCGGCCGGGCGGCGGTGCCACGGGTGAGCCTCGTCGTCTATCTCGCTGCGGGCCTGTTCGGGCTGTCGGCCGTCGTGCTGTGCCGGCGGCCGCTGCGGGCCGTACGGGACCCGCTGACCGTGTCCACCTGCGTGGCGATCGTGCTCGGCTCGCTGGTGTTCGTCTGCTCGGCACCGCTGACCCTGGCCGCCGTCAACGGCCTCACCGGCATCCCCAACTTCGGCGCCCCGCTGACGTACGGCATGCTCAGCGCGTACAGCTGCTCGCTGCTGATCCTGCTCATCCACTGGCGTGGCGGGCCCCCCGAGCGGGTCCGGCGGATGGTGCTGCGCAGTATCGCCGCCTACGTCCCGCTGATCGCCGCCATCGTCGTCCTGTTCGCGCTCGGCGACGCCCGCACCGAGCGGCTCACCGACCTCGACACGTACTACGCCAACACCCCGTACCTGTGCGAGATGATCCTGCTCTACCTCGTCGGGCACAGCGCGGCGACGTTGGCGACGTGCGTGCTGTGCGTGAAGTGGAGCCGCGAGGTCACCGGACTGCTGCGGACCGGGCTGCGCCTGATCCTCGCCGGTTCCGCGCTGGACGTGGTGGGCTTCCAGCTGACCAAGTACACGGCGGTGGCCGCCCGGTGGACGGGCCACGACCTGGACGTGCTGTCCACGCAGGTCGCCCCGCCGCTGGCCTCCCTCGGCGCGCTGCTGTGCTCGGCGGGTTTCGTGCTGCCCAGGCTGCTGCCGTCCGCCCTCGCCCAGTTGCGCAGCCTGGCCGACTACCGCACCCTCGCCCCGCTGTGGGCGCGGATCCGCTTCGTGTCGACCGCGCCCAAACCGCCCAGCGGCTGGTGGCAGTCGCCGCGGGCCCGGCTGCACTGGCGCGAGGTGTCCATCCACGACGCGCTGCTGGGCCTCGCCCCGTACTTCGACGACACGGTCCGCGAACGCGCCCTGGCAGCCGCCCGGCGCGCGGGCCGCACCCCGCACGACGCCCGGATCGCGGCGGAGGCGGCGATGCTCGCCGACGCCGCCCGCCGCGCCGCCGCCCGCGAGGAGCCCCTGCCGACGCCGAGCGGCTACCGCCTGCACGCCACGGAGGTGTCCGGGACGAGCGGGCTGGTGGAACTGGCGCAGGCACTGGTCCGGCCGCCGGCCGGAACCCCCGTACGGGGAGGAACGGTGAGGACCTCCCATGGCTGAGAGCTGCGGACAAAAGTGGGTTCCGGTCAGCGGGCGATGTCCGGTGCGTGCGATCGCAAGGCGCCGGAAGGTCCTTGTAGCGGAGCTGCCAGGGCCTTTCGGCAACGCGGCGAGGGCGCGTGCCGGGCGCCGCCCGCCGGGGCCCGCTTTTGTCCGCAGCTCTGAGCCCGTGATCCACTCCGAGGAGCCCCATGTCCCTGTCCCTGCCGCCCCTGCCTCCCCTGCCGCCGCTGCCCCCGGGCCGCGGTCCGGGCCGGCGCAGGGCGGTGATCGTCGGTGCCGGCCTGGCCGGCATGCTGGCCGCGGCGGCGCTGTCCGGCGTCGTGGACGAGGTGGTCGTGCTCGACCGGGACGACCTGCCCGGCGGCCCCGAGCACCGCAAGGGGCTGCCCCAGGGACGCCATGCCCATCTGCTGATGGCCGGCGGCCTGGCCGCCATGGAGGACCTGGTGCCGGGCGGCGGCGTGCGCGAGCGGCTGCTGGCGGCGGGCGCCCGTGAGATACCGCTCGGCTCGGGCATGCTGGCCCTCACCTCCGAGGGCTGGCTGCGGCGCTGGCGGCACGACGGTCCGCGCATGCTCAGCTGCACCCGCGCGCTGCTGGACTGGACGGTGCGGGACGCCGTCCTCGCGCACACCCGCACCGAGGTCCGCAGGGCGGGGGCCGTGGGGCTGGTGGGCGACGCCGGGCGGGTGCGCGGGGTACGGATCGCGGGGGCCGGCCCCGGCGCGGCGGAAGGCGGGACGCGGGAGGAGACCGAACTGGCCGCCGACCTCGTCGTCGACGCGAGCGGGCGCGGCTCACGCGTCGTCACCTGGCTGGAGGAGATCGGCGTCACGGACGTACGGACCAGGAGCGTCGACTGCGGCCTGGTCAACGCCACGCGCGTCTACCGTACGCCGGCGGGCGCCGAACAGTTCCCGCTGACGATCGTGCAGGCCGACCCGTACCGTTCGCGGCCGGGCCGCAGCGGCATGGTCCTGCCGATCGAGCAGGACCGCTGGATGGTCAGCCTCGCCGGGACCCGCGGCGGCGGCGAGCCCCCGGCCGACCCGGACGGCTTCCTCGCGTACGCCCTCGCCCTGCCGAGCCCGCTCGTGGGCCGTCTCGCCTCCGGCGCCGAACCCCTCACGGGCGTGCACATCAGCCGCAGCACCAGCAACGTGCGGCGCTACCTGGAGAAGGCCGCGCGCTGGCCGGAGGGTTTCGTCGCGCTGGGCGACGCGGTGGCCACCTTCAACCCGGCCTACGGGCAGGGCATGTCGGTGGCCGCGCTGGGCGCGCGGCTGCTGGCCGGGGAGGTGCGGCGGGACGGTCCCCTCGCGCCCGGCCTGGCCCGCCGGGTGCAGCGCGGGAGCGCCCGGTGGGTCGACGCGGCCTGGGCTGCCGCGGTCGGCCAGGACGTCTGGTACCCGGACACGCGCGGCGCCCGGCCGACCACGGCGGACCGGCTGACCACGGCCTACAGCCGCCGGCTGACCCGGGCCGCCACCGGCTCCCACCGGGCGGCGGCGGCCCTGTGGGACGTGACGAGCCTGCGCACCGGCCCGGCGCGCCTCTTCCGCCCCCGCACGCTCCTCGACGTGGCGTGCGGCCCTCTGCTGCCGCCGCTGTCCGGCCCGCCGCTGACGGCGTCCGAGCGCAAGATCCTGGGGGAACTGGACCGGGCGGCGGCGGAAACGGGGGCAACGGCGGCGAAGCGGTAGGGCCACCGGTCCGCGGCCGCGGCCTGGCAGCCAGAGCAGGCCCTTCAGTCGCGCCCCCCACCACCAGGCGGGCCCCTCGGTCGTGGTCCGCGCCCACCAGGGCGGGTCCCTCAGCCCCGGGCCGCCCCGCCAGGGCCGTTCGCTCAGCTCCTACCCCCCGCCAGGCCGGACCTCCGACCGCGGCCCGCCCCGCCAGGCCCGCTCCCTCAGCCCGCGAACGCCGGCTGGGGCAGGCCGCTGCCCGCGTCCGGCACCACCAGGAGGGAGCCGGCCAGGGGGTGCGGTGCGGCCAGACCGGTACGGGCCGTGGTGACGTACAGGTCGCTCAGGCCCGCGCCGCCGAAGGCGCAGGCGGTGGGGCGCGGGACGGGGAGGGTGACGACGCGGTCCAGCGCGCCGTCGGGGGTGTAGCGCCGGACCGCGCCGCCGTCCCACAGGGCCACCCACACGCACCCGTCGGCGTCGACGGTCAGCCCGTCCGGATGGCCGGCGCCCTCCTCCACCTGCGCCAGCGGCCGTCTGTTCACCGGCTGCCGGCCGCCGTCCGGCACGTCGAAGACATCGATCCGGCGGGTCGGGGTGTCCACGTAGTACATCCGGCGGCCGTCCGGGCTCCAGCCGGTGCCGTTGCTCACCGTCACGTCGGTCAGGAACGGCTCGGCCGCGCCGTCACCGGTGAAGCGGGTCAGGGTGCCGCCGCCCGGGGCCTCGTCGTAGCGCATGGTGCCCGCCCACAGGGAGCCGTCGGGCGCCACGGCGGCGTCGTTGCCGCGGCGGCCGGGCACCGGGTCCCGGTGCAGCCAGCGGAAGGCGCCCTCGGGACCGGGGTCGACCAGACCGACCCCGTCGCGCAGGTTCAGCACCAGTCCCCCGCCGGCGCGCGGCTTGGCCGCGCCCACGTGCTGGCCCGTGGTGCGGACCGTACGCCGGCCGGTCGCCGGATCGTAGGTGTGCACCCGGGAGGAGAGGATGTCCACCCAGATCAGCCGCTCCCGCGCCGGGTCCCACGTCGGTCCCTCGCCCAGCTCGGCCCGGGCCCCCACCGCCACGTCGTACGCCGTCGCCGTCATGCCGCGCTCCGGTGGCCGAGGCGCTCCGAGAGCTGGGCCGCGCCCTTCACGGCGAGCTGCTCCAGCTCGCTCCTGCGCTCCTCGCTCCAGCGGATCATCGGCACGGAGATGGACAGGGCCGCGACCACCCGGCCGGTGCGGTCGCGCACCGGGGCGGCCACGCAGCTGACATCGGGGTTGGACTCGCGGTTCTCCACGGCCAGGCCGCGCCGCCGGATCTCGGCCAGGGCCTCGCGCAGCGCGGCGGGATCGGTGATGCTGTTGGGGGTCATCGCGACCAGTTCGGCGCCGTCCGGGACGCGTTCGGCCAGTGCTGACTCGGGGAGGGAGGCGAGCAGCATCTTGCCGACGGAGGTGCAGTGCGCCGGGAGGCGGCGGCCGGCGGCGGAGACCATGCGGACCGCGTGCGTGGAGTCGACCTTGGCGATGTAGATGACGTCGGCGCCCTCCAGGATCGCCACGTGCACCGTCTCGTCGCACGTCTCCGCGACGGCGCGGGCCACCTGCTGGCCCTCGGCGGCGAGGTCGAGCTGCTCGGCGTAGCGGCTGCCGAGCTGGTAGGGGCGGACGCCGAGCCGGTAGCGTCCGGGCTGGCCGGTCACCGGGACGATGTACTGGCGGGCGGCGAGCGTGGTGACCAGCTCGTGCACCGTGGTGCGCGGCAGCTGGAGCCGGCGCACGATGTCGGGGGCGGAGAGCGTGCCGTCCCCGTCGAGGAACAGCTCGAGTATGTCGAGAGCCCGGGTCACGGCAGGTACGAGGCGTCCCACGACCGGTCCCCTCCCTGGATCCAGGCCTGTTCGAGATTTCAACAGGCGATCGGCATGACGAACACAGGCTAGCCATGGCGGGGTGCGGGGGCAATGGGGCGGCCGGCGCGCCCCTGCGCGACGATGGTGCGCATGGCTGCCTCCTCCTCCGCGTCCGGGCCCTTCACCGCGCGTGACTTCCAGCTGGTGCTGCTGCGGCGCATGGCCGATCACCAGCCGGACCTGGTCGCGGACGCCCGGCGGGAGCTGGGGGCGTCGCTCGCGGAGATGCGGGAGGCCAACAAGCGCTGGCAGGCCATGGTGCGCTCGCCCCGGGCCCGGTCGGCCGCCGCCCGTTACCGTTCCGTCCTCGGCGCCCCCGAGTCCACGGCCGCCCGCCGCATCGGCGACCTGGACTGCGAGGCGCGGCAGTGGCCGCTGCCGCTCTGGCCCGGGCTGCGCTTCGAGGTGCTGGCCGGCCCCGACGGCCAGGTCTGGAACGCGTGGCTGGTCCGCGCCCCCGGGGCCGACGGCCCTGACCTGCGGACGCTCGACGACCTCGCCCCCTGGTCCTGCACGGTCGACGAGGCCGCCCGCGCCTTCGCCCCCGCCCGCCCGCTGGAGGGCACCGCGCCGACACGGTGGGGACTGGCCTTCACCGCGCCCGACGCACGGGGCGTACGGCACGAGGTCGTCGCGGAGTTCACCTGGGGACTGCTCCAGCGGACGCGGATCGGGGACGGGCCGGGGGCGTAACCCACGCGGGGCGCCCGGGGCGGGCGGGGGCGCGTGGGCCGTCCCGGGACTGCCCCAGCGGACACGGGTCAAGGACGAGCCGGGCGCGTAGCCCGCGCGGGGTGCCCGGGGCGGGCCGGGACGGCGGCCAGGATGTCCCGCACGACCCGCTCCCGCGACCCGGGATGCAGCCACAGGAACAGGTTCGGCTCGACCAGTTCCAGTTCCATGACGCACGGCGCCCCGCCCTCGCCGCCCGCCCCGCCCGCCCCCGACGGTCCGCCCTGCCCGTCCAGTCCGTCCAGTCCGGTCTGCCCGTCCGGTCCGTCCGGTCCGTCCACGAGGTCGACGCGGGCGTAGAGCAGCTCGGGCTTCCCGGGTACGGCGGCCAGCGCCCGCTGCGCCACGGCGAGTTCGGCGGGTGTCGGGGTCCACGGTTCGAGGTCCGGGTGGGCCACCTTCTCGGCGTCGAAGGCCGTCCCGGGCGAGAGCACGGCCCGCTTGCGGCTGGCGTGCAGCAGCCGGCCGCCGAAGAACTGCAGCGCCCGCTCCCCGCCGGTGTCGATGCGGGTCAGGTAGGGCTGCACCATCGCGGTCAGACCCTCCGCGTGCATGCGCGCCACCTGTGCGGCGGCCGTGTCCCGCTCGGCGGGCGCGTACCGGGCGGCGTACCGGGCGCCCGCCCCGAAGACCGGTTTGACGACGAAGTCGTGGTCGCCGGGCAGGTCCCGCGGCCCGCACGGGTCCCCGGGTGCGAGGTAGCGGGTCGGCACGACGGGCACCCCGGCCGCGGCGAGGTCCCCGAGGTAGCGCTTGTCGGTGTTCCAGCGCACGACGGCGGCCGGGTTGGCCAGCCGCGTCACCTTCGCGCACCGCTCGGCCCACGCCGCGAACTCCGCGGCGCGCCAGCTGTAGTCCCAGGTCGACCGTATG
This sequence comes from Streptomyces sp. NPDC006743, assembly GCF_040703815.1. Lineage (NCBI taxonomy): Bacteria > Bacillati > Actinomycetota > Actinomycetes > Kitasatosporales > Streptomycetaceae > Streptomyces > Streptomyces sp. NPDC006743. Next base: position 209,371 of record NZ_JBEYJA010000006.1, on the reverse strand, counting down.
ACGACGAGGTCGTAGGAGGCCCAGTCGGCGTCCGCGTCGTCCCAGGGCACGGCGTCGGCGTCGGCCCCGGCGGCGCGCAGGGCCCCGAGGAGCGGGCCGAGGTCGCGGTCGCGGTTCGGCGCGGCTCCGGGATCGTAGGTGGCGAGGGCGACACGGGGCACGGCGGGCTCCTTCTGCGGGGCGGGGCGGTTCTCGGACCCGGCCGGCGGCGCGTGCCGGCCGGGTCACGGCTCCAGCGGACGAACGGTCCGGGCGAACAGGCCGGACGAACGGTCCGCACGAACAGTCCTGGCGTACGGTCCGGGCGAACGGGTCCGCGGTGCACGCTAACAACCGCCGCCGCCGCCGCAACCGGAACACGGGATGCGCCAGCTGTGCGCGCTGCCACCGAACGCCGCCACCCGCGCGATCCGCGCCCACCGGGCGCGGGTGAAAGCCGGGGCGGCCTGACACCCGGGGTCTTCGCGCGAGGGTCCCGCAGGAGGCGCGGCGATCTGCGGGCGACCGCGGGGAGTCGTAGGACGATCCGAACAAGGGATCAGTTGTTCCCTGGAACAGGTGATCGTCGCAGAAGTGATCGGTGCGGGGCCGGCGGGGCGGCAGATACTGACGGTGCGCAAGCGACGGGCTGCAGACCGTGGCCGGCGCGTGTCCCACATGAAGCAACACAAGGAGAACGCACGATCATGAACTTCCTCACTGACGTCCTCGCCGGCCTGATCCACATCGTCGGCTGGCTGGTCTGACGGCAGCGACAGCGCAGACAGCACGGCGGCGCCGCCTCCCCGTTCCAGGGAGGCGGCGCCGCCCGCGTGTGCGCGGGAACTCCCGGGGCGCGCTGCCTCAGCGCCGCCCCACCCCCACGGCCCGGACGAGCTCCTGCCGCACGGACCCGCCCCGGTCGTCGCCCGCGAAGGCGCGCAGCGAGACGGTGGCCGCGCCGCGCGGCACGGTGAGCGTCCCCTTCCAGGAGGCGTGGGAGCCGCTGAGCCGCACCTGCTGCCACGTCCTGCCCTCGTCGTACGAGACGTCCAGCCGGCCTTCGGAGATGGTGCCGGTGCCGGGCGCGCCCGCCACGTACTCGGCGTGCAGGCCCACCGGGACCCGGCCGCCGGCCCGCAGCTCGCCCGCGAGGTCGGTGTCCAGGGCGAAGCCGAGGTTGATCAGCGGCAGCGCGGTCCACCGGTCACCGGGCGTGGCCGCCGAGCGGAACGTCCACTCGGCGTGGCCCCGGCTCGCGAGCTTCCAGCGGGCCGGGTCGAGCGCGGTGTCGGTGACGAGCTTGTAGGTGTGCTCGTCGGCGGGCGCGTCCCACACGTACGCGGCCGAACTGGCGCCCCGGTCGACCTCCTTGCCGTCCAGGTAGGCCACCGTGGTCTGGGTCATGCCGCTGTCCGCGCTCCACACGTCGCCGAAGCCGGTGTGGTCGGGCCCGGAGTCGCCCCAGCCGGGGGCGTTGAACCGGATGGTGTCGCCCGACCGCTGCTGCCCCCAGCCGAGGCCGGTGCCCAGCCACGGGTGCAGGACGGGCTTGAACCAGTCCAGTTCCCCGTGCGAGCCGCCGGTGTAGCGGACCAGGCCGCTGCGCTCCTCCAGGGTGCCCTCGCCGAGCGTCACGGACTCGTGCCAGCGCTGGCCGGGGCCGGTGGAGACATAGTCGGTCCGCTCGGCCGGGAAGCCGGTGCTCTCCTGGAAGCCGATGCCGACCGGGAAGGTGTCGGTGATCGAGTACCGGAACTCGCCGCCGTCCGCCGCCTGGCCGGCGTGGAACTTCACGTCGAGGGACGCCAGTTGCCGGTGGTCCGGCCGGTAGGTCAGGTCACGGTCGGGGACGGCGCCCGGGTGGCCCTCCGAGAGGTCGTAGACGTAGGGGGTGCGGGGGGTGCCGGTCATGTCGACGCGGTGGGCGGCGCGCAGCCGGGCTGCGTCGGCGGCGTTGACCGAGGCGATCTGGAGCGGGCGGTCGGCGTTGTCGTCGGTGCCCCACCACAGGCTGAGCCGGCCGGGCGCGTCGTCGGTCACGAACAGCGCCCGCACGCCCGCGTCCTGTGCGGCCTGGGCGAGGGCGGCGGGGTCGCCGCCCTCCGGGAGCCGGGCCAGGACCGCCTTGCCGCGCACGTCCGAGCCGGTGAAGTCCCCGGTGCCGACGTCGACCAGCGGGAGCCTGCTGCGGCCCTCGGTCAGGGTGCTGCCCGCCTGGACGAGGGCGTCGCCGATCCCCTTGACCTCCAGGAGGGGCTTGCCGAGCCGCCACACGGTCCGGTACTCGAAACTGCCCTGCTTCACCGGCGTCGTCGGTGCCGCGAAGACGCTGTCGTACATCAGGGGCACCTGGACGGCGCCGAACAGGTCGGAGCCGCCGGCCTTGCGGTCGTACTCCATGAGGAGCTGCCGCTGTTCGGTGCGGCGGCCGACGTCGGCGCGGACCTCGCGCAGCCGGCGCCCGTCCAGGGTGATCTCGCGGTCCTGGCCGAGGGTGATCTCGGGGGCGGCGAGGAAGCCGAGCCCGAGGGAGTCGGCGCCGTGGCTGCCGCGCACGTCGAGGAAGGAGGTGACGCTGTAGGTGCCCGGCTCCAGCCGCAGCCGCAGGGTGCCGGAGTCGTCGACGTGGGCGCTGAACGGGTCGGCTCCCGCGGCGAGTTGCTGCACGGCGAGGTCGGCGGCGGTGGCGGCACCGGACCGGTCCTTGACGTGCACGGTGAGGGTGTAGCGCTCGTCCTCCTTGACCAGCCCGAACGCGGTGTGCGCGACGGGGGTGCCGGCGGCCGAGGCCACGATCTGCCCGCTGGTGGTCCCCACCGGCGCCTTCGCGCCGTCACCGGTGACGGTGGTGGAGGCGGTGCCGTGGGCGGGCACGGTCAGCGACGCGTCGGCGAGGGTGGCCACGCCGTCGGGGGCACCCTGCACGGACAGCGTCAGCCCGACGGGCTCGTCGCCGGAGTTGGTGTAGGTGACGGTGCGGGTGACCGGCTTGTTCCCGTCGTAGGGCCAGCCGTAGAAGCCGAGGTCGGCGCTGCCGGTGGCGGTGACCTCGGCGGCCACCGCGTCGGGCACGCTGACCCGGCCCGCGCCCAGCGTGTAGGCGGAGGCGTCCAGCCGCTCCGACGTCGACATCAGCGCGTCCTTGAGCCGGGCCGCGCTCCAGTCGGGGTGTTCCTGGGCGAGCAGCGCGGCGACCCCGGCGACGTGCGGCGTCGCCATGGACGTACCGCTCATGGTCGTGTAGTCGCCGCTGCCCTCGGTGAGGCGCGAGCGGGCGGCGAGGATGTCGACGCCGGGGGCCGCGAGGTCGGGCTTGAGGGCGTTGTCGCCCAGGCGGGGTCCGGCGCTGGTGAAGTAGGCGGCCTGGTCGGCGGAGTCGACCGCGGAGACGGTCAGGGCCGCGTCGGCGGCGCCGGGCGAGCCGATGGAGGAGGGCGCTCCGGTGTTCCCGGCGGCGATCACGAAGAGCGCGCCGGTCTGCGCGGTCAGGGTGTTGACGGCCTGCGCCATCGGGTCGGTGCCGTCGCTGGCCTCGGTGGAGCCCAGCGACATGGACACGATCCGCGCGTGCACGTCCCGCGCGGCCCACTCCATGCCGGCGATGATCTGCGACTCGCTGCCGGTGCCCTGGTCGTCGAGGACCTTGCCGACGGCGAGCGTGGCGTCGGGGGCGACGCCCTTCTCCTTGCCGCCGGAGGCGGCGCCGCTGCCGCCGACGGTGGAGGTGACGTGGGTGCCGTGGCCGTTGCGGTCGGCGACCTCCTCGCCGGGGATGAAACTCCTGGTCTGCGTGACCCGTCCGGCGAGGTCGGGGTGGGTGGTGTCGACGCCCGTGTCGAGGACGGCGACGGTGACGCCCTTGCCGGTCAGCCCGGCCTCCCACGCCTTGGGCGTGCCGATCTGGGCGTTGGACTCGGCCATGTCGGCGCTGACCCGGCCGTCCAGCCAGACCTTCTCGACGCCCTGCGCCGACAGGCCGCGCGCCGTGCCCGGCCGGGCGAACTCCCGCCAGAACACCCGCCCCTTGTCCGCTTCCACGGCGGCGCCGTGCACGCTGGCGAGGTTCCGTGTCCGCTCGGCGCCGCGCGGGGTGCGCATCGCCTGTCCCTTGCCGTAGGTCACGATCAGCGGCAGCTCGCCGGTGCTCCGGTCGCCGAGCCCCTGGCGCAGCAGCTCGCTGACGTCGAACAGCCGCGGGTCGAGCCGGCCCGCCCGCAGATAGGGCCGTGCCTCGTCCGGTACGACGGTGACGGTGCCGTCGGCCACGCTGGTCCGCACGGCGCCGACGGCCCCGGCGGGCCGCCGCACCGTGACCGTGCTCCGGCCGCCGCCGAGCGGGGTGAGGGTGACCCGGTCGCCGGTGACGAGGGTGACGGTGCGGGCGGCGTCCGGCTTCGCCGCTCCGGTGGCTCCCGGGGCGGCGGCGGGGCGGGGGGCGGCGGCCTGCTGGGCGACGGCCTGCCCGGCGGGCAGCAGGGCGATCACGAGCCCGGCCGACAGGAGGGGCGCTCTCCGTCTGCCTGGTCCTCTGCTCATCCGTGCCTCTCTTCGTTTCGGAAGCTGCGTCGAACGGTGCGTCGAGTGCTGCATCGAGCGCTGCGAAGAGTGTCAGGAGACTTGTGCGGCAAGGGAGTTGACGAGGGCTGGCGGATGGCTGCCGTGGCAGGTTCCCGCCAGGACAAGGCCGCCCACTTTACGCTTATCCGGCGTTCATTCGGCGGACCGCCACCAAATGCACTCGTCCAGCGGCACCCCGCCCGGCCCCCTTGAACAGGCGCCCGCTCCCCCGTGCCGCGCACGATGCGAAAGAGGCCGCCGCCCGGCGACCGCCACGGTCCGCGCTCTCGGGAGGATCAGCCATGACCGCCAGTCTGGAGCAGTTGCGCCGCTGCCATGTCGCCGTCGATCTGGGGGCGGCCCGGACCCGTGTGTACGTCAAGGGTGCCGGGGTCGTCGTCGACCAGCCCTCGGTCGCCGCCGTCAACACCCGTACCGGTGCGCTGATCGCGGTCGGTGAGTTCGCCGAGCGGATGACGGGCCGCACCCCCGACTACATCCGCGTGGTCCGCCCGGTCTCCGGCGGCACGGTCATCGACATCGAGATGGCGCAGCGCATGCTGCGGCACCTGCTCGGCGACAAGATGCGCCGCGCGCTGCGCCGCAAGGCCCGGCTGCGGGCCGCGGCCTGCACCCCGCACGACGCCGACCCGCTGGCCCGGCGCGCCACCGTGGAGACGCTGGTCGGCCTCGGTGCCCGCCGGGTCGAACTCGTCGACACGCTCATCGCCGCGGCCGTCGGCTGCGGACTGCCCGTGGAACGGCCCGAGGCCACCATGATCATGGTGTGCGGCGCGGCCGCGACCCAGGTGGCCGTCCTCTCCCTCGGTTCGATCGTCGCCGCCGTACGGATGCCCGTGGGCGGGGAGGCGGTCGACCACGCGATCGTGCAGCACCTGCGCCAGGAACACGCGCTGGTGCTGCCCAGCCAGTCCGTGCGGCCGCTGCAACTCGCCCTGCACGACAACGGGCTGACCGCGCACGGTCCGGCGGCCACCGAGATCCACGGCCGGGACGTGGCCACCGGTCTCGCCCGGTCCGTCCTCGTGGACACCGCCGCCGTGCGGGAGGCCATCCAGACACCGCTGACCGCCGTGCTCGACGGCATCTACAAGGTGCTGCGGGAGTGCCCGCCCGACCTGGTGGCCGACCTCGCCGACCGCGGCATCATGATGGTCGGCGGCTCCGCGCTGCTGCCCGGCCTCGACCAGATGCTGCGCCGGGCCACGGGCATGCCGGTGCACATCGCCGAACGCCCCGACGTGTGCGCGGTGCAGGGCCTGGGCGACATGCTGGAGGGCCGGATCGAACCGCTGGTCCTGGACCCGCTGGGGGCGTGAGGCCCTGCCTGTGCGCCGGGCTCAGGGGGTGAGCCAGGCGCGGACCGTGGTGCCCTCGCCGCCGGCGTGCAGGCGGACGAGGTCGGCCAGCAGGTTGACCATCAACAGGCCGCGTCCGCCGCGCTGGTCGCGGGCCGCGGGCCTGCGCCCGGCCAGCGGGTCCGCCAGGCGCCCCGCGTCGCGCACCTCGCACAGCACCTGGCCGTCCGCGGCCCACACCCGCACCTCGCCCCGGCCGCCGCCGTGCACCACGCTGTTGGTGGTCAGTTCGGCCGCCACCAGCGCGAGGTCCTCCAGCCGGGTCCCGGTCAGCCCGAGCCGCGCGCCCTCGGCGACGGCGACGTGCCGCGCCTGCGAGAGGGTCTCGGCGGTGAAGCGGAAGGCCAGGGCCTGCGGGGCGGCGGGCAGCGGCTCGTTGTACCGGTCGACGACGTCCGCCGGGTCGTACGCGCCGCTGGCCCGCTCGCCCGCGGCACCGGCGGGGATGACCACGGGGTGGGTGGCGTGCGCGTCGGCGAGGACCCGCTCGTCCAGGCGTACGGCGTCGTAGGGGCACAGGATGGTCACCTCGCGGCCCTCGAACGCCGCGTTGATGAGCGCCTCGTGCTGGGCGCAGGCCGGGTACTCGGCCGGGCTGCGTCCGGCCCAGATCGGCTCGCCGATGATGCGCACCCGGCGGCCGGAGGGCTGGGCGTCGGCGAAGGCACGCAGGACACCGGGGATGATCCGCCCGGGATTGCGGCCGGCCTCCCGCATGTCCAGCAGCCGCACCTGCCGTGCGGCGGCGCCCAGTTCGGCCTCGATCAGTCTCAGGTTCTCGCCCGGGACGGCGACGGCGACCGGCTCACCGGCCTCCAGCGCGGCCCGTACGAAGGGCACGGTGCCGGCGAGGTACTCCTGCTCGTCGCGGTAGAAGAGAGCGGGGTGGACGAAGGGGCGGGCCGTCGCGGTCACGAGGCCGTCACCTCGATCCCCGGCAGTCCCGGCCAGAACAGCTCCAGCAGCCGGGGCAGCGCGGGCGGCGGACGGTGCAGCACCATGCGGCGGCCGGGCCCGAGCCGCCGGGCGGCGTCCGCGAGCGCGCCGGCGCCGGCCACGTCGACGAACGTCACGTCCGAAAGCTCCAGGCGGTACACGTCCTCACCTCCGCTCAGCGCCTGTTCCAGCACGCGCTCCCATACCCCTCGGGTGGCCAGGCTCACCTCGCCCGCCGCCCGCACCCCCGCGCGCCCGGCCAGCGGGGACACCGCCAGCACGGGTGCGGCGGTGTCCGCGAGAGCAGGGTCCGGCGATGCCGGCTCACGGTAAGGAAGGTCCACGCCGTCTCCCTGTCGCCCCTGAACGGTCGTCGACGAACGGGAGAACAGTACGCCCTGGGGCCGCCGCCATGTGTAGGGAGCCGCCCACCGGGCAGGCGGACGTCAGCGCCGCCGGTGACCGAGCGGCCCCGCGCCGTCACGCGCGGTCCCGCACACCGGCGCCAGGACCGTGGCAGCACGGGCACGGCCGGGACGGAACAAGGCGGGGACGGAACAAGGCGGGGACATGACCTCAGCGGCACCAGCACCTCTCGCTCGACGGCTCAGCGCACTGGCCCGCACCCTGACCATCGGTGTCCGCACGGACCCGGACGGCCGGGCCTCGCTCACCCCGCGCGGGGAACTGGTCCACGGCTGCGCGGACGTCCTGGCCACGACCCTGGCCCGCCTGCCCGCGGGAATGGGCCGCGTCGACCTGGACATGGCCGCCGTGACGTTCATGGACTCGGCCGGACTGGAGTTCCTGGACGTCCTCGACGCGTACGGCCGCACGGCGCCCGCCCGGGTGACGGCGACCGGCTGGACGGGGCAGCCGCGCCGGGTGCTGGAACTGGCCGGCCTGGACACCACCGACCCGCTCGGCCGCACCGTCCCGCCGCCCCGCGAGCCCGAGTCCTGCGAGCAGGCACCCGCCACGGAGGCGCCCACCGCGGATCCGCCCCTCGCGCGCGCCCGCCGCACGCCCGCGCTGCCCGCGCCGGTGCCCTCCGCCGTGGCCGACGAGCGCACGGAGCGGCTGCTGGAGCTGGAGGAGGAGGTGCGGCAACTGCGCCGTGCCCTCGTCTCCCGGCCGGTGATCGACCAGGCGCGCGGCATCCTGATGGCCGCCCACGCCTGCACCCCGCAGCAGGCCTGGGACATCCTCCGCGAGGCCTCCCAGCGGTCCAACACCAAGCTGCGGACGGTGGCCGCCGCGGTCACCGCGGGAGCGCAGCCGGACGGCCCCGCTCCCCCGGAGGAGATCCGCGCGGCGCTGCGTTCGGCGGTCGTACGGACGACGGGCACCGGTCCGGCCGGTCCCGTGGCCCGCTGACGAGGAGCCCTGGGGCGCGCGGACGTTCCGTTCCGGGCCGGGACGGGTACCCGGCGGGGCGAGTGGCCACCCCGTCCGCAGGAGTCACCATGCGAGAGCACACCCCCTCCCAGGCCGAGGGCGAGCGGGACGACAACGACGCCCGGCGCACCGCCGAGGCCCCGGACACGCCCTACCCGACGCCTTCCCAGGCCGAGGGCGACCGCGACGACCTCCCGGAGACGGCCGACGCCGCCGACGCGGAGGACGGCCGCCGCCCGTGAGTTCCTGACCCGCCGTCCACGGGCCGCCCCGCGGCCGGCCCGGCTCACGGCCGGGCCCGTCCCGGGATCCGTGCCCCGTCGCCCTGGCCCGGGCGGGTACCGTCCTGACCCGAGCGAGTGAACGAGGGCCGCCGCATCAGCGCGGCGACCCTCGCGTTCGCGTCCTCGCAGGTAGAAACGCTTCTGCCCGCGTAACGCCCGGTGGGGCGGGTGGGACTCGAACCCACGGCCGACGGATTATGAGTCCGCTGCTCTAACCGGCTGAGCTACCGCCCCGTCCGGCGCGTCGCGTACACGTGTGCGCGCCGTCTGCCGCAGCATAGCCGCTCATACGATCTCCTGCTTCGCCATGGTCGCTCGCTGCGGTCCTTCCTGACCTTGAGGACTCCTGCGAGGTCACGGCGGTTCCCCCGAACACAGGTTTGGCGGGTACCCGTGCCCGGAGCCGGACATGAAAAAGGACCCCGAAGGGCCCTCGTTCAGCATGCTCCCCCGACTGGACTCGAACCAGTAACCTGCCGGTTAACAGCCGGCTGCTCTGCCAATTGAGCTACGGAGGACCGAGCTCCCCCGACTGGACTCGAACCAGTAACCTGCCGGTTAACAGCCGGCTGCTCTGCCAATTGAGCTACGGAGGAATGCCTCGTCGCATCGAACGCGTCTTCCGGGGTAGTCCCCGGGGAGCGCGCGCTCGCTGCGACACATACATTAGCGCAAGCAGGGGGGTGCTCCGCCAATCGGTTCCCCCGGGCTCCGACGTCGAGGCAAGGAAGGGTGGCACCATGCGCTACCGGCTCGTGTTCATCGCAGGGCTGGCCGTGGGTTACGTACTGGGCACGAAGGCGGGACGTGAGCGCTACGAGCAGCTCCGCAAGTCCGCGCGCCAGGTGGCGCAGAACCCGGCCGTGCGCAACACCGCGGAGACCGCCGCGCAGCAGGGGAGGCAGTTCGCGGGCAAGGCGTACCACGCGGTGAGCGAGAAGGTCGGCGACCGCGTCCCGGACTCGGTCGCCCAGCGGGTCCGCTCCCTGCGCGAGCGCACGGGCCGCGACGGCGCCGACGACTGGGGCACCAGCAACACGTGACGCGCCGCCGGTTCCCCCGGCGACTTCCCGCCCCCGGCCCGGGCGGCCGCGGCGATGCGGCAGAATTTTCGGCATGGGGATAGTCGCCGGGTTGGACAGTTCGCCCGATTTCACTCGCATCGTGGTCTGTGACACGGACACGGGCGCCGTGCTCCGGCAGGGCTACGCGCCGCATCCGGTGGAGAGCCCCGAAGGAGGGGGGCGCCCCGCCGACGTCGATCCACAGGCCTGGCTGCTGTCGCTCGGGGAGGCCGCGGGCGGCGGACTGCTGGAGGGCGTGCAGGCGATCGGCGTCTCCGCCCAGCAGAACGCGCTGGTCCCGCTCGACGCGCAGGGCGGCACGGTCCGCCCCGCGCTGGTCGGCGGCGACCGGCGGGCCCAGGTCTCCGCGGCGGATCTGGTCGACTCGCTCGGCGGCCGGGAGGCGTGGGCGCAGGCGGTCGGCTGTGTGCCGCAGGCCGCGCAGCCGGTGACGAAACTGCGCTGGCTGGCGAAGAACGAGCCGGAGGCGGCCGGCCGGGTCGCCGTGCTGATGCAGGCGCACGACTGGCTGGTGTGGCAGCTGCTGGGCCGTCCGGTGCGGCGCACCACCGACCGCGGCGGCGCCTCCGGCACCGGCTACTGGTCCGCCGCCACCGGCGCCTACCGCCCCGATCTGGTCGAGCTGGCGCTCGGCCACCAGGCGGTCCTGCCCGAGGTGATCGGCCCGGCCGAGGCGGCCGGTACGACGCCGGAGGGACTGCTGATCTCGGCCGGGACCGGGGAGACCATGGCCGCCGCCTTCGGTCTGGGACTGGGGCTCGGGGACGCGGTGGTCTCGCTGGGCGCCTCGGGGTCGGTGATGGCCGTGCATCCCGAGGCGCTGGTGGACCAGACCGGGATGATCACCTCGCTGGCCGACGCGACCGGCATGCACCTGCCGGTGGTCACCACGCTGAACGCCGTACGGGCGCTGCGCGGCACCGCCGAACTGCTGGGGCTGCCCGACCCGGAGGCCCTGTCCGAGCTGGCGATGAAGTCGACCCCGGGTGCCCACGGGCTCGTCCTGCTGCCGTACCTGGAGGGCGAGCGGACGCCCGCGCTGCCGCACACCGCCGGGACGCTGGCGGGTCTGCGGCGCGAGTCGATGAAGCCGGAGCACCTGGCGCGGGCCGCGTTCGAGGGCATGCTGTGCGGGCTCGCGGACGCGCTGGACGTGCTGCGCGGCCGGGGGGTGGAGGTGCGGCGGGTCTTCCTGCTCGGGCAGGCCGCCGAGCTGCCCGCGGTGCAGGCGGCGGCGCCCTCGCTGTTCGGCGCGCAGGTCGTCGTGCCGCAGCCCGCGGACTACGCGGCGATCGGTGCCGCCCGGCAGGCGGCCTGGGCGCTCGGCGTCTCGCAGGGCACCCTCGATCCGCGCACCCCGCCGGCCTGGCAGGGCGCGGCCGCGCAGGTCCTGGAGCCCGGTGAGGACCTGGCGGTGGGCCAGGCGGTCCGTCAGCAGTACGTGGCGGTGCGGGAGCAGACCCATCCGGGTGCCTTCACCGCGCAACCCGGTACGTTCACCGCATGAGCCGCAGATCGGACAAACAGCAGAAAGCATCTGCGGACAACCGCACGTACGACGAAACGGGACCCCTCGCACGGTCTCCCGGCTGACGGCGCGTCGGCCGGGAGGCGGCGCCCCGCGCTTCCATCGGGTTAATCAGTTGAGGTAACGCGGGTGGAGTGTCCGACGATAGGTGCCAGGGGACACCGACCGCCCCCACCGCCGACTCCGAGAGACCCAGCGTGCTCATACGACTTCTGCGGACCTATCTCAGGCCCTACAAGAAACCCATCACCCTCCTGGTGCTGCTGCAGTTCCTGCAGACCTGCGCCACCCTCTACCTGCCCACCCTGAACGCCCACATCATCGACAAGGGTGTGGTGAAGGGCGACACGGACTACATCCTGACGTTCGGCGCCGTGATGATCGCCGTCTCGCTGGTGCAGGTGGGGTGCAACATCGGCGCCGTGTACTACGGCGCCAAGACCGCCTCCTCGCTCGGCCGGGACGTGCGGGCCGCCGTCTTCGACCGCGTGCAGTCCTTCTCGGCGCGCGAGGTCGGCCAGTTCGGCGCGCCCTCGCTCATCACGCGTACGACCAATGACGTCCAGCAGGTACAGATGCTGGCCCTGATGACGTTCACCCTGATGGTGTCGGCGCCCATCATGTGTGTGGGCGGTGTCGTCCTGGCCCTCGGTCTGGACGTGCCGCTGTCGGGGGTCCTGGTCGCCGTCGTACCGGTGCTGGGCATCTGCGTGACGCTGATCGTGCGCCGGCTGCGCCCGCTGTTCCGGTCCATGCAGACCCGCCTGGACACGGTGAACCGGGTGCTGCGCGAGCAGATCAGCGGCAACCGCGTCATCCGCGCCTTCGTCCGCGACGAGTACGAGAACGGCCGCTTCCGCGAGGCCAACGGGGACCTGACCGAGATGTCCCTGGCCACCGGCCGGATGCTCGCCCTGATGTTCCCGATCGTGATGACGGTGGTCAACCTGTCGTCCATCGCGGTGGTGTGGTTCGGCGCGCACCGCATCGACAGCGGGGGGATGATGATCGGTGACCTCACCGCGTTCCTGGCCTACCTGATGCAGATCGTGATGTCCGTCATGATGGCCACCTTCATGTTCATGATGGTGCCGCGCGCGGAGGTCTGCGCCGAGCGTATCCAGGAGGTCCTCTCCACCGAGTCCAGCGTCGTGCCGCCGCTCACGCCGGTGCGGGAGCTGCGCCGCCACGGCCACCTGGAGCTGCGCGGGGCGGGCTTCCGCTACCCGGGTGCCGAGGAGCCCGTGCTGCGAGCCGTCGACCTGGCCGCCCGCCCCGGCGAGGTGACCGCCGTCATCGGCTCGACCGGCAGCGGCAAGTCCACCCTGCTGGGCCTGGTCGCCCGCCTGTTCGACGCGACGGAGGGTGAGGTCCTGGTCGACGGCGTGGACGTGCGGACGGTGGACGCGAAGCTGCTGGCGAAGACCGTCGGCATGGTGCCGCAGAAGCCGTACCTGTTCGCCGGCACGGTCGCCACCAACCTGCGCTACGGCAACCCGGACGCCACCGACGAGGAACTGTGGCACGCGCTGGAGGTGGCGCAGGCCAAGGACTTCGTCGGCAGGCTGGAGGGCGGGCTCGACGCGCCCATCGCCCAGGGCGGCACCAACGTGTCCGGCGGCCAGCGCCAGCGCCTGGCCATCGCCCGCACCCTCGTGCAGCGCCCGGAGATCTACCTCTTCGACGACTCCTTCTCCGCGCTCGACTACGCCACCGACGCGGCCCTGCGCGCCGCGCTGGGCCGCGAGACCGCCGAGGCGACCGTCGTCATCGTCGCCCAGCGGGTGGCGACCATCCGCGACGCCGACCGGATCATCGTCCTGGACGAGGGACGGGTCGTCGGCACCGGCCGCCACCACGAGCTGATGGCGGACAACGAGACGTACCGGGAGATCGTGCTCTCCCAGCTGACGGAAGCGGAGGCTGCCTGATGGCCGGGCCGATGGGGCGGATGATGGCCGGGGGCTCCCCGGACAGCCGCTCGATGGACTTCAAGAAATCGGGCAAACGGCTGATCAGCCAGTTCAGACCCGAACGGGCCACGATCGGGATCCTGCTGGCGTGCGTGGTGGTGAGCGTCACCCTCAGCGTCGTCGGGCCGAAGATCCTCGGCAAGGCCACCGACCTGGTCTTCGCCGGCATCATCGGCCGGCAGTTCCCGGCCGGCATGACCAAGGACCAGACCCTCGCCTCACTGCGCGCGCACGGCCAGGGATCGGTCGCCGACATGCTCAGGAGCACGGACTTCACCCCCGGCCAGGGCATCGACTTCGGTGCCGTCGGCGAGGTCCTGCTGTTCGCGCTGGGCACGTTCCTCGTCGCCGGTCTGCTGATGGCGGTGGCGACCCGGCTGGTGAACCGGTCGGTCAACCGCACCATGTTCCGGATGCGCGAGGACGTGCAGACCAAGCTGTCGCGGCTGCCGCTGTCGTACTTCGACAAGCGCCAGCGCGGTGAGGTGCTCTCCCGCGCCACCAACGACATCGACAACATCGGGCAGACCCTGAACCAGTCGATGGGCCAGCTCATCAACTCGCTGCTGACCATCGTCGGCGTGCTCATCGTGATGTTCTGGGTCTCCTGGCTGCTGGCGCTGGTCGCGCTGGTCACCGTGCCGCTGTCGTTCGTCGTGGCGACCCGCGTGGGCAAGCGGTCCCAGCCGCACTTCGTGCAGCAGTGGCGCTCCACCGGCAAGCTGAACGCGCACATCGAGGAGATGTACACCGGCCACGCCCTGGTGAAGGTGTTCGGCCGGCAGGAGGAGTCGGCGCAGCAGTTCGCCGAGCAGAACGAGGCGCTGTACGAGGCCGGGTTCAGGGCGCAGTTCAACAGCGGCATCATGCAGCCGCTGATGATGTTCGTGTCGAACCTGAACTACGTGCTCGTCGCGGTCGTCGGCGGCCTGCGAGTCGCCTCGGGCACGCTGTCCATCGGCGACGTGCAGGCCTTCATCCAGTACTCGCGGCAGTTCTCGATGCCGCTGACGCAGGTCGCGTCGATGGCGAACCTGGTGCAGTCGGGCGTCGCCTCGGCCGAGCGGGTCTTCGAACTCCTGGACGCCGAGGAGCAGGAGGCGGACCCGGTGCCCGGCGTGCGGCCGGAGGAACTGCGCGGGCGTGTCGCGCTGGAGAACGTGTCGTTCCGCTACGAACCGGACAAGCCGCTCATCGAGGACCTGTCGCTGAAGGTCGAGCCGGGCCACACGGTCGCCATCGTCGGCCCGACCGGCGCGGGCAAGACCACGCTGGTCAACCTGCTGATGCGGTTCTACGACGTCACCGGCGGACGGATCACCCTGGACGGTGTGGACATCGCCCGCATGTCGCGCGACGAACTGCGCTCGGCCATCGGCATGGTGCTCCAGGACACCTGGCTGTTCGGCGGCACCATCGCGGAGAACATCGCCTACGGCGCCTCCCGCGAGGTCACCCGCGGGGAGATAGAGGAGGCGGCGCGGGCCGCGCACGCCGACCGGTTCGTCCGGACGCTGCCCGACGGCTACGACACGGTGATCGACGACGAGGGCACCGGGGTCAGCGCCGGTGAGAAGCAGCTCATCACCATCGCGCGGGCGTTCCTGTCCGACCCGGTGATCCTCGTCCTGGACGAGGCGACCAGTTCGGTCGACACCCGTACCGAGGTGCTGATCCAGAAGGCGATGGCCAAACTCCAGCACGGCAGGACGTCGTTCGTCATCGCGCACCGGCTGTCCACCATCCGGGACGCCGACACCATCCTCGTCATGGAGAACGGCGCCATCGTCGAACAGGGCGCCCACGCGGAACTGCTGGCCGCCGACGGGGCCTACGCACGCCTGTACAAGGCGCAGTTCGCGCAGGCGGTCGCCGAGGTCGACTGAGCGGGCCGAGGGACACGCGACGGGGGCCGCTGCCCGGGTTCGCCCGGGGCGCGGCCCCCGTTCAGTCCAGGTAGCCGCGCAACTGGTCGGCGAAGGTGTGGTCGCGCAGCTTGCTGAGGGTCTTGGACTCTATCTGGCGGATCCGCTCCCGGGTCACGCCGAACAGCCGCCCTATCTCCTCCAGGGTGCGCGGGCGCCCGTCCACCAGGCCGTAGCGGAGCTGGACGACCTTGCGCTCGCGCTCCCCCAGCGTGGACAGCACGGCCGCCAGGTGCTCGCGCAGCAGCAGGAACGCCGCCGACTCCACGGGGGAGGCGGCGTCGCCGTCCTCGATGAGGTCGCCGAGGGCGACGTCGTCCTCCTCGCCGACCGGGGCGTGCAGGGAGACGGGTTCCTGCGCGAGGCGCAGCACCTCGCTCACGCGCTCGGGCGGCAGTTCCAGCTGGGCGGCGACCTCGGCCGGGGTGGGCTCGTAGCCGCGCTCCTGGAGCAGGTGGCGCTGCACCCGGACCACCCGGTTGATCAGTTCGACGACGTGGACGGGCACGCGGATGGTGCGCGCCTGGTCGGCCAGCGCCCGGGACATCGCCTGGCGGATCCACCAGGTCGCGTACGTGGAGAACTTGTAGCCGCGGGCGTAGTCGAACTTCTCCACCGCCCGGATCAGCCCCAGGTTGCCCTCCTGGACCAGGTCCAGCATGGTCAGCCCGCGGCCGACGTACCGCTTGGCGACCGAGACCACGAGCCGCAGGTTGGCCTCGATGAGCCGCCGCTTGGCCATCCGGCCCAGGACGACGAGCCGGTCCAGGTCGACGGCGAGACCGCTGTCGAGGTCGGGTGTGCTGCCGAGCTTCTCCTCGGCGAACAGCCCGGCCTCGACGCGGCGGGCGAGTTCCACCTCCTCGGCCGCGCTGAGCAGCGGGATGCGGCCGATCTCCCGCAGGTACTGTCGGAACAGGTCCGCGGAGGGCCCGCCGCTCTCGGCCCGCGCGGGCGCGGCGGCCGGTCCGCCGGGCTCGGGGGCGTCGGCCTCCGGCTCACCGGTGGGCGGCTCCTCGGCCCCGGCGGTGGGCGGCTCCTCCGCCTCGCCCGGATCGGCCGCCTCCGGGTGGTGCGCGACCCGGTCCTGCGGGGGCACGGCCGCCCCGAGGACGAGGTCGGTGGCGCTGTCGGTAGGGGTGAGGGTCTGGGTCTGCACGCGGGCGACCTCCAGGGTGATCGCTGCTGACCTGTGCCGCAGCGCTGCTCGGGGGCAGGGGACGACGGCCTCGCCGCTGTCCGTCCGTACGCGAGGAGCACGACCGCCGGGAGAAGCTCCGTGGGGACGGACCGGCCGCGCTCCGAGAACTCGGGCACCGGCCCCCAGTGTGGAGTACGACACATCGCCGCCACGAGGGGCGTGCGGTGACTTTTTGCATCCGGTCCGTTACGAGGCGGATATCCGGGTCGTCCGACGGCGGATCGGCCGAGCGGCGCCGCGAGTGCGGCGGGCCGTCGGCACCCGGCGGTGGCGGCGCGGCTCCGGGCGATCACCGGCCGCCTCGGGATCACCCCGCCCGGGCAGTCCTCACCGCAGTGGCCCGGGGTCTCTCACAGCGCCGCCGCGCCCTTCACCGCCAGTGCCTGGTCGTACTGCTGGAGGATCCACAGTTCGTTCTGGGCGGCGGCCAGGTGGGCCGGGTCGCCGCCGGTGCCCAGGCGGGCGACGGTGCTGTTGAGGTCGCGGATGCGGCGTTCGACCGCGCGGCGGCGGACGCGGACCAGGACCTCGCCCGCGTACATCTCGTCGACCACACGGCGCATGATCGCCTCCACGGCCAGCTCGGTGACCATGGCGCGGACCGTGTCGTCGGGGGCGGCGTCCCGGACGCGGACCAGGTACTCCTGCGGGTCGGCCGTCCCGTACTCGGCGCCGCCCGCGTCCTGGATCGCCTGGCGTACGGCCGCGTAGGGCGGGGCGGTGAACTCGTCCACGCCGTAGGCGTCGAAGGCCGGGGAGACCAGCTCGGGCCGCTGGAGGGCGAGCTTGAGCAGCTCCCGCTCGGCGGCGTGGACGGGGTTGCGCAGGGTGAGCGCGGGGCCGCGGGGGGCGGCGGGCTGGGCGGGGGCGTGCTGCTGCGGGCCGCGCTGCTGCCGGTCGGGGCCCGGCCCGCCGCTGCGGCCGGAGCCGCGCTCGCGGGCCCAGCGGGCCAGTTGCGCGACCCGCTTGACCACGAACTGGGTGTCGAGGATGCCGAGGAGCCCGGCGAGCTGGACGGCGACCTCGTGCTGGGCGCCGCTGTTCTTGATCCGGGCGACGACCGGCGCGGCCTCGTCCAGGGCGGCGGCGCGGCCGGCCGGGGTGTCCAGGTCGTAGCGGGCGACGATCTGGCGCAGCGCGAACTCGAAGAGCGGGGTGCGCGGCTGGACCAGGTCGGTGACAGCCTCGTCGCCCTTGGCCAGGCGCAGCTCGCAGGGGTCCATGCCGTCGGGGGCGACGGCGATGTACGTCTCGGCGGCGAACTTCTGGTCGTCCTCGAAGGCCCGCAGCGCGGCCTTCTGCCCGGCCGCGTCGCCGTCGAAGGTGAAGATGACCCGGGCGCTGCCGTTGTCCATCAGCAGGCGGCGGAGGATCTTGATGTGGTCGCCGCCGAAGGCGGTGCCGCAGGTCGCGATGGCGGTGGTGACACCGGCGAGGTGGCAGGCCATGACGTCGGTGTAGCCCTCGACGACGACCGCCCGGGAGGCCTTGGCGATCTCCTTCTTGGCCAGGTCGATGCCGTAGAGGACCTGGGACTTCTTGTAGATCGGCGTCTCGGGCGTGTTGAGGTACTTCGGGCCGGTGTCCGCCTCGTGGAGCTTGCGGGCGCCGAAGCCCACCACCTCGCCGCCGATGTCGCGGATCGGCCACATCAGCCGGCCGCGGAAGCGGTCGATGGGGCCGCGGCGGCCCTCCTGGGCGAGCCCGGACAGGAGCAGTTCCTTGTCGGTGAAGCCCTTGCCGCGCAGGAAGCGGACGAGGTGGTCCCAGCCCTGCGGGCTGTAGCCGACGCCGAAGTGGAGCGCGGCGGCCTGGTCGAAGCCGCGCTCGGCGAGGAAGACCCGGCCGGTCTCGGCCTCGGCGCTGCTCGCGAGCTGTTCGGCGTACCAGTCGGCGGCCAGTTTGTGCGCCTCGACCAGGCGGATGCGCTCGCCGCGCTGGTGGGCGGGGTTGTAGCCGCCCTCCTCGTAGCGCAGGGTGATGCCGGCCTGGGCGGCCAGCCGCTCGACCGCCTCGGAGAAGGTGAGGTGGTCGACCTTCATCACGAACGTGATGGTGTCGCCGCCCTCCTGGCAGCCGAAGCAGTGGAAGAGTCCCTTGCTCGGGCTGACCTGGAAGGACGGCGACTTCTCGTCGTGGAACGGGCACAGGCCCTTGAGGTTGCCCCCGCCCGCGTTCCGCAGCTGGAGGTACTCGGACACCACGGCGTCGATCGGGACCGCGTCCCGTACCGCCTTCACGTCCTCGTCGTTGATCCGTCCTGCCACGCGTGAATTCTACGGGGGCCCTCGGACATCCCCGTGCGTCAGGAGGCGAGGGTGTCCAGCGGCACGTGCGGGTCGGCCAGCGCCTCGGTGTCCACCTGCGTCTTCGTGCGGATCAGGTGCTGGATCGGGTCCGTGACGTCCCACACGTTGACGTTCATCCCGGCCAGCACGCGGCCCTCCTTCACCCAGAACGCGATGAACTCGCGCTTGCCGGCGTCGCCGCGGATCACCACCTGGTCGTACGAGCCCGGGGGCGCCCACCCGCTGTACTCCATCCCGAGGTCGTACTGGTCGGAGAAGAAGTAGGGCACGCGGTCGTAGGTGAGGTCCTGGCCGAGCATCGCGCGGGCGGCGGCCGGGCCGCCGTTGAGGGCGTTGGCCCAGTGCTCGACGCGCAGCCGGGTGCCGAACAGGGGGTGCGGGAAGGCGGCCACGTCGCCGGCGGCGAAGATGTCGGGGTCGGCGGTGCGCAGCCGTTCGTCGACGACGATGCCGCCGCCGTGCGCCCGGTCGGCCACCTCCAGGCCGGCCGCCTCGGCGAGCGAGGTGCGCGGGGCTGCGCCGATCGCGGCGAGCACGTCGTGGCAGGGGTGTTCCTCGCCGTCGTCGGTGCGGGCGGCCAGCACCATGCCGTCCTGGCCGACGATCTCGGTCAGCCGGGCGCCGAAGTGGAATCGGACGCCGTGCTCGCGGTGCAGCTCGGTGAAGAGCTGGCCCAGCTCGGGGCCGAGCACGCCGTGCAGCGGGGTGGCGGACGGCTCGACGACGGTGACCTCCGCGCCGTACCCGCGGGCCGCCGCGGCGACCTCCAGGCCGATCCAGCCGCCGCCCGCGATCACCAGGTGGCCGTTGTCCCGGCCGAGGTGGGTCAGGACGTTCTTCAGGCGCTCGGCGTGCGCGAGGCGGCGCAGGTGGTGGACCCCGGCGAGGCCGGTGCCGGGGATGTCCAGCCGACGCGGCTCGGCGCCGGTGGCCAGCAGCAGCTTGTCGTAGCGCACGTGGGTGCCGTCGTCACCGTAGTGGACGGTCCTGGCGGCGCGGTCGATCGCGACGACGGTCTGGCCGAGGTGCAGCTCGACGTCGTGGCGCGCGTACCAGGCGGGTTCCTGCACGAAGACGCTGTCGCGTTCCTCCTTGCCGAGCAGGTAGCCCTTGGACAGCGGCGGGCGCTCGTAGGGGTGGTCGCGCTCGTCGCAGATGAGGATCACCCGGCCGCTGAACCCTTCCGCGCGCAGCGTCTCGGCCGCCTTGGCGCCGGCCAGACCTCCTCCGACGATGACGAATGTCTGATCCGCGTCGACCACTTGATGCCTCCTGCCGGGGGTCTGGGGGGTGTCCCCCAGGGGAACTGCGGGTGTGCCGCCACAGGCGAGCGTCCCGCACGGAGCGTGATGCGGGAAGAGGGAGTGGCCCGATCAGGCCACGCAGGGTCACCTCCGGGCGCCGGGCCCGGGCTCAGCGGTCACCCTCGTCCCACGGGTGACAGCGGTATCACGGGGGTCCGTAAGAGTTGACAAAAGGGGACCGCGAGCCGGGCGCCCCTTTTGTCCGCGGCTCCGAGCGCGCTGTCGGTTTCATGCCGTCATGCCTGCCCCCGTGAGACGTGCGTGAAGCGAGCGGGCCGAGACATCGGTGAGGGAGGCGATCTGGTCGACGATCACCCGCTTGCGGGCGCGGTCGTCGCCGGCCCGGCCGAACAGGGCGCGGAACTGCGGGTCGAGGCCCTCGGGGGCGCGCGCGGTGAGCGCCGCGGCGAGTTCGGCGACGACGATCCGCTGGTCGGCGCGGAGTCTTTCCTGCTCGGTGCGCTGCATGACGAACCGGTCGGCGACGGCCTTGAGGACGGCGCACTCCATTCGGGTGCTTCTCGGCACGACCAGCTCCGCGCCGTACCGGGTGAGCCGGCCGCCGCCGTACGCCTGCCGGGTGGCGCCCTCGGCCGCCAGGCAGAAGCGGCCGATGAGCTGGCTGGTGGCGTCCTTCAGCCGGGCCTGGGCCACGGCGGAGCCGTCGTACCCGTGCGGCCACCACTCCTGGTCGAGGAGGCGGTCCAGGGCCTCGGCCAGCTCGGCGTGGTCGGTGTCCGCCGGGACGTAGCGGCCGACGGCGGCGGCGAAGACGGCCCGGCGTTCGGGGGCGGCTCTCAGGCAGCCGGGGTCGATGTGGCCGGCGTGCAGACCGTCCTCCACGTCGTGCACCGAGTACGCCACGTCGTCGGACCAGTCCATGACCTGGGCCTCGAAGCAGGTGCGCGTGCCGGGGGCGCCCCGGCGCAGCCAGTCGAAGACCGGCCGGTCGTCCTCGTAGACCCCGAACTTGGGTGAGGCGGGGTCGGTGGGGTGGGCGCCGCGCGGCCACGGGTACTTGGTGGCGGCGTCCAGGGCGGCCCGGGTCAGGTTGAGTCCGACGCTGACCGGCTCACCCGAGGCCGGGCCGGTGACGAACCGCTTGGGTTCGATGCGGGTGAGCAGGCGCAGCGACTGGGCGTTGCCCTCGAAGCCCCCGCAGTCGTGCGCGAACTCGTTGAGCGCCTGCTCGCCGTTGTGGCCGAAGGGCGGGTGGCCCAGGTCGTGCGAGAGGCAGGCCGCCTCCACCAGGTCGGGGTCGCAGCCCAGAGCGGCGCCCAGCTCGCGGCCCACCTGGGCGCACTCCAGGGAGTGGGTGAGCCGGGTGCGGGGGCTGGCGTCCCACGCGCCGGCGGTCTGCGGGACCTCGTCCGGCGTGACGACCTGGGTCTTGCCGGCCAGCCGTCTGAGCGCCGCGGAGTGCAGCACCCGCGCGCGGTCGCGCTGGAACGCGGTCCGCCCCGGCCGCTTGTCCGGCTCGGCCGCCCAGCGCTCGACCGACCCCGGGTCGTAGCCCACGGGCGGCACATGGTTCTCGTACGGCGGCGCTGCCTCGGGGGCCGGCCCTGCCGTCCCCGCGGTCCCATCGATCCCTTCCATGCCTCGACAGTAGGCGCCCCCACCGACAACCGGACGTCACGGTCCGCTCACGGCGGGCGGCGTCGGGCGGCCGGCGGGACGGCCGCGGGCTCGTCCGGGCCGAGGGGGCGGGCCGGGCCGGGGCTCAGACGGGGACGAGCGCGGCGCGCGCCGGGGCCGGGGCGGGCGTGAGGATCTGGTCGTAGCGGTGGAGGACCAGGCGGGCCATCGCCGGGTGCGCGCCGAGCGGGGCCGCGGCCGGACCGGGTGCGGCGGCGGCGCACTCGGTGGCGAAGCGGCCGGGGGCGGTGAAGCAGGAGGCGACGGCGACGCGGTGCCGGCCGCGGGCGGCCAGCGCGCGTACGGCCTCCGGGACGGTGGGCGCGGCGGCGGAGGCGTAGGCGGGGACGACGGGTACGCCGAGGCGGTCGGACAGGAGCCGCGCGGTGCGGCGGGTGCCGGCCGCGGACTCGGGGTCGCGGGACCCGGCGGCGGCCAGCACGACCGCGCTCGCGCGGCGGGCGGCCGCGTCGGCCGGCGGACGCCAGCCCGCCTCGGTCAGCCGGGCGTGCAGCGCCTGCGCGAGCAGCGGGTGCGGGCCGAGCGGCGCGGCCACGCGCGTGCGGGCCGCTGCCGCCGCCGCCATCTCGGGGATGTCCCGCTTGACGTGGTGGCCGCGCCCGAACAGCAGCGGGACGAGCACCGCCTCGGACCGGCCGAGACGGGCCAGGGTGTCGGGCAGCGGCGGTTCGTCCAGTTCGATGTGCCCGAGGCGCACGGCCAAGGAAGGGCGCAGGGCGCGGACGCGCTCCATGAGGGCACGCACGGTGCTCACCGCGCGCGGGTCGCGGCTGCCGTGCGCCACGAGGACGAGGGCGGGTGGGGCGGTGGTGGAGGGGCCGGGGGCGGGTCGGGCCGTGGGCGGTGGGACGGGGCCGGCTGGGGCGTGCGGGAGCGAGGCCGTCATGGGGGGATCCTCGCGCGCGCGGGTTGCGCCGCCGTTGCGTGACCGTGTCGGCCGTGTTGTGGGAGGTGCGCCGGGCGGCGGCGGGGGGCGTGAGGACGCGGGGCGGGGGGAGGTTCGGGGACGGGAGACTTCGCGCTCGGGGCGGGAGGCTTGAGGACGCGGGACGGGAGACTTCGCGCGCGCGGCGCGGGGCTGGGGGACGCGGGCGGGGAGACTTGAGGGCGCGGGGCGGCCGTGCGCGGGCGCGTGCGCTGTTGCGAGAGCGGTACACGGGGAGCGAACCGGTCCGCGCCACGCCTCGTCCTAGCTGGTCGAGGCCCGTACGACCGGTACGAGCGGGGGGAGAAGGGGAACCGTCCGATGCGGATCCGACCGCGCCTGCCGCGCACGCGGACCGGGCAGCGGCGCCTGGTGCAGGCCGTGGTGGCCGTGTGCGTGCTGGCGCTGCTTCCGGCGACCTGGCTGTACGTCGCCACCGGGGACCGGCTGCGCACCACGGCCGACGCGCCGCACGCCGACGTGGCCGTCGTGTTCGGCGCGGGCCTGTGGCACGGCGAACCGTCGCCGTACCTGGCGCACCGCCTGGACGCGGCGGCGGCGCTCTACCGGACAGGCCGGATCAAGGTGCTCCTGGTCACCGGCGACAACAGCCGCGAGGACTACGACGAACCGGACGCCATGCGCGCGTACCTGACGGAGCACGGCGTCCCCGGCGCCCGGATCGTGACCGACTACGCCGGTTTCGACACCTGGGACTCCTGCGTGCGGGCCAAGAAGATCTTCGGCGTGGACCGGGCGGTCCTGGTCAGCCAGGGCTTCCACATCCGGCGGGCGGTGGCCCTGTGCGAGGCGGCGGGCATCGACTCCTACGGTGTCGGGGTCGAGGCCGCGCACGACGTCACCTGGTACTACGGCGGCACCCGGGAGGTGTTCGCCGCGGGGAAGGCGGCCCTGGATGCGGTCTTCCGGCCGGACCCGAGGTTCCTCGGCCCCCAGGAGCACGGGGTCGCGCGGGCGCTGGCCGGGGCCGGGTGAGCGGCGCCCGCCCGCCTCACCGTCCGGGCACCGGCGCGGGGAGGTCACCGTCCCGGCGGCGTAACAGCGGCCGTAGGGGCGCGTAACACGGCCGCCGCACGCTGAGCGGCATGCCGAACACCCGCACCGCCTCCGCGACGCCCACCCACTGCCCGTACTGCGCCCTGCAGTGCGGGATGAACCTGACCCCGGTGCCCGGCGGGGGCGTCGAGGTGAGTGAGCGCACGGACTTCCCGGTGAACCGGGGCGCGCTGTGCGGCAAGGGCCGTACGGCCCCCGCGGTGCTCTCCTCCCGGGTGCGCCTGACCTCGCCGCTGGTGCGCTCGCGCGCGGGCGTGCTGGAGCCGGCCGGCTGGGAGGAGGCCCTGGACCGGATCGCCGGAGCGCTGGCACGCGCGCGCGGGGAGCACGGTCCGGACGCGTGCGGGGTGTTCGGCGGGGGCGGGCTGACCAACGAGAAGGCGTACGCGCTGGGCAAGTTCGCGCGGGTGGCGCTCGGCACCTCGCAGATCGACTACAACGGCCGGTTCTGCATGTCGTCGGCGGCCGCCGCCACGACCCTGGCGTTCGGTCTCGACCGGGGGCTGCCGTTCCCGCTGGAGGACATCCCGAGGACGGGGTGCGTGATCCTCGTCGGCTCCAACCCGGCGGAGACGATGCCGCCGTCGCTGCGGTACTTCAGCGAACTGCGCGAGAACGGCGGCACACTGATCGTGGTCGACCCGCGCCGCACGAAGACCGCCGAGCAGGCCGACCTGCACCTCGCGCCCCGCCCCGGCACCGACCTCGCGCTCGCCCTCGGCCTGCTGCACCTGGTCGTCGCCGGGGGGCGGGTGGACGAGGAGTACGTCCGCGAGCGCACCACCGGCTGGGCCGCGGCGCGGGCGGCGGCCATGGCGCACTGGCCGGAGTACGTGGAACGGGTCACCGGCGTGCCCGTCCCGCACCTGCGGGAAGCCGTACGGCTGTTCTGCGAGCCGGAGGCGGCGATGGTGCTCACCGCGCGCGGGCCCGAGCAGCAGGCCAAGGGCACCGACACGGTGGGCGCGTGGATCAACCTGTGCCTGGCGACCGGCCGGGCGGGCCGCCCGCTGTCCGGGTACGGCTGCCTGACCGGGCAGGGCAACGGGCAGGGCGGCCGCGAACACGGCCAGAAGGCCGACCAGTTGCCCGGGTACCGCAAGCTGACCGACCCGGCGGCCCGGCGGCACGTGGCCGGGGTCTGGGGCGTGGACCCGGACAGTCTGCCGGGGCCCGGACGCAGCGCGTACGAGCTGCTGGACGCGCTGGGCACCGACATCCGCACACTGCTGCTGATGGGCTCCAACCCGGTGGTGTCCGCGCCGCGCGCCGCACACGTCGAGGAGCGGCTGCGCTCGCTGGACTTCCTGGCGGTGTGCGACGTGGTGCTGTCGGAGACGGCGGCGCTCGCGGACGTCGTCCTGCCGGTGACGCAGTGGGCCGAGGAGACGGGCACGACGACGAACCTGGAGGGCAGGGTGCTGCTGCGGCGCCGCGCCCTCGCCCCGCCCGACGGTGTGCGCGGTGACCTGGAGGTACTGCACGAGCTGGCCGCCCGGCTGGGCGTGGAGAAGGGTTTCCCGACGGACCCGGAGGAGGTCTTCGAGGAACTGCGCCGGGCGAGCGCGGGCGGCCCCGCGGACTACTCGGGGATCACCTACCGCAGACTGGCGGAGGAGAACGGGGTGTTCTGGCCGTGCCCGGCA
Source organism: Streptomyces sp. NPDC006743 (assembly GCF_040703815.1). Classification (NCBI taxonomy): domain Bacteria; kingdom Bacillati; phylum Actinomycetota; class Actinomycetes; order Kitasatosporales; family Streptomycetaceae; genus Streptomyces; species Streptomyces sp. NPDC006743. Next base: position 184,203 of record NZ_JBEYJA010000006.1, on the reverse strand, counting down.
CCTCCGGAGGGACCGGGGGACACGGACGGCCGGGCGAGCGGGACGGGCACAGCGGGCGCGAGGCTCACGGCGGACACCGCAGACACCGTAGACAGGGCGGACACGGAAGACACGGAAGACACCGCAGACACGGCGGACACGGCGAACCCCGCTGGTCCGGGGAGCCCGGCTGCCACCGCCTCCCCGCCGCCCGTGCGCGCCGCGCGCTCCCCGCGCCGTGCCCGTCCCGCGCAGCACCCCGGCACTCCCCGTCTCTTCCTCGACCGCTTCGCCACCGAGGACGGCCGGGCGCGGTTCGTCGCGGTCTCGCACCGGCCGAGCGCGGAGGAACCGGACGACGCGTACCCGGTGCTGCTGACCACCGGACGGGTCGTCGCCCAGTACCAGTCCGGCGCGCAGACCCGGCGCGTGGACGAGCTGAACGCCGCCGCGCCCGGCCCCTTCGTCGAACTGCACCCCCGGCTGGCGGCACGGCTGGGCGCGGCCGAGGGGGACCGTCTGGCCGTCGTGTCCCGGCGCGGCCGCGCGGTCGCTCCCGCGCGGATCACGGACGGCATCCGCCCGGACACGGTGTTCATGCCCTTCCACTGGCCCGGCGAGGGCCGCGCGAACACCCTCACGAATCCGGCGCTGGACCCGGCCTCGCGGATGCCGGAGTTCAAGGTGTGCGCGGTGCGGGTGGAGGTCGCGGAGGGGCCGGGGGCCGCGGGAGAGCGGTCCTAGGACCACCGGACGAGAGGGGTCCGGGCCGGGGGCCGGGGGCGGGCGGAGCGGCGGGGCGTAGGTTCGGGGCATGTCCGACGCCCAGAGCAGCACGCCCGCACCGTTCGACCTCGACGCCTACCTGCGCCGCATCGGATGGGAGGGCGGCCGGGAGCCCGGTCTCGCGACCCTGCGCGCGGTGCACCTCGCGCACTCCTTCTCCCTCCCCTTCGAGAACCTGGACGCCCTGTCCGGCACCGCGCCCTCCCTGGCCCCGGCGGATCTGACGGCCAAGATGGTGCGCGGCCGGCGCGGTGGCTACTGCTACGAGCACAACTCCCTGCTGGCGTGCGCGCTCGGCGCCCTCGGGTTCGAGGTGTCGGGGCTGGCCGCGCGGGTCGTGCTGGGCGCCGACTCGCCGCTGAGCCGGCCGCGCACGCACATGATGCTGCGCGTCGGCGTGCCGGGCGAGCCGCGGCCGTATCTCGCGGACGTCGGGTTCGGGGCGACGGGGGCGCTGCTCCTGCCGGTGCCGCTGGTCCTCGGCGCCGAGTTCGAGGGCGCCGGGCGCAGGCACCGGTTCGCGCGGCTGCCGCACGACGGGCCGCTGGAGCTGTGGGCGCTGGAGGCGTACGACGGCGCGCCGGCGCGCTGGGCCGCCCAGTACGCCTTCACGCTGGAGCCGTTCACCGCGGCGGACTTCGAGGTGTTCAACTGGCACGTCAGCACCCACCCGCGCTCCCCCTTCACGCGCCGCGCCTATCTGCAGAAGGCCACGGCGGAGCGTCATGTCGCGCTGGACGGCGCCCGGTTCACCGAGTCGCGCGCCGACGGCACGGTCACCGAGCGCACGCTCACGGACGAGGCGGAGGCGCGTCGCGTGGCGGACGAGGAGTTCGGCATCGAGGTGCCGCAGGGGCTGAACCTGCTGGTCTGAGGGCGGGGGAAGGGCGCCGGCCACCGGCCGGGCGGGCAGGCGGGGTGCCACCCCCGGACGGCCGGGCGGGCGTAACGGCGCAGCGCGGGTAGCGGTTCGCCGGACCGGTACGGCGCGGGCCAGCCGCCTCCGGACCGGCACGGCGCGGGTAGCGGTTCGCCGGACCGGTACGGCGCGGGCCAGCGTCCTCCGGACCGGCAGGCGGGCCGGTCCGGCCGCCGACAGCCCGTGCCGTGCCGCGCCGCGCCGGTACGCGGCTTCCCGCTCAGCCCCCCGCCCGCCCCTCATTCCCGATGCATGCGCTATGGACATGACATGTCATGCCCACTTAAATCTTGGTCACCGTCAGCGCAACCCCCGCGCGCCCCAGGCGCCCGCGCTCAAGGAGACCGATGAGTCGGACACGGCACACCCGAGGTTCCCGCCTCGCCGCAGCCGGCGTCGCCGCCACCGCCGCCGCCCTGCTGGCCACCGCACTGTCCCCCACCGCCCACGCGGAGAGCAGACCCAGTCGCGCCACCGCCGTCCGCAACGCCGCGTCGGCGCTCGCCGAGCACACCGGAGCCCTGGGGCTGACCGCCGGTGAGCGCACCAGCGTCCGGGACGTGATCGTCGACAAGGACGGCACCCAGCACGTCCGCTACGACCGCACGTACGACCGGCTGCCCGTGCTGGGCGGCGACTTCGTGGTCCACCTGGCCCCGGACGGAACCTACCGGGGCGCGAACCGCGCCACCCGCACCACGGTGTCACTGGCGACCACCACCCCGCGCCTCGCCGCCCCGGAGGCCGCCGGCCTCGCCGAGCACGCGCTGCGCGCCGCCCACCCCGCCGCCCGCCTCCGGCAGGTCAAGGCCAAGCCGGGCCTGGTCGTCGACGCCCTGCACGGCGCGCCCCGCCTGGCCTGGCGCACGGTGGCCGCCGGGCTGGACTCCCTCGGCAACCCGGTCGCCCGCACGGTCCTGACCGACGCGCGCACCGGTGCGCAGATCGACGCGTGGGACAGCCTCGAGACGGCGACGGGCGACGGCAAGTCGCTCTACAGCGGGACGGTCGCGCTGGAGACGACGCAGTCCGGGTCGGCGTACCAGCTCAAGGACCCGACGCGCGGCAACACGTACACGGGCGACGCGGAGAACAAGACCGACCTGTGCATCTTCGGCATCTGCTTCCAGCGGGCCCCCGCCACCCTCTTCACGGACGCCGACAACCACTGGGGCACGGGCACGACGGCGGACCGCGCCTCGGCGGCGGTGGACGCGCAGTACGGCACGAACGAGACGTGGGACTACTACAAGAACGTCCACGGCCGCAACGGCATAGCGGGCGACGGCAAGGGCTCGTACAACCGCGTCCACTACGGCACCAACTACAACAACGCCTTCTGGGACGACAGCTGCTTCTGCATGACGTACGGCGACGGTGACGGTACGACCTTCGGGCCGCTCGTCGCCCTCGACGTCGCCGGGCACGAGATGTCGCACGGCGTGACGTCCAAGACGGCGGCCCTGACGTACTCGGGCGAGTCCGGCGGTCTGAACGAGGCCACCTCCGACATCCTGGGCACGATGGTGGAGTGGTACGCCGCCAACCCGGCCGACCCCGGTGACTACCTGATCGGCGAGGCCATCGTCCGCTCCGGCTTCGGCGGCACCGCCCTGCGCTACATGGACAAGCCCTCCAAGGACGGCAACTCGGCCGACTGCTGGAGCAGTTCGGTGGGCAACCTCGACGTGCACTACTCCTCGGGCGTCGCCAACCACTTCGCCTACCTGCTGGCCGAGGGCAGCGGCGCCAAGACGATCAACGGGGTCGCGTACAACTCCCCCACCTGCAACAACTCCACGGTGACGGGCATCGGCCACGACAAGCTCGGCAAGATCTGGTACCGGGCCCTCACGGTCTACATGACGTCCTCGACGAACTACGCGGCCGCCCGGACGGCGACCCTCGACGCGGCGAAGGACCTGTACGGCGCCGGTTCCGCGGAGTACGCCGCGGTGGCGGCGGCGTGGAGCGCGGTCAGCGTGAACTGACCCCGCCCGCCGGACACGACGGCCGCCCCCGCCCGCACGGCGGAGGCGGCCGTTCGTCCTGTGCCGGCGGATGCGGTACCGGCGGGCTCGGTATCGGGGGACCGGTGGGCTCAGTACTTGTAGATGGTGTGCACCCCGGAGGCCATGACCGTACACACCCCGCCTTTCCCCAGGCCTTCCCGCACCCAGATGCCGCGCAGGTTCGAGGCGTACGTGTAGTAGGCGTGCTTCTCCGAACCGGCTCCGCCGCTGTTGTAGACCCACTCGTCGCGGGTTCCGCCGTCGGCGTAGGTGGCGTGCAGCTGGACGCACGCCGACTTGCCGTCCGCGACCGTGTCCTTCAGGTACACGTCGACGCTCGGGCGGTTGTCGACGTTGAAGATGCACATGTCCCCGTGCGCGTATGCCCCGCCGATGTCGCCCGCGGTGCCGGTCGCACCCCAGGGATCGCACAGCGGGGCCGCTTCGGCGGGTGCGGTGAGGACCAAGCCGCCTCCGGCCAGGGCGGCTGTCGTGGCGAGGGCCGCGAAAGTTCTGCGCAGGGACATGGATGTGCTCCTCCTCTGCTGCGTCGGCCGCAGCGATGACCGCGCGGGGGGCCGTCGGACTCGTGTCCTGCCGGGACCGCGCGCCGGGAACCGTGTCGGCGCCGAACCTACGGGGCGTACCGGCACCGCGGCGTCAACCCGGTGCCGTAACCCGGCGGTAAACCCCGGCGGTAGCCCTGCCACCGCGGGTGGAGGGGTCCGTGTCCGCCCTCAACCCCCGTACGGCGTGCGCTCCCTGGCCTCCCGCAGGGAGCGCCCCCACCATTCCAGGCGGTCCAGCATCACCTTCGCCGCCGCGTCCGGGGCGGTGGGGTCCTTCAGGTTGCCTTCGCCGTCGAAGGAGTCGCCCGCGTTGGCGAAGGAGACCGTGTCGCGGACGGTGACCGCGTGCAGTTCGGCGAAGACCTGCCGCAGGTGTTCGACGGCGCGCAGACCGCCGGCGACACCGCCGTAGGAGGCGAGGGCGACCGGCTTGGCCTGCCATTCGGTGTAGTGCCAGTCGATGAGGTTCTTGAGGCCGGCCGGGAAGGAGTGGTTGTACTCCGGGGTGAGGACGACGAACGCGTCGGCGGACGCCAGCTTCGGGGTGATCTCCGCCAGGGCCGCCCTCGCCTCCGGGCCCGGCTCCAGGGTCGTCGGGAGGGCGGCCGCCTCGGCCACGTCCACGACCTGTACGGCGAGGCCGGGCCGCTCCCGCAGGCGGGTCAGGAGCCAGTCGGCGACCACGGGGCCGAAGCGGCCGTGACGGTTGCTGCCGAGGACGAGGGTGACGTTCAGGGGCGCACCGGGCGCCGTGGTGGTGTTCATGCGGGACAGCCTGATAGCTCAACCTTGCTTGAGGTCAAGCGCGGGGTCCGCGCGTCCCGCTCACCCGTTCACCGCCGCCCGCCGCCCCCTTCGGGAAAATTCCGACGCTCCGTCAGGGCGTGCCCGCTGACCTGGGCAAAGGGAGGTGACCGTGCGCGGCGCGCCGGAAGCGGCAGCACCCGTTCATCGTATTTCTGACGGTCTCTCAGGAAGCGGACGGGCGCATGTGCCACTTACCTCGGAAGGGCAGGGACGCGACGACGGCGGCACATGCCGGTGCCGCGGGCCGTGTCCCGACCGCTGAGCAGCTCTAAGGAGCACCGATGCGACGTACCGCACGTCTGCCGGCCGGGGCCGTGACCGGGGCCGCGCTCGCCGTCGCCGCCGTGAGCGCCCTCGCCGGGCCCGCGTACGGCGCGGACACCGCTCCCGTGGCCGCGCGCCCCGCCGGTCCGGCCGCGACCACCCTGGAGGTGTACCCCTCCTCGGTGGTGCCGGGCGGGCAGGTCACCGTGAACACCAAGGCGTGCGGCGAGAAGTCCTCCGCGGCGGGCGACGCCAGCGCGGTGGGCGCCGGGCCCTTCCCGCTGGCCCCCAGCACGCACGAGGGCGACGCGATCGGGCAGTTCCGGGTCCCCGAGAGCGCCCAGCCGGGGACGTACGAGATCGTCGCGGAGTGCGCCGCGGGCGGCCGGGAGGTCCGGGGCGACCTGGTGGTCACGCTGACCGCGGCGCAGGGGCAGCAGGTGGAGCCCCGGGGAAGTGTGAAGACGGGGGTCGGCGGCGCCCTGGGCCACGACCCCGTGCAGACCGCGGCCGGCGTGGCGGCTCTCGCCGTCGCCGCCGCGGGCGGTACCTGGCTCCTGCATCGCCGGGCGAGAGGCGACGGGATCTGACGGACACCCTCCGCTGTCCGTCCGCAGGTACCGCACGTCCCCTCCCCCTCCGGGTGCGACGCCCCTCGCGGCCCGGAGGGGGCGGGGGGCACGACCGCAGTACCCGTCCGGGAGAGGGGTTCCCATGCGCAGGATCGGCGACTGTGCGATAGCAGCCGTCACCGTCGTCAGCCTCTGCTGCGGCGTGTGGCTGCTGAACGGCGCGGACACGACGCACGCCCCGCCCCAGCCCGCCGCGGCCGAGGGCACGCCCGACCCCGGCGCGCAGCGCCTGGGCGCGCCCGCGCTGCCGCCGTCCCCGCCCACCCGCATCCGGATCCCCTCGATCCGGGTGGACGCCCCCCTGATGGGGCTGGGCCTCACCCCGTCCGGCAGCCTCGACGTCCCGCCCGCCGCCGACAAGAACCTGGCCGGCTGGTACGAGTCCGGCACCACCCCCGGCGAGCGCGGCACCGCGATCGTCGCCGGCCACGTCGACAACACGCAGGGTCCCGCCGTCTTCTACGACCTCGGCGCCCTGAAGAAGGACAGCGTGATCGAGGTGGACCGCCGCGACGGCGGGGTCGCGGTGTTCACCGTGGACGCGATCGAGGTGTACGCGGCGAAGGACTTCCCCGACAAGAAGGTCTACGGCGCCGCGGAGCGCCCGGAGCTGCGGGTGATCACCTGCGGCGGCGGTTACTCCAAGGCCACCGGCTACCAGGGCAACGTCGTCGTCTTCGCCCACCTGACCGGCAGCCGCTGACGGCGGGACAGGGGCTCCCCACGCCCCTCGGTGCGCGCTCGCGCCGCTGACAGCAGGGCCGGGCAGGAGCACGCTCGCGCCGCTCGCCGGTCGTCGGCCGCCGCGCGCTCACGCCACCCACTGCTGGTACGCCAGGTTCACCACCAGGGCGAGGACCACGCTCAGCAGCACGACCCGGACGAAGCCGCTGCCCTTCTTCAGCGCGGTGCGGGCGCCCAGCATCCCGCCCGCGAGGTTGAACACGGCCATGACGGCGGCCAGTTGCCACAGCACCGCGCCCTGCCAGGCGAAGGTGGCCAGGGCACCGGCGTTGGTGCAGCAGTTGACGATCTTGGCGGTGGCGGAGGCGGTCACCAGGTCCAGGTGGAGCACGGCGGTCAGCGCCAGCACCAGGAACGTGCCGGTGCCCGGGCCGATGAACCCGTCGTAGAAGCCGATGCCCAGGCCCGCGAGGCCGATCGCCGCGAGGACCTGGCGGCGGGTGGCCGGGCCGGGCGCCGGGGCCGTGCCGAACGCCGGGCGCAGGATCACGAACGCCCCCACGGCGAGCAGCACCACCATGATCACCGGTTTCAGCACGTCGGTGCTCATACCGGCCGCGCACAGCGCCCCGGCGCAGGACCCGGCGAGCGCCGCGAGACCGATCCGCACGGCCAGGCGCACGTCCACGGGCGCCCGGCGCGCGTAGGTCACCGCCGCGCCGGAGGTCCCGACGATGGCGACGGCCTTGTTGGTCCCGAGCGCGGACGCCGCCGCGGTCCCGGAGGGCAGCCCGAGCAGCAGCACCGGCAGCAGCAGGAGCCCGCCCCCGCCGACCACGGCGTCGATCCACCCGGCCGCGAGCGCGGCGAGGCAGAGGAGGAGGACCACGGTCAGGGATATGTCGGGCATGATCATGACTCTAGGGAGGCGGTACGTGCCCGGTCCACGCATATGAGCGTCTTCTGAGGTGGGACGGCGGCACCCGCCTCCGGCCGGCCCTCCGAGCCACCGGCCGGCATCATCCGGGCCCCGGCCGTCCTCCCCGCTTCCTCCGCCGGCATCAGCCGGCCCCCGGCCGTCCTCCCCGCTTCCTCCGCCGGCATCAGCCGGCCCCCGGCCGTCCTCCCCGCGCTCCCGCCGGCATCAGCCGCTCCCCGGCCGCCTCACAGTGCCCGCCCGCCCTCGCTGAGGGCAGCGTTCCTGGCGGGAAACAGAGGCGATGCCACCGGGTAACCTCCGCGCCGCACGCTCGTGGCATGACCTCGGATGCGCGTGTGGTGGTGATCGGTGCCGGACTCGCGGGCGTGACGCTCGCCCGGCGGCTCGGTGAGCTGGGCACGCCCGCGCTGGTCGTCGGCGAGGAGGAGCACCGGCCGTACAACCGGGTGCTGCTCGCGGAGGTGCTGGCCGGCCGGTACGCCCCCGAGGTGATCACGCTGCCCGCGCCGCCCGCGCTGGTCCGCGCCCGCGTCGTGGGCATCGACCGCGCGGCCCGCGAGGTGCGCTGCGCGGACGGCTCGGCCATCGGCTACGGCACACTGGTCCTGGCCACCGGCTCCAACCCCGTGCTGCCGCCGCTGCGCGGCCTGTTCCGCGCCGGCCACGAACTGCCCGCGGGCGTCCACGCCTTCCGCACGATGGACGACTGCCTGCGCCTGTCCGCGGCACTGCGGCCCGGGGCGCGGGCGGTGGTGGTCGGCGGCGGGCTGCTCGGGGTGTCCGCCGCGCGGGCGCTGGCCGAGCGGGGCGCGCAGGTGGTGCTCGCGCAGCAGGCCGAGCGGCTGATGGAGCGGCAGCTCGACCCGGGCGCGTCCCGGCTCGTGCTGCGGCACCTGCGCGGCCTCGGCGTGGAGGTGCACACCGAGTGCCGGGTCCGGGACGTGCGCTGCGTGGGCGGCGCGGTCCGCTCGGTGGAACTGGCCGACGGGTACGCCCTCGACGCCGACCTCGTGGTCCTGGCGTGCGGGGTGCGCCCGCGCACGGGGCTCGCCGAGGACGCGGGCCTCACCGTCCGCGAGGGCGTCGTCGTCGACGGCGCACTGCGCACCTCGGATCCGCACATCCGCGCCGTCGGCGACTGCGCCGAGCACGCCGGCACGGTCTACGGGCTCGCCGCCCCCGCCCTCGAACAGGTGGCCGCGCTGGCCGGGCTGCTCACGGGCACGGCCGCGTCCCCCTACACCGGCACCCGCTCGCTCACCCGGCTCACCCTGCACGGCCCGGACTCCCCCTTGGACCTGGCCGCGTTCGGGGAGACGGACGTCCGCCCCGGCGACGACGTCGTGCAGCTCGCCGACGCCACCCGCGGCACCTACCGCCGGGTCGTCGTGCGCGGCGACCGGCTGGTCGGCGGGGTCCTCGTCGGCGAACTCGGCACCGTCGGCGCGCTCGCCCGCGCCTGGGAGGGAGCAGAGCCGCTCCCCACGGACGGCGGCCCCCTGCTCCACCTGCTCACCCCTGACGGAGGCTCCTGAATGACCGCCACCCCCGCCACCGCGGCCGCGAACGCCCCCACCGCCACGCAGGCCACCGGCGCCACGCAGGCCACCGGCGCCGCCCTCGGCCCGGTGCCCACGATCGTGCTCGTCGGCCACGGCATGGTCGGCCAGCGCTTCCTCGAAGCGCTCGCCGAGCGCGGCCTGACCGCCACGCACCGCGTGGTCGTGCTGTGCGAGGAGCCGCGTCCCGCCTACGACCGCGTCCAGCTCACCTCGTACTTCTCGGGCCGCACCGCCGAGGAGCTCTCCCTCACCGACAGCGCGTTCCTCGACGCCCACGGCATCGAACTGCACCTGGGCGACCCGGCCGAGACGATCGACCGCGAGGCGCGCCGGGTCACCGCCCGCTCCGGTCTCACCGTCGGTTACGACGTGCTCGTCCTCGCCACCGGCTCCTACCCCTTCGTGCCGCCGGTGCCCGGCAAGGACGCCGAGGGCTGTTTCGTCTACCGCACCATCGAGGACCTGCTCGCCATCGAGGCGTACGCCGCCGGGCGGGCGAGGACCGGCGCGGTGGTCGGCGGCGGGCTGCTCGGCCTGGAGGCGGCCGGCGCCCTCAAGGGCCTCGGACTGGCCACCCACATCGTGGAGTTCGCGCCGCGCCTGATGCCGGTGCAGGTCGACGAGGGCGGCGGCGCGGCCCTGCTGCGCACCATCGAGCAGATGGGGCTGACCGTGCACACCGGCACGGGCACCCAGGAGATCATGGCCGGCCCGGACGGCGCGGTCACCGGCATGAGGCTGTCCGACGGCTCCGAACTCGCCACCGACATGGTGGTGTTCAGCGCCGGTGTCCGCCCCCGCGACCAGCTGGCCCGCGACAGCGGCCTCGCGGTCGGCGAGCGCGGCGGGATCAGCGTGGACGCGCAGTGCCGTACGGTCACCGACCCGCACGTGTTCGCGATCGGCGAGTGCGCGCAGGCGGTCGACGGCCGGGTCTACGGCCTGGTCGCGCCCGGCTACGAGCAGGCCGAGACGGCGGCGGCCGCCATCGCCGCCGACGAGGGGGAAGCCCCGGCGTTCACCGGCGCCGACCTGTCCACGAAGCTCAAGCTGCTCGGCGTGGACGTGGCCTCCTTCGGCGACGCGCACGGCACCGCCGAGGACTGTCTGGACGTCGTCTACTCCGACTCCCGGGCGGGCCTGTACAAGAAGCTGGTCATCGGCCGGGACGGCACCCTGCTCGGCGGCATCCTGGTCGGTGACGCGGAGGCGTACGGCACGCTGCGCGCGTTCACCGGCTCGGTGCCCCCGGTCTCCCCCGAGTCGCTGGTGCTCCCGGCCGGTGCCGGCGCGCCCGCGCAGCTCGGCCCGGCCGCCCTCCCCGACGACGCGGTGATCTGCTCCTGCCACAACGTGACCAAGGGCACGATCCGCGGCGCGGTCACCGGCCACGCGTGCACGAGCGTGCCCGAGGTGAAGAAGTGCACCCGGGCCGGCACCGGGTGCGGGTCCTGCGTCAAGGTGCTCACCCAGTTGGTCGACGCCGAGCTGGAGGCGAGCGGCGTCGAGGTCGACAAGGGCCTGTGCGGCTGTTTCGCGCAGACCCGCGAGGAGCTGTACGAGATCGTCCGGGCCCTGCGCCTCACCTCCTACCAGGAACTGCTGGACGGCTACGGCCGCGAGGAGGCCCGGGGCGGCGACGGCTGCGAGACCTGCAAGCCGGCGGTCGCCTCGGTCATCGCCTCCCTCGCCCCGGTGATCGGCGCCGGCGGCTACGTCCTCGACGGCGAGCAGGCCGCCCTCCAGGACACCAACGACCACTTCCTGGCCAACCTCCAGAGGAACGGCTCGTACTCCGTGGTGCCGCGCATCCCCGGCGGGGAGATCGCGCCGGAGAAGCTGATCGTGATCGGGGAGATCGCCCGGGACTTCGGCCTCTACACGAAGATCACCGGCGGTCAGCGCATCGACATGTTCGGCGCCCGCGTCGAGCAGCTGCCGCTGATCTGGTCCCGGCTGGTGGACGCGGGCTTCGAGTCGGGGCACGCGTACGGCAAGTCGCTGCGCACGGTGAAGTCCTGCGTGGGGCAGACCTGGTGCCGCTTCGGCGTCCAGGACTCCGTCCGCATGGCGATCGACCTGGAGCTGCGCTACCGGGGCCTGCGCTCGCCGCACAAGCTGAAGTCGGCGGTCTCCGGGTGCGCCCGCGAGTGCGCCGAGGCCCAGTCGAAGGACTTCGGGGTGATCGCCACCGCGAACGGCTGGAACCTGTACGTCGGCGGGAACGGCGGCGCCACCCCGCGCCACGCCGACCTGCTCGCCCAGGACCTGTCCGACGCCGAACTGGTCCGGCTGATCGACCGGTTCCTCATGTTCTACATCCGCACCGCCGACAGGCTGGAGCGCACCAGCGTGTGGCTGGAGCGGATCCCCGGCGGCCTGGACCACGTACGGGACGTGGTGGTCCACGACTCGCTCGGCATCTGCGCCGAGCTGGAGTCCCAGATGGCCGCGCACGTCTCCCACTACCGCGACGAGTGGGCCGAGACGGTCAACGACCCGGACAAGCTCGCCCGGTTCGTGTCCTTCGTCAACGCCCCCGACACCCCCGACCCGGTCGTCGGGTTCGTGCCCGAACGCGACCAGATGAAGCCCGACCTGCCGCTGCTCTCCCTCGGCCTGCGGCCGGCCCACGACGCCCTGGAAGGAAGCGCCCAGCGATGACCCTCGCCACCGAGACCACCGAGGCCACCGGGACCACCCGGCTCACCGGGACCACCCGGACCGCACCGGCCGCCCGGACCACCGCGGGGAAGGTCCAGCTCCGGCTCGACGACGGCTGGTACACCGTGTGCGACCTGGGCGCGCTGCTGCCCGGCCGCGGTGTCGCGGCCCTGCTGCCGGACGGCCGCCAGGCGGCTCTCTTCCGCGACCGGTCCGGCCGCCTGTACGCGATCGACAACCGGGACCCGTTCACCGGCGCGGCGGTGCTCTCCCGCGGTCTGACCGGCACCCACGGGGGCCGCTCGTTCGTCGCCTCGCCGCTGCTGAAGCAGCGCTTCGACCTCACCTCCGGCCGGTGCCTGGACGACGAGCGGGTGCGGGTGACGGCGTACGGGGTCCGCAGCGTCTGAAGAACGAGCCCGATTACTTGACCGGTCGTTCCAGACCGGCTTAGGCTCCACGACGTGGCCAGGACCAAGGAATTCGATCCGGACGCCGCGCTGCAGTCGGCCCTGGAGCTGTTCTGGCGGCGCGGGTACGAGGCGACGTCGATGGCGGACCTCGTGGCGCACCTCGGCATCGGCCGCGCCAGCCTGTACGCGACGTTCGGCAGCAAGCACGAGCTGTACCTGAAGGCGCTGGAACGCTACGAGCAGGGGGGCATGGGGCAGATCGTGCGCGAGCTGTCCCGGCCGGGTCCCGCGCTGCCGGGCGTGCGGGCGGTCGTACGGCGCTACGCGGCGGAGGCGGCCCACGACGAACTGCGCCTGCGCGGCTGCATGGTCACCAACACGGCGTCCGAGCTGGCCGCGCACGATCCGGCCGCCGCCCGGCGGGTGGAGCGCAACTGGGACCACCTGGAGACCCTCCTGCACGCGGCCCTGGTCCGCGCCCGGGCCCAGGGCGAGCTGCCCGCCGGCCGCGATCCGCTCGCCCTCGCCCGCACCCTGCTGGTGCTGATGCAGGGCCTGCGGGTGGTCGGCAAGGCGTCGGCGGACCCGGCCCGCGTCCGGGACGCGGCGGAGCAGGCCCTGGCACTGCTGGACTGAGCAGCGGACCGTGGAACGCGCCCTGTCGCCGGGCGCGTTTCTTTCGGCCCTCATACTGAACCGATCGGTCAATAAAAGGGGAGATCATGACTACGGTGAACACACGGTCCGCGGGCCGCTTCCAGGACCGCACCGTCCTCGTCACCGGAGGCGGTTCCGGCATCGGCCGCGCGACGGCCCTGGCGTTCGCCGCCGAGGGCGCCCACGTCGTCGTCGCCGGCCGCCGCCCCGGGCCGCCGGCCGGCACGGTCGCGCTGATCGAGGAGGCGGGCGGCAAGGCGCTCGCGGTGACCGCGGACGTCTCCCGCCCCGGTGAGGCGGCGGCGCTGGTGGAGGCGGCCGTGGACCGCTTCGGCTCGCTCGACGTCGCCGTGAACAACGCCGGGGTGTTCCGGGGCGGGCAGCCGCTGGCCGAGCTGACGGAGGAGGACTGGCACAGCCAGCTCGCCGTCAACGTCACCGGCGTCCACCTGGCCCTGCAGGCGCAGATCCGCCGGATGCGGACCCAGCCGTCCGGCGGCGCGATCGTCAACGTCTCCTCCACCTTCGGCGCCCACACCACCTCCCCCGGCGCCGCCGCCTACTCCGCGACCAAGGCGGCCGTGACCGCGCTCAGCCGCGGTGCCGCGCTGGACCACGTCCGCGACGGCGTGCGCATCAACGTGGTCAGCCCCGGCGCCACCGCCACCACGATGTCGCTGCGCGCCGGCGAGACGGAAGCGGACCGCGCCCGACGCGCCCGGGACACCCTCCCGCTGGGCCGGGTCTCCGCCACCGAGGAGGTCGCCGCCGCGATCCTGTACCTGGCCTCCGACGAGGCGGCCTCCCTGGTCGGCACCGACCTGGTGGTCGACAGCGGCGGATCCCTCTGACACCCCCGGGGCACAGGCTCTAGTCGATCCCGGACCGTTCCACCCCCGCCACGATCCACCGCTGGAAGCACAGGAACACCGCCAGCAGCGGCAGGATCGACACGGCCGCCGCCACGAACAGCTCGTGCAGGCGCACCACCTGGGCGGTGGTGAAGGAGGACAGGGCGACCTGGACCGTCCAGGCGCTCTGGTCCTGCCCGATCACCAGCGGCCACAGGAAGGCGTTCCAGGCGCCGATGAAGACGATCGTGCCGACCGCCGCGAACACCGGCCGCGCGTTCGGCACCACGACCAGCCAGTACGTCCGCCAGGGGCCGAGCCCGTCGACCTGGGCGGCGTCCTCCAGCTCGCGCGGGAAGCCGAGGAAGTACTGACGGAAGACGAAGCAGGCGAAGGCGGAGAAGAGCGTCGGGACGATCAGGCCGCGCAGGGTGGAGATCCAGCCCAGGGACGACACCAGCACGAAGCTGGGGACGAAGGTGACGGCGGCCGGGACCATGAGGGTGCCGAGGACGGCGTAGAAGACCTTGTTCGCGTGCCGGTAGGGGATGCGGGCGAGACCGTACCCGGCGAGCGAGGCCAGCAGGACCGTGCCGAGGGTGGTGGCGACGGCGATCAGGGCGGAGTTGAGCAGCGAGCGGGCGAACGGGACGGAGGTGTCCGTGAAGAGTTCGCGGACGTTGCCCCAGCGCAGGTGGGCGGGGAAGAACGTCCACTCGGGCGAGGTGATGTCCTGTTCACTGGCCAGGCCGTTGCGCACGAGCAGGTAGAAGGGGACCAGGAAGAGCAGCGCGAGCGCGATCAGCAGGGCGAGCCGCAGCGCGCGGCCCACCCGCACCAGGGCGTCATCCATCGGCGTCCGTCCTTCCCAGTCGGAACCAGCGGGCCTGGCCCAGGGTGACGAGGGCGATGATCAGCGCGAGGATCACCGCGCCCGCGCTGCCGAGGCCCAGGTTCTGCCCCTGGCCGAGGGCGGTGTAGTAGAGGTAGACGAGCGGCGGGCGGGCGTAGGGCGGGTAGCCGCGGGCGTCGGAGAGCAGGTTGTAGAACTCGTCGAAGGACTGGAAGGCGTTGATGACGAGGAGCAGGACCACGGCGACGGAGGTGGCGCGCAGTTGCGGCAGGGTGATGTGCCGCAGCACCTGTCGGCCGGGGCGGGCGCCGTCCACGGCGGCGGCCTCGTAGAGCACGGGGTCGATCCGCTGGAGCCCGGCCAGGAACAGGATCATGTAGAAACCGGCCTGGAGCCACAGCCGTACGGTCACGATGACCAGCCAGTACCAGGGCGGGTCGGTGGTCGACAGCCAGGCCACCGGGTCGGCGCCGAAGAGGTCCAGGACGGTGTTGGCCAGCCCGAACCGCACCCCGTTGAAGATCGACATCTTCCAGACGAGGGCGGCGACCACGTAACTGCACGCGGCCGGCAGGAAGAACACCGAGCGGAAGAACGCCTGCGCGCGGCGCACCCGGTTGACCATGAGGGCGAGGCAGAGGGAGAGGGCGTAGGTGGCCGGGACGATGAACGCCGTGAACAGGAGGAAGGTGCGCAGGCTGTCGAGGAAGGCGTCGTCCTTCAGCATCGCGGTGTAGTTGGCCAGCCCGGTGAAGCGGGTGGGCGTGACGGTGTTGTGCGCGTCGAAGAAGCTGAGGGCGACGCTCCACAGCAGCGGGACGTAGGTGAACAGGGCGAGGCCCGCGGCGAAGGGCCCGACGAAGACCCAGAACCACAGGGTGCGCCGCCGGCGCACGGCCCGGGCGCTCGCGTCCTCCCGCGCGCGCACGGCCGGACCCGTCCCGGCCGTGGCCGCCCCGGCCCGCGCCTTCCCTGCCGGCGCCTTACCGGTCGTGTTCCCCGTCGGTGTGCTGCCCGTCGGTGCCGCGCTCACGGCTTCTTCTTCACACGGTCGAGTTCGGCCGACACCTTCCGCAGCACCGTCTTCAGCTCACTGTCCGGATTCGCCCCGTCCTTGATGATCCGGCTCAGCGCGTCCTGATAGGCGGTCTGGGCGGCCGGGGTCCACAGCAGGGGCTGGGCGTACCCGTGGTCGGTGGTCAGGCGCACGGCGTCGGCGGCGGCGCCGGTGCGCAGCCTGGCGGCCTTCTTCGCGAGCGAGATCCGGGCCGGGATGTGGAAGCCGTAGGAGAGCGCGAAGTCCTCCTGGTCGTCGGTGCGCTGCACCCACAGCCACTTCACGAACTCCTTGGCCGCGTCCTGGTGGCGGCTGCGGGCGCTGACGGCGGCCGCGTACGCGCCGACGGGCACGGCCGGGCGGCCCGAGGGACCGTCCGCGGGGAAGGGCAGCACGCCGAAGTCGTCGCCGAGTTCCTTCTGCACCTGGGGCAGCGCCCACAGCCCGGACCACTGCATGGCGGTCAGGCCCTGGAGGAACGCGGACGGGTCGGACCAGTCGGCGGGGGCGCCGAGCAGCAGGGACTTGTCGGCGTACAGCTGACGGATCTTGGCTAGGGCGCGGGCGGCGGCGGGGTCGTCGAAGCCGGGCCTGCCGTCCTCGGTGACGAGCTGGAGTCCGGCCGCGTACAGGGGTGTTCCGCCGAGGACGCCCGCGCCGCCGTCGTTGCCGAGGAAGAGTCCCTTGGTCTTCCTGGTGGTGAGCTTCCCGGCGGCGTCGACGAGGGCGTCGAGGGTGTCCGGGGGCCGGAGCCCGGCGTCGCGGAGCAGGCTCTTGCGGTAGTAGAGCATCTGCATGTCGATGACCTGCGGGACGCCCCAGATCTTCCCGCCGTACGTCTTCGGGGTGAGCACCGCCGGGTTGAAGTCGTCCTTGACGCCGTCGAGCAGGGCGGTGAGATCGGCGACCTGGCCGCCCTGGATCTGGTCCAGCGTGGGCCCGTTGACCTCGAAGACGTCCGGGCCGGAGTCGGTGAGGAGCGCGGCGGCGGTCTGCTGGTCGTAGTTGCCCGGCCGCCACTGGACGGTGACGCGGGCCTTGCCGTACGCGGCGGCGTACCGCTTCACCGCCTGCTCGGTGCCGCTCTCGCCGTACTGGTGGTACCACTGCGTCAGCGCCGGCCCCGAGCCCCCGCCGCCGTCGCCGCGCCCGGTGTTGCTCCCGCAGGCGGCGAGCAGCCCGCCGCCCGCGACCGCCCCGGCGCCGAGCAGTGCTCTGCGGCTGATGGTCATGTACGCCCCCTGACGCTCGTCCTCGCTGCCCGCCCGCACGGCCGTACCCGCACCGTGCCCGGCCCAACGATCAACCATGCACCGTGATTACGACAGGAGCGTGGCATCTGTGTGTACGCGTCAAGAGCGCGCTTCCGGCCACCCCGGGGCGCTCGGCGCCGGCGCGGGGCGCGCGGGCGGCGGCCGGTCGCGGGGGCGGCCCGGCAGGAGGTCCGGCGCCGGGCCGGGGACGGAGAAGCCACAGGTGACCGGGTGCGTGGGCCGTTGGGGTGGTTCCGGCGGCGGGTCCGTGTCGGCCTCCCACGCGGGGGTTACCCACAGTGGTATGAAAACCGCGCTCCGTATCCCGCCCCTGCGTTCGATCGTCGCGATCTGTGCTCTGGGCGGCTCCGCTCTGCTGATGACCGCCTGCTCGAACGGCTCGACCGGGTCGAGTGTCGCCGAGGCGGCCGAGGCCAGTCCCACCTCCGCCTCGCCCACGGCACCGTCCTCCCCCTCCCCGTCCGCCTCGCTGACCAAGGACCAGGCCGAGCGCCGGGACCTGCTCGCCAAGACGCACGTGAGCTGGGACAAGGCCGCCGGCACCGCCGTGAAGGAGGTGTCCGGGGGCAAGCTGGTCTCCATCGAGCTGAAGAACGCCTCGCACGGCTCCACCTCGTCGCCGGGCATGGCCACCTCCCCCGGTACGGCGTCCCCGAGTCCCGCCTCCCCGAGCCCCGCGTCCCCGAGTCCCGCGTCGCCCGGCGCCGGCACCGCGAGCCCGTCGCCCTCCGCGGGCGCGGCGCAGTGGGAGACGAAGGTCGCCACCGCCGACGGCACGGTCCACCGGATCGACGTCGACGCCGCCACCGGCAAGGTGTCGCGCAAGGCGGTCGAGTCGGACCAGGACGCCGGCGACAGGCGCAAGGTCGCCGACCGGCTGAAGAAGGCCACCCGGACGCCCGCGCAGGCCGTGCAGACGGCCACCGGCAAGACCAGGGGCACGGTCACCGGCGTCGACCTCGACGAGCACGACGACAAGCTCGTCTGGTCCGTCGACGTCGTCACGCCCAAGGACTGGCACAAGACGACCTACGACATCGACGTGGCCAACGGCAACGTCGTGCGCGAGCACGTCGACCGCGACTGAACGCGCCCGGCACCCGCGCACACCGCGGTACGCGCACGACAGGGGCGGCATCCCCGCACAAGGATGCCGCCCCTTTCTCCGTGAACCGGAGTCCCCGCCGCAATCGGTAGTGAGGGTCGGGGACCACGACGAGGACTCCGGGGTCTTCACACCGGCGTCACCGGTGGTCGCTGCCCTCCGAGGCGGAGGCCGCGCGGCCCGCCTCCAGGCGGGCGACCGGGATGCGGAACGGGGAACAGGAGACGTAGTCGAGGCCCACCTCGTGGAAGAAGTGGACGGACTCCGGGTCGCCGCCGTGCTCGCCGCAGACGCCGAGCTTGAGGTCGGGGCGGGTGGCGCGGCCGGCCTTCGCGGCGGCCGCGACCAGGGAGCCGACGCCGTCCTTGTCGATCGTCTCGAACGGGCTGACGCCGAAGATGCCCTTCTCCAGGTACGCCGTGAAGAAGCTCGCCTCGACGTCGTCGCGGCTGAAGCCCCACACCGTCTGCGTCAGGTCGTTGGTGCCGAAGGAGAAGAACTCGGCGGCCTCGGCGATCTGGGCGGCGGTGAGCGCGGCGCGCGGCAGCTCGATCATCGTGCCGATCGCCAGCCTCAGTTCCGTGCCCGTGGCCGCCTGGACCTCCGCGACGACGCGGTCGGCCTCCTCGCGGACGATCTCCAGCTCCTGCACGGTGCCGACCAGCGGGATCATGATCTCGGCGCGCGGGTCGCCCTTGGCGGCCTTGCGCTCGGCGGCGGCCTCGGCGATGGCGCGGACCTGCATGGTGAACAGGCCGGGGATCACCAGGCCGAGGCGGACGCCGCGCAGGCCGAGCATCGGGTTCTGCTCGTGCAGCCGGTGGACGGCCTGGAGCAGGCGCAGCTCGTTCTCGTGCGGCTCCTGGCGGGACTCGGCGAGCGCCACGCGGACCGACAGCTCGGTGATGTCGGGCAGGAACTCGTGCAGCGGCGGGTCGAGCAGGCGGACGGTGACGGGCAGGCCGTCCATCGCCTCGAACAGCTCGACGAAGTCCTTCTTCTGCAGCGGCAGGAGCTGCTTGAGGGATTCCTCGCGCTCGGCCTCGGTGTCGGCCAGGATCAGCCGCTCGACCAGCTCGCGGCGGTCGCCGAGGAACATGTGCTCGGTGCGGCACAGTCCGATGCCCTGCGCCCCGAAGCGGCGCGCGCGCAGCGCGTCCTCGGCGTTGTCGGCGTTGGCGCGCACCCGCAGCCGGCGCTTGCGGTCGGCGAAGGCCATGATGCGGTGCACGGCCTCGACCAGTTCGTCGGCGTCGTCGGCACCGGCGTGCATCCGGCCCTCGAAGTACTCCACGACCGGGGAGGGGACCACCGGCACCTCGCCCAGGTAGACCTTGCCGGAGGAGCCGTCGATGGAGATGACGTCGCCCTCCTCGACGACGTGCCCGCCGGGCACGGTCATCCGGCGCCGCTTGGTGTCGACCTCCAGCTCCTCGGCACCGCAGACGCAGGTCTTGCCCATGCCGCGCGCGACGACGGCCGCGTGGGAGGTCTTGCCGCCGCGCGAGGTCAGGATGCCCTCGGCGGCGATCATGCCGTCCAGGTCGTCGGGGTTGGTCTCGCGGCGGACCAGGATGACCTTCTCGCCCGAGCGGGACCACTTGACGGCGGTGTACGAGTCGAAGACGGCCTTGCCGACGGCCGCGCCCGGGGAGGCGGCGATGCCCCGGCCGACCTGCTCGACCTTCGCCTTGTCGTCGAAGCGGGGGAACATCAGCTGGGCGAGCTGGGCGCCGGTGACGCGCTGCAGGGCCTCGGCCTCGTCGATGAGGCCCTGGTCGACGAGCTGGGTGGCGATGCGGAAGGCGGCACCGGCGGTGCGCTTGCCGACGCGGGTCTGCAGCATCCACAGCCGGCCGCGCTCGATGGTGAACTCGATGTCGCAGAGATCCTTGTAGTGGTTCTCCAGGGTCTCCATGATCTGCATGAGCTGGTCGTACGACTTCTTGTCGATCTGCTCCAGCTCGGCGAGCGGCACGGTGTTGCGGATGCCCGCGACCACGTCCTCGCCCTGCGCGTTCTGCAGGTAGTCGCCGTAGACGCCCTGGTGGCCGGAGGCGGGGTCGCGGGTGAAGGCGACGCCGGTGCCGGAGTCGGGGCCGAGGTTGCCGAAGACCATCGAGCAGACGTTGACGGCCGTGCCGAGGTCGTGCGGGATGCGCTCCTGACGGCGGTAGAGCTTGGCGCGCTCGCCGTTCCAGGAGTCGAAGACCGCCTTGATGGCGAGGTCCATCTGCTCGCGCGGGTCCTGCGGGAAGTCCCGGCCGGCCTCAGTCTTGACGATCTTCTTGAACTTGGTGACGAGCTTCTTCAGGTCGGCCGCGTCCAGTTCGGTGTCGACCGCGACCTTCTTGGTCTCCTTGGCCTTCTCCAGCGCCTCCTCGAAGAGGTCGCCGTCGACGCCGAGGACGGTCTTGCCGAACATCTGGATGAGCCGGCGGTAGGAGTCCCACGCGAACCGCTCGTCGCCGGCCTGCGCGGCGAGGCCCTGCACGGAGGCGTCGGACAGGCCGATGTTCAGGACGGTGTCCATCATGCCGGGCATGGAGAACTTCGCCCCGGAGCGGACGGAGACGAGCAGGGGGCTGTCGGGCTGGCCGAGCTTCTTGCCCATCCGCTGCTCCAGCGCGTCGAGGTGCGCACTCACCTCGTCACGCAGTGCCGCCGGTTCCTCGCCGCTGTCCAGGTAGACCTTGCAGGCCTCGGTGGTGATGGTGAAGCCCGGCGGGACGGGGAGGCCCAGGTTGGTCATCTCGGCGAGGTTGGCGCCCTTGCCGCCGAGGAGGTCCTTGAGGTCCTTGTTGCCCTCGGTGAAGTCGTAGACGAACTTCACGCCCTCAACGCTCCCGCCCGGCGCGGTCACCTGGGGATCTTTGTTTTCCGACACGGGTCTCGACTCCTCGAGGACGCGGTGGCTGCCCTGACGGCGAGGAACATACCCAGATCGAAGGCTTGTGGGTACGTCCACTCGTGCGTCATGCGCCCGTAACCAGCGGTCCGCCAGCGGATCGAAAGTCAAGGCTTGGCAAGTCGTCAGGGCCGGATGTTTTCACTTCTTGAACGGGCCACTGCTCATGGACCCGCCCTAGCCGCTCATATGAGCGGCTACAGGCACGGGTGATTTCGATCGCTGAACGATCGAGGGGTGGCACTGAGTGCCACTCCTTGGAGAAGTGCAGACGCCGATAATCCGCTCATGTGAGCGCACCCTTTATCAAGGGTGGCGAGAATCACGCTGCCATACGCGCCCGGATTCCACCATGCGGACCTCCCGGACCACCCGTGCGGCGTAACCGGCGGAGGGGTCCGGCAGAGCTCCCGGCACCCGGTTCGCCGGGTTTGTACCCCTAGGCACTGAACGGCGCCGGCCGTGGGACCGTACGGATCCCGGCGGGCGCAGGGCTCCTCAGACCGCGCCAGGCGGGCACCCAAGGCCCCGCGCCACGCGGGCACCCAGCCCCCAGGCTCCCCCGGGCCGACGCCGCGCGGACGCGCCGCGCCCCGCGGACGCGTGCCCTCTCAGGGCGTCTCAGCCGCCCGACGTGTCCAGTTCCGCTTCCTCGCCGACGCCCGCGCAGTCGTACGGGTCCTTCAGCCAGCCGTCCGGGAGGACCACGCGGTTGTTGCCGGAGGTGCGGCCGCGGGGGCCGTCGGCGCCGGCGGGCCAGGGCTGGTCGAGGTCCAGTTCGTCCAGGCCGGCCCGCAGGTCGGCCAGGGAGGAGGTGATCGCGAGCCGCTTGCGCATCTCGGAGCCGACCGCGAAGCCCTTCAGGTACCAGGCGACGTGCTTGCGGAAGTCGACGACGCCGCGCGACTCGTCGCCGATCCACTCGCCGAGCAGGGTGGCGTGCCGGACCATCACGTCGGCGACCTCGCGCAGGGCGGGCCGCGCGGCGAAGTCCGTACGGCCCTCGAAGGCGGCGACCAGGTCGGCGAAGAGCCACGGCCGGCCGAGGCAGCCGCGGCCCACGACCACGCCGTCGCAGCCGGTCTCGCGGACCATCCGCAGCGCGTCCTGGGCCGACCAGATGTCACCGTTGCCGAGCACGGGGATCTCCGGGACGTGCTCCTTGAGGCGGGCGATGGCCTCCCAGTCGGCGGTGCCGCCGTAGTGCTGGGCCGCGGTGCGGCCGTGCAGGGCGATGGAGGTGACGCCCTCCTCGACGGCGATCCGGCCGGCGTCGAGGTAGGTGAGGTGGTCGTCGTCGATGCCCTTGCGCATCTTCATGGTGACCGGCAGGTCGCCCGCGCCGCTGACCGCCTCGCGCAGGATCGAGCGCAGCAGGTTGCGCTTGTAGGGCAGGGCCGAGCCGCCGCCCTTGCGGGTCACCTTCGGGACCGGGCAGCCGAAGTTCAGGTCGATGTGGTCGGCGAGGTCCTCCTCGGCGATCATGCGGACCGCCTTGCCGACGGTCGCCGGATCGACGCCGTACAGCTGGATCGAACGCGGTGTCTCGCTCGCGTCGAACCGGATCAGCTGCATGGTCTTCTCGTTGCGCTCGACCAGGGCCCGGGTGGTGATCATCTCGCTGACGAACAGGCCCTTGCCGCCGCTGAACTCCCTGCACAGCGTGCGGAAGGGCGCGTTGGTGATCCCCGCCATGGGGGCGAGGACCACGGGGGGCCGGACGGTGTGTGGGCCGATCTGGAGCGGGGACTCGGGCGTGGACATTCCCCCATTGTCCCGCACGGGCAGCGAACTTGTAACAGTCATTAGTTAACCGCACTATCGATATCGACTACGCTGGTGCACATGCCCGAGCTGAGTCACCGCCGGCGGCTGCTGGTGCTCGCGATCTGCTGCATGAGCCTGCTGATCGTGAGTCTGGACAACACCGTCCTCAACGTCGCCCTGCCCTCCCTGCAGCGCGATCTGCACGCCGGCACGTCCGGTCTGCAATGGACGATCGACGCCTACACCCTGGTGCTGGCCTCCCTGCTGATGCTGGCTGGCTCCACCGCCGACCGGATCGGCCGCAAACGCGTCTTCATGACCGGCCTCGTCGTCTTCGGCATCGGCTCGCTGCTGTGCTCCCTGGCCCCGAACCTCGAACTGCTCGTCGTCTTCCGCATGGTGCAGGCCGTCGGCGGCTCGATGCTCAACCCGGTCGCCATGTCGATCATCACCAACACCTTCACCGACCCGCGCGAACGCGCCCGCGCCATCGGCGTGTGGGGCGCCGTGGTCGGCATATCCATGGCCGCCGGGCCGCTGGTGGGCGGGCTGCTGGTGGAGTCCGTCGGCTGGCGTTCGATCTTCTGGCTCAACCTGCCCGTCGGCCTCGCCGCGATCCTGCTCACCCTCCGCTTCGTCCCCGAGTCCCGCGCCCCCAGGGCCCGCCGCCCCGACCCGGTCGGCCAGGTGCTCGTCATCGCCCTGTTCGGCGCGCTGACGTACGCGATCATCGAGGCCCCGGACGCGAGCGCCACCGTGGTCCTGCCGTTCGCCGCCGTCGCGCTCGCCGCGCTGCTCGGCCTGCTGTGGTACGAGCCGCGCCGCACCGAACCCCTCATCGACCTGCGCTTCTTCCGCTCCGCCCCGTTCAGCGGGGCCACGGTCATCGCGGTCAGCGGCTTCGCGGCGCTCGGCGGCTTCCTGTTCCTGTCCACGCTGTACCTGCAGAACGTGCGCGGTCTGGACGCCCTGCACGCCGGGCTGTGGATGCTGCCGATGGCGGTGCCCACGTTCCTGTGCGCCCCGCTGTCCGGCCGGCTGGTCGGCACCCGGGGACCGCGGCTGCCGCTGCTGATCGCCGGGACCGCGATGACGGCGAGCGCGGTGCTGTTCGCGCTCTTCGAGGCCGAGACGTCGAACGCCACGCTGCTCGCCGGGTACGTCCTGTTCGGCATCGGCTTCGGCTTCGTCAACGCGCCCATCACCAACACCGCCGTGTCCGGCATGCCGCGCGCCCAGGCGGGGGTCGCCGCGGCCGTCGCCTCGACCAGCCGGCAGCTCGGCTCGACCCTCGGCGTGGCGGTGGTCGGCGCCCTGCTGGCGTCCGGGACCGGCTCGTCCTCGTACCGGGACACGTTCGTGCCGGCCGCCCGGCCCGGGTGGTGGGTGCTGGTGGCGTGCGGCGCGCTGGTGCTGGTGCTGGGCGCCCTCACCAGCGGCCGGTGGGCCCGCCGGACCGCCGAACGCACCGCCGACCGGCTCCAGGAGCACGAGGTGCGGCAGGCGGCGGGCGTCGGCGCCTGACCGGAGCGCGGGACGTCCCGGGAGGCCCAAGAGCTGCGGACAGAAGGGGAGTCCGGGCGTCCCCCTCGTTCGCAGCTCTAAGAGCTGCGTTCCACCGCGATGGCGTGCAGCTTCTCCAGCCGCTCGCGGGACTCCTCGTCCGCCGGGACGTAGGTGACCATGCGCGGGCCCGCCTCCGGGCTGAGCCACAGGTCGGTCTGGTCGACGGTGAGGCGGCCGACGCGGGCGTTGCGGAACTCCTTGCGCTTGCCCGCCGGCGCGACCACCTCGTGCCGGTCCCACGCCTCGCGGAAGTCGGGCGACTCGCGCAGCCGCTTGAGCAGCGTCTTCCAGGCCGGGTCGGCGAGGTGGCCGGCCATCGCGGCCCGGAAGCGGGCCGCCATGATCCGGGTGGCCTCCTCCAGGTGCACGATCGACGAGCGCCACTGCGGGTTCGTGTACGCCAGGATCATGCAGTTGCGGTCCTCGGGCGGCACCGCCTCCAGGTCGCACAGGAGCAGGCCGTAGGTGCGGTTGTGGGCGAGGATGTCGTACCTGCTGTTCTGCAGGCAGGCCGGGTAGGGCTCGATCTGTTCCAGGAGGGCGCGCAGGGCCGGGGTGACCGACGGGCAGGTGGTCGTGGGCGCCGGATCGGTGGCACCGGCGAGCCGGAAGAGGTGGGCGCGCTCGCTGGGGTCGAGCAGCAGGGTGCGGGCGAGGGCGTCCAGGACCTGCGCGGAGACCTGGATGTCGCGGGCCTGTTCGAGCCAGGTGTACCAGGTGACGCCGACCGCGGAGAGGTGGGCGACCTCCTCGCGGCGCAGGCCCGGCGTGCGGCGCCGGGCACCGCGCGGCAGGCCGACCCGCTCGGGGGCGATGTGCTCGCGCCGGTGCCGCAGGAAGGCGGCCAGCTCGTGCCGCCGGATCTCGGAGGCCGCGGGCTCCCGGACCCGCCCGGCCTGCCCCCGCCCGGCACCTGCCGGACCACCGGGCGCCGCGCCGGACCCCGGTGCCGCCGGGACGCGCGCCGCCTCCCGTACGGCCGCCGCCCGCGGTGCCGCCGCGGCCGCCGCCGTGCCTGCCGGGACCGTCCTCACCGCCGGCTCCGCCGTCGCCGTCCGTGCCGCCGTCTCCTGGGCCATGGTGGTCATGCCTCCAGCCTGCCGCCGCGCCGACCCTGTTTCCAGGTACTCCGGCTACCAGGATAAGGACACTCTGGTACCTGTCTCGCTCCGGTCGCAGGCTCGGATGCGTGACCACCCGAACCCTCTCCTCCCGCACCGTCCGCACGGCCGTGGCGCCCCCGGCGCTGGGCGGCCCCGGACTGTTCACGGTGCTGCTGGGCGCGGCACTGCCCCTCATCGACTTCTTCATCGTCAACGTCGCCCTGCCCACGATGGGCAAGGACCTCCACGCGAGCGAGGCCGTCCTCGAACTCGTCGTGGCCGGTTACGGGGTGGCCTACGCCGTGCTGCTCGTCCTCGGCGGCCGGCTCGGCGACCTCTTCGGGCGGCGCCGGCTCTTCCTGGGCGGCATGGCGGCCTTCGGCCTGACCTCGCTGGCCTGCGGTCTCGCGCCGGACGCGTGGTCCCTGGTCGGGGCGCGGGTGGCGCAGGGCGCGGCGGCGGCGGCGATGCTGCCGCAGGTGCTCGCCACCATCCAGGCGGCGACCGAGGGCCGCCGCCGGGCCAGGGCGATGGGCCTGTACGGCGCGACGGCCGGCCTGTCCATGGTGGCCGGGCAGATCCTCGGCGGCGTCCTGGTCGCGGCCGACGTGTGGGGCACCGGCTGGCGTTCGGTGTTCCTGGTGAACGTGCCCGTCGCCCTGGCCGGCCTGGTGCTGGCCGTCAGGGCCGTCCCGGAGACCCGCTCGCAGCACCCGGAGCCGGTCGACGGCCCCGGCACGGTCCTGCTGGCGGCCTCCCTGCTGACCCTGCTCGTACCGCTCACCGAGGGCCGCGCGGCCCACTGGCCGCTGTGGACGTGGCTGTCGCTGGCCGCCTTCCCGCTGGTGGCCGCCGGGTTCTACGCCGTCGAGCGGCGCGCGGACCGGCAGGGCCGTACGCCGCTGGTGCCGCCGAGCCTGTTCCGGCTGCTGTCCCTGCGCCGCGGCCTCGCGCTCATCGTGCCGTTCTCCGTCGGGTTCAGCGGCTTCATGTTCGTCATCGCGGTGGCGCTGCAGCAGGGCGCCGGCCTCGGTCCGGTCCCGGCGGGGCTCGCGCTCGCGCCCATGGCCGTCGCCTTCTTCCTCGTCTCGCTGGCCGGGCCCCGGCTGGTCGCCCGGTACGGAACGCGGGTGGTGACGGCGGGGGCGGTCGTGCAGCTGGCGGGCGTGGGCCTGCTGGCGCTGACCGTCCGGGAGTCCTGGCCGCAGGTGGGCTTCACGGAGCTGCTGCCGGGCGCGGCCGTCGCCGGTGCGGGGCAGGCGATGCAGCTGCCCGTCATCTTCCGGATCATCCTCTCCGAGGTGCCGGCCGCACGGGCGGGCGTCGGCAGCGGCGTCATGGTCACCGCCCAGCAGTCGTCGCTGGCGCTGGGCGTGGCCACCCTGGGCACGCTGTTCCTGTCCCTGGTCCCCGGCCTCGGCATGCGGGACGCCCTGGTGATCACCCTGCTCGTCCAGCTGGCCGGGATCGTCCTGACGGGCCTGCTGAGCCTGCGGCTGCCCCGCACGATCGGCTGACGGCCCGGGAATCGTCACCGTGTGTGACCGAATGGTCAAAGGTAAGAAACAAGTGAACCGGCCCGGCGGCCCGACCTGGCACTTTGCCCCAAACCTGCTTTTTTCCCGACGAGTTCCGACCCTCCTCGACTCGCCGCGCGGACGAACTCGGGCAAACCTGGAGGAGCGCGAGCAGCCCCCCGGGGCAGCCATCGCGCCGCAGGGGGAAATCCGTCGACCAACGGGAGACCACCATGCCTGTCACCACCAGCCGCCGCTGGGTCCGTGCGCTCGCCGCCGGCGCCCTGTCCGCCGCCCTCGTGTCGGCCGGGTCGGCCACCGCCCTGGCCGCGAACGACGCGCCGCAGGCCAAGCCGAGCCCGACCCACAGCATGATGCCGATGACCAAGGGGTCGATCACGGTCAAGGCCAACCACACCTCGGTCAAAGCCGGCCAGAGCGTGACGCTCGCCGGTCACACCAAGGACGAGAAGACCGGCACCAAGCTGGTCCTCCAGCACCTGCACAACGGCAAGTGGACCACGCTGCACACCACGACCATGGTGAAGAAGGGCGGCGTCTTCTCGCTGAGCCACAAGTTCACCGCCAAGGGCACCGAGCACCTGCGGGTGGCGACGTCGGACGGCAAGACGCACTCCTCGACGGTGACCGTCAAGGTGCACTGACGCCCGGCCCCGGGCCGCCCCCGACGGCCCCGCTCAGGGCCGCAGGCCCCGCAGCAGCAGGTCCAGGAGGAGGTCGAACTCCTCCTGGACACCCGGCCGCTCCCACTGTCCCGCGTAACACGGGTCGTGGTAGCGGCCGGTGGCGTGGAAGAGGGCGCCGGCCGTGGCCGCCGGGTCGGCGGCCGTGAAGATCCCGGCGGCCACTCCCGCCTCGACGATGCCGGCCAACTGGGCGGTCAGCTCCGCGATGTGCTGCTCGACCGCCGCGACGTTCTCCTCGGCCAGCACCGAGTAGGTGGCGAACATCTCGGGATCGTCGCCCGCCTTGCGGCGCTTGGCGTCGAACAGCGCCTGGAACCAGGCGCGCAGCCGCTCCCGGGGGTCGGGCCCGTCCCCGGCCGCGATCCCCGCCAGGGCGTCGTGCGTCCGGTCCAGCCACCGCTTCGTCACCGCTTCGCGCAGCGCCGCCTTGGTGCGGAAGTGGCGGTAGACACTGCCGTGGCTGACGCCGAGCGCGCGGGCCACGTCCACCACGGTGGCCTTCGCCGGCCCGTGGCGGCGCAGCACCTCCTCGGTCGCCTCGATGATGCGCTCGGCGGTCAGGGTCTCAGCAGCGGGTGACATGCCTAGACCGTACCCAAACGCCTGTCCGGCGCGGCGGTCAGTGCTCGCTGTCCAGGTGCGCCATCTGCGACTCGGGGTAGCGCGCGCCGGCCGCCGCGTCCGCCGGCACGGCCTCCTCGATCGCCGCGAGGGCGGCCGCGTCCAGCGTGACGTCGAGCGCGCCGAGGGCCTCGGTGAGGCGCTCGCGGCTGCGGGCGCCGATCAGCGGCACGATGTCCTCGCCGCGCGAGAGCACCCAGGCGATGGCGGTCTGCGCCACCGTGACGCCCTTGCCGTCGGCGATCTTCCGCAGTGCCTCGACGAGGTCCAGGTTGTGCCGGAGGTTCTCGCCCTGGAAGCGGGGCGAGACGGCGCGGAAGTCGGTCGGGGCGAGCTGCCGGTCACGGGTGAAGTGCCCGGAGATCAGTCCGCGCGACAGGACGCCGTAGGCGGTGACGGCGATGCCCAGCTCGCGGGTGGTGGGCAGGATGGCGGCCTCGATGCCGCGCGAGATCAGCGAGTACTCGATCTGGAGGTCGGAGATCGGCGCGGTGGCGGCGGCGCGGCGGATGGTGTCGGCGCCCGCCTCGCTGAGGCCGATGTGGCGGACGTAGCCCTTCTCGACCAGCTCCGCGATGGCGCCGACGGTCTCCTCGATCGGCACGTCGGGGTCGACGCGGGCGATCCGGTAGACGTCGATGTGGTCGACGCCCAGGCGCTGGAGCGAGTAGGCGGCGAAGTTCTTCACGGCGGCGGGGCGGCCGTCGTAGCCGCTCCAGTTGCCGTCGGGGTCGCGCAGGGCGCCGAACTTCACGCTGGTCAGGGCCTGCTCGCGCAGGGCGGCGGGGGCGGTGCGCAGGGCTTCGCCGAGCAGCATCTCGTTGTGGCCCATGGCGTAGAAGTCGCCGGTGTCGAAGAGGGTCACGCCCGCTTCGAGGGCGGCGTGCACGGTGGCGATCGACTCGGCCCGGTCCGCCTCGCCGTACAGCGCGGACATGCCCATGCAGCCGAGACCGAGGGCGGAGACCTGGGGGCCGGTGGTTCCGAGGGAGCGGGTGTTCATCGTCATGGCTCCACCTTGGCATGACAGCTGACAGATTTCAATATCTGTCATTCCATACTTGCCACTTCTTGCGGACAGCCCGCCATCGGTCCAGACCTCTTGACGAATGGTCTGGACCATAGGACTGTCATGTCTGCGACACCCCGCGCCATCCCTCCTCCGCACGCCCCCCCCCACCCGCGGGCCACCACACCCGCACCCGGCGTACTTCACCGCTTCACCGCACCCCAGCGCCACACCACCCCCCGCCCGCCACCTCACCGCACCCCACCGGGAGGCCGCCCATGCTCCGCCGGATCCGCCGGACACCCCGCCTGCTCACCGCAGCGCTGGCCACCGCCTGCCTCGCGCCGCTCGCCCTGTCCCTGTCGTCCCCCGCGGCCTCGGCCGCCCCCGCCACGGCGGACGCCGCCACCTGCGCCGTGAAGTCCCGGCCCGCCGGCAAGGTGCTCCAGGGCTACTGGGAGAACTGGGACGGCTCCTCCAACGGCGTCCACCCGCCCTTCGGCTGGACCCCGGTCACCGACTCCCGGATCGCGGCGCACGGCTACAACGTCCTCAACGCGGCCTTCCCGGTGATCCTGTCCGACGGGACGGCGCTGTGGCAGGACGGCATGGACTCGGGCGTGAAGGTCGCCACGCCCGAGGAGATGTGCGCGGCCAAGGCGTCCGGGCAGACCGTCCTGCTCTCCATCGGCGGCGCGGCGGCCGGCATCGACCTGAACTCGCAGGCGGTGGCGGACCGGTTCGTCGCGACGATCGTGCCGATCCTGCAGAAATACAACTTCGACGGCATCGACATCGACATCGAGACCGGCCTGACCGGCAGCGGGAACATCAACCAGCTCTCCGCCTCGCAGGCCAACCTCATCCGCATCATCGACGGCATCCTGGCCCGGATGCCCTCGAACTTCGGGCTGACCATGGCACCGGAGACCGCCTACGTCACCGGCGGCAGCATCGTCTACGGCTCGATCTGGGGCGCCTACCTGCCCGTCATCAAGAAGTACGCCGACAACGGCCGCCTGTGGTGGCTGAACATGCAGTACTACAACGGCAGCATGTACGGCTGCTCCGGCGACTCCTACTCGGCCGCGACGGTGCAGGGCTTCACCGCCCAGACCGACTGCCTGAACAAGGGCCTGGTGGTCCAGGGCACCACGGTCAGGGTCCCCTACGACAAGCAGGTGCCCGGCCTGCCCGCCCAGCCGGGCGCGGGCGGCGGCTACATGTCCCCCTCCCTGGTCTCCCAGGCCTGGAACCACTACGGCAACGGCCTCAAGGGGCTGATGACCTGGTCGCTCAACTGGGACGGCTCGAAGAACTGGACCTTCGGCGACAACGTGAAGGCGCTCCAGGGCCGTTGAGGCCACCGGGAACGCGAAACGCCGTACGGCCGCCGGTGATCCGGCGGCCGTACGGCGTTGGGCGCGCTCCCGTCAGGGGCCTGCTCAGCAGCCGATCAGGCGGGCGGCCAGGTAGCCCTCGATCTGGTCCAGGGAGACACGCTCCTGCTTCATGGAGTCGCGCTCGCGGACGGTGACCGCGTTGTCGTCCAGGGTGTCGAAGTCGACGGTGACGCAGTACGGCGTGCCGATCTCGTCCTGGCGGCGGTAGCGGCGGCCGATGGCGCCGGCGTCGTCGAACTCGATGTTCCAGTGCTGGCGCAGCGCCTGGGCCAGGCCCTTGGCCTTCGGGGACAGCTCCGGGTTGCGGGACAGCGGCAGCACCGCGGCCTTCACCGGGGCCAGGCGGTGGTCCAGGCGCAGCACCGTGCGCTTCTCCATCTTGCCCTTGGCGTTGGGCGCCTCGTCCTCGACGTAGGCGTCGAGCAGGAACGCCAGCATCGCGCGGCCGACACCGGCCGCGGGCTCGATGACGTACGGCGTCCAGCGCTCGCCGGCCTCCTGGTCGTAGTAGGCGAGGTCCTGGCCGGAGGCCTTGGCGTGGGCGCCGAGGTCGTAGTCGGTGCGGTTGGCGACACCCTCCAGCTCGCCCCACTCGTTGCCGCCGAACTGGAAGCGGTACTCGATGTCGGCGGTGCGCTTGGAGTAGTGGGAGAGCTTCTCCTTGGGGTGCTCGTACCAGCGCATGTTCTCTTCACGCAGGCCCAGGCCGGTGTACCAGTTCCAGCGCTGCTCCATCCAGTACTCGTGCCACTTCTCGTCCTCGCCCGGCTTGACGAAGAACTCCATCTCCATCTGCTCGAACTCGCGGGTGCGGAAGATGAAGTTGCCCGGCGTGATCTCGTTGCGGAACGACTTGCCCATCTGGGCGATGCCGAACGGCGGCTTGCGGCGCGAGGTGGTCTGCACCTGGGCGAAGTTGGTGAAGATGCCCTGGGCGGTCTCCGGGCGCAGGTAGGCGACGGAGCCGGTGTCCTGGGTGGGGCCGAGGTGGGTGGAGAGCAGGCCGGAGAACTGCTTGGGCTCGGTGAACTGGCCCTTGTTGCCGCAGTTGGGGCAGTTGACGTCGGCCAGGCCGTTCTCCGGGAGGCGCTTGTGCTTGGCCTCGTAGGCCTCCTCCAGGTGGTCCGCGCGGAACCGCTTGTGACAGGCGGTGCACTCGGTCAGCGGGTCCGTGAAGGTGGCGACGTGGCCGGAGGCGACCCACACCTCGGTGGCCAGGATCACGGACGAGTCGATACCGACCACGTCCTCGCGCGACGTCACCATGTAGCGCCACCACTGGCGCTTGAGGTTCTCCTTCAGCTCGACGCCCAGCGGCCCGTAGTCCCAGGCGGCGCGCTGGCCGCCGTAGATCTCACTGCAGGGGAATACGAAGCCACGGCGCTTGCTCAGGCTGACGATGGTGTCGATCTTGTCGGCGGCCACGGTGCTCTCTTCATTACGACGACGGGCGACGAAGCGACGGCTGCGCTTCGACGAAGCGAGACGCTTCAGAGCGAATGCTTCAGGGTACCGGCGCAGGCTCCCCCTCAATCAAATCGGTGCCGGACAGCGGCCCGGTCCGGGCCGTCCGGGGCCCCTCACAGGGGGTTGTTGACAACGGTTTCCATTTTTGTTGAAAATGACTGTCATGAACGCACGACGTCACCTCATATCCGGGACCGCTCTCGCCGTGTCCTGCGCCCTCGGCCTCGGCGCCCTGACCGCCTGCACCTCCGCCGACGCGGCCGGCGGCAGCGGGAAGTACGACGTCGTCGCGTCCTTCTATCCGGTGGCCTTCCTCGCCGAGCGCATCGGCGGCGGCCACGTCCACGTCACCAGCCTCACCCAGCCCGGCCAGGAGCCGCACGACCTGGAGATCAGCGCCAGGCAGACCGCCCAGCTCCAGGAGGCCGACGCCGTCCTCTACCTCAAGGGACTCCAGCCCTCCGTCGACGAGGCCGTCGCCCAGTCCGGAGTGCGGACGAAGGTCGACGCCGCCTCCCTGACCACCCTGGAGGAGCACGGCAACGAGGTCGGCGGGCACGCCGCCGCGCACGACACCCACGAGGGCGAGGAGTCCGGCGGCAAGGACCCGCACATCTGGCTCGACCCGGTCCGCTACGCACAGGTCGCCCAGGGCGTCGGCAAGGCCCTGGAGAAGGGCGACCCGGACCACGCCGCCGACTACCGCAAGAACACCGCGGCCCTGGTGAAGCAGCTCGACGAGCTGAACACCCGCTTCGAGAAGGGCCTCGCGCACACCACCTCGAAGGTCTTCCTCACCACCCACGCCGCCTTCGGCTACCTCGCCGAGCGCTACGGCCTGACCGAGGAGGCCGTCAACGGCCTCGACCCGGAGTCCGAGCCCAGCGCCGCCCGGGTCAGGGACCTGGAGAGGATGGCGAAGGCCGACGGCGTCACCACCGTCTTCTACGAGACGCTCGTCAGCGACAAGACCGCCCGGACCATCGCCGCGGACGCCGGCCTGAAGACCGACATCCTCGACCCGCTCGAAGGCATCACCGAGAAGTCCCGGGGCACCGACTACTTCTCGGTCCAGGAGGCCAACCTCAAGGCGCTCCAGCAGGCGCTGGGCGCCAAGTGACCGACACCGGGGAGCAGACCATGGGCGAACCCGTCATAGCCATGCGCCAGGTGCGCGCCGACCTCGGCGCCCGCCCCGTGCTGCGCGGCATCGACCTCACCGTGCACCGGGGCGAGGTGGTCGCGCTGCTCGGCGCCAACGGCTCCGGCAAGTCGACGGCCGTACGCAGCCTCATCGGCCAGGTGCCGGTCAGCGGCGGCGAGATCGAGCTGTTCGGCACCCCCCGGCGCCGCTTCGGCGACTGGGCGCGCGTCGGCTACGTGCCGCAGCGCACCACCGCCGCCGGCGGTGTCCCGGCGACCGTCACCGAGATCGTCTCCTCGGGGCGGCTCTCCCGCACCCGCTTCGGCGTCTTCCGCGCCGCCGACCGCGAGGCCGTGCGCCGCGCCCTGGACCTGGTCGGCATGGCGGACCGCGCCAAGGACCCGGTGGACGCCCTCTCCGGCGGCCAGCACCAGCGGGTGCTGATCGCCCGCGCGCTCGCCGCCGCCCCCGAACTGCTGATCATGGACGAGCCGATGGCGGGTGTCGACCTGGCCAGCCAGGAGGTGCTGGCGCGGACCCTGCGCGAGCAGGTCGCCGCCGGGACCACGGTGCTGCTGGTGCTGCACGAGCTGGGCCCGCTGGAGCCGCTGATCGACCGGGCGGTCGTGCTGCGCGACGGCTGCGTCGTGCACGACGGCCCGCCCCCGAAGGCGGTCGGCCAGCACGCCCTGCCCGGCCACGACCATGTCCACCCCCACGACGCCGCCGCAGGCGCCGCGCCGATCCGTACAGGACTGCTGAGCTGATGGACTTCCTGAACTACGCCTTCATGCAGCGGGCGCTGCTGGCCGCCGTGCTCGTCGGCATCACCGCGCCCGCCGTCGGCATCTACCTGGTCCAGCGCCGCCAGGCGCTGATGGGCGACGGCATCGGCCACGTGGCGATGACCGGCGTCGGCCTCGGCTTCCTGCTCTCCGCCTCCCCGGTGTGGATGGCGACGGCCGTCTCCGTGCTCGGCGCGGTCCTCATGGAGCTGATCCGCTGGTACGGCCGCACCCGCGGCGACATCGCCCTCGCGATGCTCTTCTACGGCGGCATGGCGGGCGGTGTCATGTTCATCAACCTCGCCCCGGGCGGCTCCAACGCCAACCTGACCTCGTACCTCTTCGGCTCGCTCTCCACGGTCTCGCAGTCCGACGTCGTGGCGATCTGCCTGCTGGCGGCCTTCGTCGTCCTGGTCACGCTGGGTCTGCGCCGCCAGTTGTTCGCGGTCAGCCAGGACGAGGAGTTCGCCCGGGTCACCGGCCTTCCGGTGCGCGCCCTGAACCTGCTGACGGCCGTCACGGCGGCGGTCACGGTGACGGTCGCGATGCGCGTGGTCGGACTGCTGCTCGTCTCCGCGCTCATGGTGGTCCCGGTGGCCGCCGCCCAGCAGCTCACCCGCAGCTTCGCCGCGACCTTCGCCGTCGCCGTCGCCATCGGCGTGAGCGTGACGATCGGCGGCACGGTCACCTCCTACTACCAGGACGTACCCCCCGGTGCGACGATCGTCCTGCTGACCATCGCCGCGTTCATCGCCCTCACCGCGCTCGCCGCACCGCTGGCCCGGCGCCGCGCCCGGGCGCTCGCCGCGGCCGGCTCCGCGGCCGACCCCGCGGAGTGCGCGATCCCGGCCGCCCGGGGCGCCGCCGGGGAGGTCGGCGTCTGACCGGGCTCCGCCCGGGCTGGCACAATGGCCCCGGCAGGCGCAGACGTGAGGAGGCATCCGGTGACGACCGCAGGACCGCCCGTGAAGGGCCGCGCCACCCGGCAGCGCGCCGCCGTCGCGGCAGCCCTCGACGAGGTCGACGAGTTCCGCAGCGCACAGGAACTCCACGACATGCTCAAGCACAAGGGCGACTCGGTGGGCCTGACCACCGTCTACCGCACCTTGCAGTCCCTCGCCGACGCCGGCGAGGTCGACGTACTGCGCACCTCCGACGGTGAGTCCGTCTACCGCCGCTGCTCCTCCGGCGAGCACCACCACCACCTCGTCTGCCGCGTCTGCGGCAAAGCGGTCGAGGTGGAGGGCCCGGCCGTGGAGAAGTGGGCGGAGGCCATCGCGGCGGAGCACGGCTTCGTCAACGTCGCCCACACGGTGGAGATCTTCGGGACCTGCGCGGAGTGCGCGGCGACCGAGTCCCGGCCGCAGTGACGAGGACATGGTGAGGGGAGGGGCCCGCGGCCGTGGCCGCGGGCCCCTCCCGTGCCGGTGAGCCGTGCCGCGTCCGCCCGGGCGTTACGTCTCAGCGCCGTCCGAAGCAGCGCTCCAGCTCGTCCAGGTCGTAGAAGGCGCTGCCCTGGGCGATCGGGCGGCAGCCGGCCTTGAACGCGGTCTCCTTCTCGTTGTAGAGCATGCGCACCAGGTAGCGGTCGCCCTTGGCGAAGACGTCCCACTGGATGTTCGTGCCCAGCGGTGACACGTCCGCGCCGCGCCAGGGGTTGTCCTTGTAGGTGTACGGGCGCTGCGGCGACACCGGTCGCGTACTGCCCGGCAGCCCCATCAGCGCGGCCAGCGGGATGATCTCCTCCGCGTGCGTGAACCGCAGTTCGGCGCCCTTGTCGTTGGTGCCCTCGCGCTTGGTCTCGACCTGCTCGAAGAAGTCGTCGAGCAGGACGCCGGCCATCTTGTAGGTGATGTCGCTGCCGGCGAACCCGGGGCCCTTCTCGTAGAAGTCCTCCGCGTCCCCGAGGTAGCCGAACCAGTCGGCGTCCTTCGCGGAGAGGTAGCGGTCCATGTGCCAGCCCTCGCCGCGCGGGCTCTCCTCGCGCATGGCGGGGGCGATGGCGTACAGGTTGTAGACGGCGGTGGCCACGTCGACGGCGCTGCCGAGCGAGGCGAACTCGCCGTTCTCGATCCGCCGCACGAACGGCTCCCGGAACAGCCGGCGCAGCACGTCGCGGGCGTGCGCGTGGGTGGCGGGCTGGTCGGTGAGGCTCTTGAGGGTGGCCGCGAGCCGCTGGTCGTTCTCGAGGTAGTCGCGGTAGGCGGCACCACCGGCCGCCTTGTGGAAGTAGAGCAGGTCCTTGTCGGTGCGGACGGGACCGATCAGCGGCTTCAGCTCCGGGTCGGCGTCGGCGAGGCCGCCGGCGAACCGCTCGCCGCTGGCCACCGCCCGCCCCTGCCCCGAACTGACCAGGTCGATCTTCTCGCCCTTGCCGGCGATCTTCGCGAACAGCTCCGGCATCCGCTGCCGGAGCCGCACCGCCGTGTCCCGCATCTCCTGCTCGCCGCGCCCGCTGAGGTTGCCGTAGCCGACCTTGTCCATGGCGGCCAGCAGGGCGCGCACGGCCGGCCCGAACTCCGCGCCCCGGTCCGTGAGCTGCCCCTGGTCGGCGGCCTTCTCCCACAGGGCGAGGACGAGGTCGCCGTCCTCGCTGTCGCCGGCCGCGCGGGAGCCGTGCCGGGAGACGTCCTCGGTGAAGACGGGCGTGAACCCGGCGGGCGGCTCCTGGTAGGTGCGGGGGTTCTGCTGCGGGGCGTACGGCGCCTTGGTGCCGTAGCTGTCGCGGTCGTGACCGCTGTGGCCGCGGCTGCCGTGGAGGGCACGGCCGAGGGTGTCGCGGTGCGCGGTCCGGTCGGCGGCCGTGGCCTGCGCGGGCAGGACGGCGACGAGGGCGGTGCACAGGGCGAGGACGGGGGTGACACGCTTCATGACGCGCATCGTGGGTGATCCCCGTGAACCCCCGGTGACCAGCAGGTGTCCATGGCCGCCGGGTACCCCCGCCGCACGGGCGCTCCCGCACTCCGGGCGCTCCCGCCCCGGCGGCTCCCCCGCCTCTACGGGATCCGTCCGCCCTACGGCGTGTCCTGCCTGCCCTCCATGGCGAGCAGTTCCTCGTTGGGGATGGCGCCGCCGAAGCGGCGGTCGCGGGAGGCGAACTCCACGCACGCCCGCCACAGGTCACGGCGGTCGAAGTCGGGCCACAGCACGTCCTGGAAGACCATCTCGGCGTACGCGCTCTGCCAGAGGAGGTAGTTGGAGGTGCGCTGCTCGCCACTCGGCCGCAGGAACAGGTCCACGTCCGGCATGTCCGGGTAGTACAGGTACTTCTGGATGGTCTTCTCGCTGACCTTGGCCGGGTCGAGGCGGCCGGCCGCCACGTCCTCGGCCATCGCCTTCGCCGCGTCCGCCAGCTCCGCCCGGCCGCCGTAGTTCATGCAGAAGTACAGCGTGATCAGGTCGTTGTCCTTGGTCTGCTCCTGGGCGACCTGCAACTCCTTGGCGACCGACTTCCACAGCCGGGGCATCCGGCCCACCCAGCGCACCCGGACGCCGAGCCCGTCGAGCTGGTCGCGGGACTTGCGGATGAAGTCCCGGTTGAAGTTCATCAGGAAGCGCACCTCGTCGGGCGAGCGCTTCCAGTTCTCGGTGGAGAAGGCGTAGAGCGAGATGTTGCGCACGCCGATCTCGATGCCGCCCTGGAGCACGTCGAGGACGCGCTCGGCGCCGACCTTGTGACCCTCGGTGCGGGGCAGCCCGCGCTGCTTGGCCCAGCGGCCGTTGCCGTCCATGACGATCGCCACGTGCTCCGGGACCAGCTCGCCCGGCAGCTTCGGCGCACGCGCGCCGGACGGATGCGGCTCGGGCGCGTCGTACTCACGGCGCCGGCCTCCCAGGAACCCGCGTACGGCCATGTGCTCCTCGTCTCCCTCTGGTCCCTCTTGCTTGCTTCTACTTCTCGACGTACCTGAGCGAGCGCAGGCCGCGCTCCAGGTGCCAGTGCAGATAGGCGGACACCAGCCCGCTGCCCTCGCGCACGTACCGCGGCTCGCAGGCGTCGGCGGTCGTCCAGTCCCCCGTGAGCAGCGCGCCCAGCAGCGCGAGCGTCTGCGGCGAGGGTACGACACTGCCCGGCACCCGGCAGTCGACGCAGACCGAGCCGCCGGAGGCCACCGAGAAGAACCGGTTGGGCCCCGGCATCCCGCACTTCGCGCAGTCGCCGAAGCTGGGCGCGTAGCCGTTGACGGCCAGCGAGCGCAGCAGGAACGCGTCGAGGACGAGGTGCGGGGCGTGCTCGCCGCGGGCGAGGGTGCGCAGTCCGCCGACCAGCAGCAGGTACTGCTGGACGGCCGGTTCGCCCTCGTGGTCCGTGAACCGCTCGGCCGTCTCCAGCATGGCCGTCCCGGCGGTGTACCGGGCGTAGTCGGTCACGATCCCACCGCCGTACGGAGCGATGGTCTCGCTCTGCGTGCACAGCGGCAGCCCGCGCCCGACCAGCTCGCCGCCCCGTGCGAAGAACTGCACGTCCACGTGCGAGAAGGGCTCCAGCCGGGCCCCGAACTTGGACTTCGTCCGCCGCACCCCGCGGGCCACGGCACGCACCCGGCCGTGACCCCGCGTGAGCAGTGTGATGATCCGGTCCGCCTCACCCAGCTTCTGGGTGCGCAGCACGATGCCGTCGTCGCGGAACAGACTCATGCGCCCATTGTCGCGCACGGCGGGAGCGGCCCCGTCCCGCCTTCAGGGCACCTCCCCCCGGCTGCGGGCGTTCGCGTACGCCGTCGCCGCGCTGAGCCGCTCGGCCGGGGTGGCCGCCCGCACCAGCTCCGGCGGGCAGTCCCACTCCCGGCCGCCGCCGAGGGGGCGCAACTGGACGTACGGTCCCTCGTGGCCCATGACCACGCCGATCCGCCCGGTGCCGGTGTCGAGGGCGTAAGTCCCGACCGGCGGACACGGGCCGCTCACCGCAGGACCGCGGCGAGCCGTGCGGCCGTCTCCACGGAGCAGCGGCCCAGCTCCACCAGCGGGCAGGGCGCCTCGCGGGCGAGCCCGGCCGCGTCGAGCCCGAGCGAGGGCAGGGTGATTCCGGCTTTTCCGAGAGCGGTACGCAATTCAACGATTGTTTCCTCCGCTTCCTGAACACAGACCGCCGAGTGAGCCGAGTGTTGCCGTGGTGCCACTGTGTGCTTCCTCCCTTTCTCTTTCTCCGGGATTTCCGTCATGCCGGAGTTTTACGCTTCGTGTCTCCACAGTGACGTTCCGCGTCTACACTCGGAAGGGTTTCGGGCCCTACAAGAAGAGGGCTGCACAAGGGGGTTGGCGATGGCCAACGGTTCACGCCAGGCGGTCTGGGAGTTCTTCGGCACGGAGCTGAAGCGGCGCCGGGAGAACACGGGGATGACGCAGGTGGAGCTGGGTGCGAAGGTCTTCGTATCGGGCGGCTACATCGGCCAGTTCGAACAGGCGATCAGAAAACCACAGCTGGACGTGGCCCGGCGGATCGACGAGGTACTGCAAACCGACGGTTTTTTCGAACGCCTCTGGCGCAAACTCATCAAAGAGCAGCGATTCGCCGAGTACTTCGCGCACGCGGCGGAACTGGAACGGCTGGCGACCAGTATCAGCGAGTGGGCTCCGGCTGTTGTCCCGGGCCTTCTCCAGACGCCGGCGTACGCTCGCGCGATCTACCTGTCGAGCAATCCGCTCGCCACGGATGAGTAGATCGAGGAGATGGTCAGCCTCCGCATGGAGCGGGCCCGGATTCTCAAGGACGCTACACGCCCCGTGTATTGGGTTCTCCTGCACGAGACTGTGCTGCGCGTCCCTGTCGGCGGCGGCGCGGTGATGGCCGGGCAGCTGGATCACATCGTGAGCACCGTCCGCAGCCGCAAGGCTCTGGTGCAGGTCCTGCCGTTCGCGGCGGGCGCTCACCCTCAGATGGGCAAGATGATGACGCTCATGGACTTCGAGGATGCTCCGCCGACCATCTACTCCGAGGCGGTGCTTTCCGGCAGTCTGCTGGACGAACCGGCGGTAGTTAAGCGGGGCCTCGCGGATTACGATCTGCTCAGGGCGGCAGCCCTGTCACTAGGGGCGTCCCTGACCATGATCGAAGCGGCGGCGGAGGACTACAGACGATGCGCGGGTACGACCTGAGCAACGCCCGCTGGCACAAGAGCAGTTACAGCGGCGGAAGCGGGGGCGAATCGTGCGTTGAAGTCGCATACGACTTCCCCGGCGCCGCCCGCTGGCGCAAGAGCACGTACAGCAACGGCGAAGGCGGGGACTGCCTCGAAGTAGCCGACGGAGTCCCCGGCAGCGTCCCCGTCCGGGACAGCAAGGTCCCGGACGGTCCCGTGCTGGTCGTGCGGGCGGCGGCCTGGGCCCGGTTCGTCGGGGACGTGGCGCGCCCCGGCGCGGGCGGAGTCTGATCGGGCAGCGCGCTGCTGGAGACCGACGGCAGCGCGGGCACGGTCTCACGGGGCGGTGGCGGCGCCGCACCCTTGGCGCACGGCACCGGTGACCGGCCGGAAGCAGGTCACCGGCCGACTCCGTACAGAGGGCGCCCCCTAGGGATCACTGAGGGGGTAAACCCCCGGACGGCAAAGCCAGTTGGCCGGATGGGGCGGGACGCACCGGTCCGCGAGGCTCCTCTCATGACGACACAGCGCACGGACACCACCACCCGCACCCGCAGCCGCCGCAGAGCCGCCCTCGTCGGGGTCTGCGCGGTCCTCCTGGGGGCCACCGCGCCCGTGACGGCGTCGGCCGCCGCCGCTCCCCCGCACCGGCAGGACACCCTCGCCTGGACGACGTGCGCGGGCACCGGTCTCGACCCGCGCCAGCAGTGCGCGACCCTGGACGTCCCCATGGACTACGCCGACCCGCACGGCCCGAGCATCTCGATCGCCGTCTCCCGCATCCCGAGCGAGAAGCCGTCCGCACGGCGCGGGACGCTGCTGCTGATCCCGGGCGGACCCGGCGGATCCAGCCTCAACGACCCCTCGGGGAAGGGGCGGAAGCTCCCCGAGGAGGTGCGCGAGCAGTACGACCTGGTCGGCTTCGCGCCGCGCGGCCTGGCGCCCTCCACGGCCGTGGACTGCGGACTCGACCACGGCGACCTGGCCACCTCCCGGCTGCGCCCGTGGCCGGCCGCCGACGGCTCGATCGCGGGGAACCTGACCGACGCGCGGCGCATGGCGCAGGCCTGCGCGAAGAACGGCGGCGAGCTGATCCGGCACCTCGGCACGGTGAACGAGGCCCGCGACATCGACCGCCTCCGGGCGGCGCTCGGCGAGGACGAGCTGTCCGCGTGGGGCGTGTCGTACGGGACGTACGTGGGAGCCGTCTACAACCAGCTCTTCCCGCGGCGCGTCGACCGCATGGTGCTGGACAGCAACGACAACCCGGACCCGGCCCTGGTGAACCGGGCCTGGCTGGGCGCGCACGAGCAGGGCGTGGAGGACACCTTCCCCGACTTCGCGGCCTGGGCCTCCAGGCCCGGCAACCCGGACCGGCTGGCCGAGCGGGCCGCGGACGTACGGCCGCTGTTCCTGCGGCTCGCCGCCCGCCTGGACCGCACCCCGATCCCGTGGCCCGGCGCCAACCCCGAGGAGCTGAACGGGAACGTGCTGCGCCAGACCATGCTGGACACCTTCTACTCCCCGTCCAGGTACCCGGACCTGGCCAGGCTGATGCTGGCCGCGCAGCGGGGCACCGTACCGCCCGCGCCGCAGGGCCCCCCGGAGGCGGCGCTCCAGAACGTCGCGGCCGTGGGCGCCGGGACCCTGTGCAACGACGTCGCCTGGCCGCGGTCGGCGGCGGCGTACGAGAAGGACGTGGCGGACAGCCGCGCCGCGTACCCGCTCACGGCGGGCATGCCGCGCAACGCGATGCTGTGCGCCGCCTGGCCCTACCCGCCCCGCCAGGCGCCCGTACGGATCACCGACCGAGGTCCGTCCGACGTGCTGCTCGTCCAGAACGAACGCGACGTCGCCACCCCGCTCAGCGGCGCCCTGAAGCTCCGCTCGGCGCTGGGCCGGCGCGCGGTCATGGTCACCGTGAACTCCACGGGCCACGACGCCTACCTGGCCAACGGCAACGCCTGCGGCGACAGCACGGTCTCCCGCTTCCTGGCCACCGGCCGGCGCCCGGCGGCGGACGTGTACTGCCGCTGAGGGAAGGGGCCGCGGGGCTGCCGGGCCCGCCCCGCTCAGCCCTGCTCGGTCCCGTCGACCATCCAGGTGCCGTCCTCCTCGTCGTCGACGCGGACCTCCAGCTCCCGCACGCCCATGCCCGCCTCCCACAGTTCCGTGAAGCGCTTCATACGGTCCTGGACGTGGTCGTGGCGGGCGATGAGGCGGGTGCGGACGTTGACGTCCCGCAGGTCCTGGTCGATCTCGAAGGACGCCTCCCCGTCGTAGACGATGAAGTCGTTGGTGGTGCCGCGCTGGAGGTGCGGCGGCAGCTCGGGGAGCACCGACACGCGCACCTCGATGCCCAGCACCTCCTGTTCCTCGCACAGCCGCAGCAGCCGGTCGTCGAGTTCACGGGCGCTCGCCAGCAGGAACACCCTGCGGACGGTCACGCCCCGCTCGTGCACCGCCTCCTTCTGCGCCTGGAGGTAGCGGCTGGCGGGCTCGCTGTTCCAGAACTCGCGGTCCACCGACGTGCTGGTGGCGCAGATGGTCTCCTCGGCGGCGCGGGTGAGGGACAGCATCCAGTCGTGGTTCTCGCCGGGGCACTCGGCGCTCAGGTTGGTGAGGTCGGTCATGTGGCCGACGACCCGGCTCATCTCCAGGCGGACGAAGGTGTAGAGGATCGACGGGCCGGGGGCCAGCACCTCGGCGAAGCTCTTGGCCAGTTCGGGCACCCCGTCCGCCCGGATCCGGGCCGGCTGGAGGTAGGGCTCGCCGACGGACCGTTCCACTTCGGTGAACCGGCTCTCCACCAGCTGCCGCATGTCGTCGGTGTGGCGGGTGAGGCCGGTGTCCAGCCGGTCGTCATGCCGGCGCAGGCCGTCCCGCACGGCGGCGGCGGTCTCCGTCAGCAGGGTCTCCGTCCGCCTGGCGTGCGCGTCCAGGCGCCTGGCGTACTCCTCCGTCCGCCGGTCCGGTCCGAGGACCTGCTGGACGAGGACCACGGCGGCGGCGCACAGGGCGGCGGCCCCGGCCTGCCGGGACAGCGCGGTGTGCGGGGCCAGCAGCGCGGTGACGGACCAGGCGAGGGCGCCGGTGACGACACCGGCCGCGATCCGGCGTACCCACCGGGACGGGTGCGGGCGCCCCGCCCGCCCCGGTCCGGCGGTCAGGGCCGAGCGGATCCGGCCCGCGGTGCCGGACGCGGGCCGCTCGCCGCGCGGGCCTGCCGCGGCGGGGCCGCCCGGTTGGCCGGCCGCGGCGGCGGGGACCGCGGGCCCGGGTGCGGCGGCCGTACCGGGCGTGCCCGCCGTGCTCTCGGGCTGAGGTGACTGTGCCGTGCTCATCTCGCTTCTCCCCCCGTTGGGATACGCGTCGGATCGGGATGCGGGGATGTGCGGTGGAGGACCTGCCGGAGCGTCCGGTCAGGGAACCGGCTCCACCTCCCGGTGCAGCGAGGGGATCGCGTGCAGGCTGAGCTGGTCGCGGATGCGCTGCACCTGCGCCTGCCACTGGCGGGTGAAGCCGGGCCGGTCCTCCAGCACGTCCCAGAGCGGGGCCAGCTCCCGCGCCACCCGGGCCCGTGGCATCCACAGGTGCAGCAGGTGGTCGACGGCGGGCCGCAGCGCCCTGACGACGGTGGGACGGTCCCCGGCTCCCGGCCGGGCCCGGGCGGGCGGGGTCCGTGCTCCCAGGCTGATGCCGTCCAGCAGGCGCACCAGGGTGGTCAGCAGCCAGTCGTGCAGGGCCAGGTCGTCGCAGAGCCCGGCGATGTCGGCGGCGGCAGTGCCCTCGGGCACCCTCAGCCGTACGGTGCGCAGTTCGTCCTCCGCGAGGGTGAACCGCTCGATGGACGCACCGGCGTCCCCGTCGGCGGGCAGCGCCGCCCAGCGCAGCCGGGTGGGGCGGGAGCGCAGCGGCGGGCACTGGTCGAGCAGGGGGTGGCGCAGCAGCCGGGTGAGCAGCCCGCCGGCGACGAGGCCGACGTCGAGGTCGCCGGGGCGTCCGCCGCCGAGCACGCCCTCGGCGACCGCCTCGTGCGGCAGCTTCCCGAACGGCTCCAGCAGACCGGGCCGCACCAGGTACTGCCCCCAGGGGCGCCGCTGGTCGGGTCCGGCGGCGGTGAGGCGGAAGTAGGCGGAGGTCTGCAGGACGCGGCCCTCGGTGAGCGCGGCCCGCGCCGCGACCGTGCCGACGGCCCGTACCCGTGCGCCGTTGACGCTGGGCAGCGGGCAGTCGACGCCGGTGAGGGTCTCGGGGGAACGCGCGTAGAGATTGGGCCGCTCGGAGAGCAGGACGCGTTCGTCGGCCCGCAGGGCGAGGAGCTGGGCGGCGGACCGGATGTCGAGGGCCTGCCCGGCGGGCAGCAGGCAGGTGCGGGTCTCGCCGCAGGCCAGCACGGTGGGCGGCGCGGTCCTCGCCGGACCGGCGGCCGCCCGGTCGCGGCCCCTGGCCGCGGACGTGTCGGCCATGTCACGGCCCCGCGTAGAACACGTAGGAGACGCGGTCGGCCACCGAGTCCGGGACGGTCACCTTCTCGCGGGCGGAGCGCTCGGCGACCTGCTCCAGCGCCCCGCGGTCCACCTCGGTCTGGTCGAGGATCACCCGGACGGCGTGTTCGACGGGCAGGAACCGGCTGGGCAGCACCGAGCAGGTGCGGTAGGCGGCGAACGGGTCGGCGCGGGCGTTCAGGCGCAGCAGCGGGGGCAGGTCGTCCCAGTCGTCGGGTAAGACCGCGGGGGTGT
The DNA here is from genome assembly GCF_040703815.1 of Streptomyces sp. NPDC006743. Lineage (NCBI taxonomy): Bacteria > Bacillati > Actinomycetota > Actinomycetes > Kitasatosporales > Streptomycetaceae > Streptomyces > Streptomyces sp. NPDC006743. Next base: position 139,356 of record NZ_JBEYJA010000006.1, on the reverse strand, counting down.
CCGGGTGCGGGACGAAGAGGGGCTCCCCCTCGGTGCGCAGCAGGCCGAGGCGGCCGAGCTGCCACACCGCGGCGAGGAACGGGCAGGACCAGGTGCGCCGCCCGTCGGCGTCCTCGCTCCACAGCTCCACGTCGAGGAAGACGGAGTGGCGGCGGGCCGCCGTCTGTCTCGGCGGCTCCCAGGCGGCGGCGCTCTTCATCGCCTGCGGGGCGCGGGCGACGGGACTGCGCTCGCCGTTGGCCAGCCAGCCGGTCTGCGCGGCCGGCGGCCGGCCGCCGTAGCTGCCGGGCGGGGGTTCCTCCACGAGCCGGCCGGCCACCGCCTCGGCGACGGGCACCTTGCCGGTGACGGCGCAGCCGGACTCGCGGGCCAGGTAGTCCACGGCCAGTCCGGCCCGCTCGGCCTCGGCCAGCAGCAGGGGGACCAGTTCGGCGGGGCTGGAGAACCGCGTGAAGTAGTCGTCGATCAGGAAGCAGGTGCTGATGCGGGGGCGCCGGCCGCCGGTGCGGACCGCGGCGGCGGCGCGGGCCGCCTCGGCCCAGGGCCGCACCTGGGCGAAGTGCTCCCGCAGCCGCCGCGGGCCGGCCTCGAAGTCCTCCATGTAGAGGTGGCCCAGCTCCAGTGACAGGTGGGACAGCGGCACCGCCTGGGTGCGCGGCTGGGCCGCGGTCTCACGGAACACGGCCTCCGTCACAGCTGCCCCCAGTACGTGTCGTCCGTCAGGCGCCGGGCCAGCTCCTCCAGCGCCTCCAGGGTCTCCTTGTTCGCGATCTGGGTGGAGAGGACGTCCTCTTCGGTGATGAGCTGTTCGCGCCACTGGAGGATGGGTTCCAGGGGCACGATGCCGAGGACGACGCTGTCGCCGATGCGGTGCTCGGCGGCGAGCCGGCGCAGTGCCTCGTCGCAGGCCTGCATCCACGCGGCCTGGGCGGGCGAGCCGTGCGACCACAGCGGCGACTCCGGGTCGGGTACGGCCGCCCGTACGAAGCGGATCGCCGCCCGCAGGGTCTGCTCGTCGTGGCCGCGTTCCACACCGCCCTTGATGAGGCCGTGTTCCTTGTGGACCAGCCCGGACGCGGCGATCACGTGCTGCCGGGTCCAGCGGTGGAAGACGAGCCAGCGGTGGGGGACGTTGCGCATCCGCGGGTGGGCGGTGGCCGCGAGGACCATGTCGACGGCGTAGCTGCGGCCCGCGCTGAGGTCGACCACGATCAGGTCGAACTCGGTGTTCAGCCGCAGCAGCAGGTCGATGCACCGCTCCAGGGCCTCCTCGCCGGTGGCGAACTCGCCGCCGCCCGCGTCGCCGGGGAGGAGGACCAGCCGGCCCGACTGGTTGGGGCGGGCCCGCAGCAGGGGGTGTTCGGTCTGCCGCCAGACGTCGATCCTGGCCGGCTCGGTGATCTCGCCCTCCAGGTAGGAGTGCAGGCCGCGTTCCTCGGTGCCGCGCACCGCGGAGGGCACGTCGAAGACGGCGGCGGCCGTCGGCGAGCCGAAGTCGAAGTCCACGTAGGCCACGTGGTCGCCGGTGAGGGCGCGCTGGTAGGCCAGGTTGGCGCTGGTGACCGAGCGGCCCGTGCCTCCTTTGTCGGAGGCGGCGAAGACGAGCACGGCTCACACCTCCTGCGCGGCGGCGCCCCTGGCCTGGGCCAGGGTGTCGAGTTCCTGGAGGACGGGCAGCGCCAGCGCGAAGGCGGTGGCCGGCCGGTCGTCGAGCAGGCTGCGGGCGTGCTCCAGGCGGCTCTCGATGCTCCGCATCGTGCGGCCCCGGCCGCCGTCGGAACCGGCGGACGCCTCCAGTTGCTCCTTGCCGAACAGGTGGGTGGCCTCGCTGAGCAGTTCCCTGGCCAGCTGGGCCAGTTCAGGACTGCGGATGGGCTCCTGCTCGTACAGGTTGCGGGCGGCCACCAGGCACTCGGTGAGGCGTTCGGTGATGCTCCAGGACAGGCGGGGGGCCGCGCCGCGGGCGTCGGGGTAGACGTTGCGGACGTCGTCCCACAGATCGGCGCCGGTGCCCTCCTCGATCCGCCGGTTCCACAGGTGTTCGAAGGTCTGCTCGGCCAGCCGCAGCAGACGGTCCTGCGCGTCGATGTTCCGGGAGAGTTCGGCGAGCTGGACGATGCGTTTGAGGAGCTGCGCGGAGAAGTCGGTCATCCGCCACAGCAGGAGGCTGCCGGAGCGTTCCGAGCCGGCCAGCGGCATGGTGACGCCGGGGTTGTGCAGGGCGATGGTGGGGTCGTTGCGGGTCATCCGGCTGGTGACCCGGCCGCGGTCGGCCAGGCGCTCCATGATGGCGACCGTGCGGGTCAGGTCGTCGTCGGTGGCCTTCCGGCGGACCAGGTCGTGGACGAGGATGGCGGCGACGGTCAGCGAGAAGTACTCGGACTCCAGGCGCAGGCCGGTGGTCTGCCAGGGCAGGTCCTCCAGGGGCCAGCGCTCGTCGCCGAACCGGGCGACCGCGGACCAGTACTGCTGGCTCAGCTCCCAGCGCAGGCGCAGTGCCTCGGAGAGTTTCTGCTGGTCGGCGTCGAGCAGGCCGAGAGTGAGGGTGCGCTCGGAGAACAGGTCCTGGATGCCGTCGAGGGCGACCACGGTGAAGTAGACGTAGGGCAGCCGGTCGGCGATGCCGTCGGGCTGGCCGGGGACCTGGACGTCCAGGTCGGTGACGCGCGGCGCGTCCCGCACCACGCCCCACGCCCAGCCGCATTCGAAGAGCTGGCTCTCGTCGCGGATGCTCTCGTCGACCTGGATGCCCCGGGTGAGGCTTTCGATGATCGTGGCGCGCAGCGGGCGCAGGCGGCGGGAGAACTGCTGGAGGACGGCCCGGTCGGACTGCCGGTTCTGCCCGATGACCTGGATCAGGCGCTTGCCCTGTTCGGACTCGGCGTCGAAGACGTTGACCGTGAAGGAGCGCAGGAGGCTGATCATCGCGGAGGTCAGCCGGGCGTTCGTGGCCTCGCGCAGCTCCTCGATGGCCCGGCGGACCTCGGGGCGGGTCGTGGTGGCCTCGTAGACCTTGAGGAAGCCGAGGGTGGCCAGGCACAGCGTGACGGACATCGAGTAGGAGTCCACCACGCCCAGCTGGGCCTGGGCGTGGGTGATCTCGCCTTCCGGGTCGGACGGTTTGAAGTAGTGGCCGCCGGAGAAGGTGGGGCTGTCGTCGGGGCCGGTGTGGGTGCGCATGAACTGGGTGAGCGCGGTGATCAGGTTGAGCGGGATCTCCAGCCGGCTGCCGACCCCCTCCAGGGCGCGCAGGACGTCCCGCTCGGTGGTGTCGGGCTGGTCGAGCCGGAAGGCGGGCACCTCGGTGGCGGGGTACAGCAGGCACAGCAGGCGCTCGGCGTCCGCGACGCTGCTCAGCCCGTCGGTGTCCCCCGTGACGAGCTTGCCGTCCTCGAACGAATGACGGGCCGTGGCCCGCCAGATGTCCAGCAGATGCTGCCGTGGCTTGATCTGCATCCCCGCACCCCTCGTACAGATCCCGTTGCCGTGCGCCTGTGCCCGTTTGTGTGCTCAGACATGGTCCCCGTTCCTATGGAGCGGCAATCTCCCCTTCGCGCCGTCCCAGGGCGAGGATCATCCCCTCGTGTCCCGGCCGCACCACGTGGTGCAGATCGTGGATCTCCAGCTCGGCGGCGAACGGCTCCAGGCTCTCCCGGGCCCGCGCCGCGTTGACCCGGTAGGCCGGGTAACGGTGGTCCCCGACCTGGTAGCCGACCGACTCCTTCATGAACGCCACGGCGAACGGGGCCCGGTCGCCGAGCGCGTTCATGAAGCACCGTACGCCCCGCTGGAACTCCTCGGGGCACTCGGACATCGAGTCGGCGACGAAGAACATCGTCCCGATGTCCCAGCGCCGCCGTCCGTCGAGGTCGAACAGGTTGGCGCGTTCCACCCGGACGATCTCGCTGACCCGGCCGCGCGGTTCGACGTCCCGGTAGGCCGGCGCCTCACGGAGCACGTCCCAGAAGGCGTCCCATTCGCTGCCGAAGCCCTCCGGGGCGATCTGCCGCTTCAGGTACTCGATGTTCGGCGGGGCGTACTCGAGCAGGAGGACCTTCTCGCACCAGGGCAGCATGGACAGGGCGGGGTACAGGTTCGCACCGGCGCCGACGTCCACGCCCCGCACCGATCCGGGGACGGACCCCGCGAAGCAGCGGCCGAAGTAGTCACGCAGCAGCCGCACGATCTGCAGATCGGCTTCGAGCGGGGTGCGGTAGTTGTTGTCGACGTACACCTCTGGATCGAAGTTCGACCACGGGGCGTCAGCGTTGCGATCCATAGTCACCCTGCCGCGTTCCATTCGTTTGCGAGCCGATCCATGTGCGCGAGCCCCGTGGACACCGGCAGATGAGCGGCGGACGTCATTCCCCGCACGGTAGGCCGGAAACACGTCAGTCCCCCTGTGCGGGCCGCACCCGGTGCACCCCGGCGCACGTCAGCACAGCCGGGCGCACGCCCTAACTCGCCCTTGCAGAAAGGAACTTGGAGACCCCACTGTGTCAGAACGAGCAGCCGGCCGCCACACCGGGGCCTCAGCCCTTCGAGTGAGCGGACCGGCTCCCGTCGGGTTGACGTCCGCAGGTCCTGACTGGGGGGTGGCATGACCGCCGAACCGCTGGAACGTTTCCTTGACCGCCACGAGCAGCTCACCGCACCCGTGCCCCACCCGGGCCCCCTCATCCTGCGCACCGCGCACGAGGAGGACCTGCCCGAACTGCAGCGGCTGGACGAGGAGGTCTTCCAGGAGGTCGCCTACCCCGGTTTCCTGCTGCGGCAGCTCTTCGACATGTACGCGGAACACCTCCTCGTCCTCGACGACGGCACCGGCCGGCTGCGCGGCTACGTACTGGCCGCCACCACGGCACTCGACCGCGACAGCTGGATCCTCGGCCTGTGCGTCACCCCCGACCGGCGCCGCCACGGACTGGGACGGGAACTGATGGAAGCGGTCCTGGACCGGCTGCGCCGCACCGGCATCCAGCGGGTCCGGCTCACCGTCGAGCCCTCCAACCGGGCCGCGATCCTCCTCTACCGCTCCCTGGGCTTCCGTCCCGAGGAGCCCGACGCGGGCCTGCGCCCCGACTACTTCGGGCCCGGCATGGACCGCCAGGTGCTGTGCCTGCGACTCGCCCCGGGCACCTGAGCGCCAGGACCTTCCGGCGACGCCGCGCGCGTGCGTGCCGGGCGTCGCGAGCCGGGCGCCCCTTTGGTCCGCGGCTCTCAGTCCGGCCGCGGCGCGAACCCCCGCACGTACCGCGCCTGCCAGGGCGTCTCCACCGCGCGCCGGTCGTAGTGCTCCCGTACGTAGGCGACCGCCTCCCCGGGCGGTACGCCGTCCAGGACGGCCAGGCAGGCCAGGGCCGTGCCGGTGCGGCCGCGGCCGCCGGCGCAGGCGAACTCCACGCGGTCGGTGGCCGTGCGCCGCCAGGCCCGCGCGAACGCGTCGCGGGCCGCCTCGCGGTCCGCGGGCAGGCGGAAGTCGGGCCAGCGCAGCCAGTGCGACTCCCAGGGGAACTCCGGCGGGGGCCGGCCCAGCAGGTAGACGCCGTACGTCGGGGCGGGCGCGGCCGGGTCCAGGGGGCGGCTGAGGCCCCTGCCCCGCACCAGCCGGCCGGAGGGGAGCCGCAGGACGCCCGGGGCGTTCTCGTCCCAGGCGGGCTCGGACCGCTCGCTCATGGGCGTGGCGCCCCCCTCCTGCGTGTCCTGGTGCGGCGCGGCGACTATACAAGGCAGGTGTCGTCGCCCACCGCCGTTCCCGGGAGTCCGTATGACCTTCCCCGCGCCGCTGACCGGTGTCGTCCCGCCCGTGTGCACCCCGCTGACCGCGCAGCGGGAGGTGGACGTGGACTCGCTGCTGCGGCTGGTCGACCATCTGGTGGCGGGCGGGGTGCACGGGCTGTTCGTGCTCGGCTCGACCTCCGAGGCGGCGTTCCTCACGGACCGGCAGCGCCGGCAGGTGGTGGAGACCGTCGTCGCGCACGTGGGCGGGGCGCTGCCGGTGCTGGCCGGGGCGATCGACATGAGCACCGCCCGGGTGCTCGACCACGTCGCCGCCGTCGCCGCGGCGGGCGCGCAGGCCGTCGTGGTCACCGCGCCCTTCTACGCCCGCGCCGCCCACCCGGCGGAGATCGCCCGCCACTACCGCACCGTCGCCGCCGCGAGCCCGGTCCCGGTGCTCGCCTACGACATCCCCGTCTCCGTGCCCGCCCGGCTGCCCGCCGGGCTGGTCCTGGAGCTGGCGGCCGAGGGGGTGCTGGCCGGGCTGAAGGACTCCAGCGGGGAGCTGGGCGGTTTCCGGGAGGTGGTGACCGGGGTGCGGGAGGGATCCGGCACGGCCGGGTTCAGCGTGCTGACCGGGTCCGAGCAACTGGTCGACGCGGCCCTCGCGCTGGGCGCCGACGGCGCGGTGCCGGGGCTCGCCAACGTCGACCCGCACGGCTTCGTCCGCCTCTACCGGCTGGCGCGCGCCGGTGACTGGGAGGGCGCGCGGACCGAGCAGGAGCGGCTGTGCGCGCTGTTCGGGCTGACCCGCGCCGGGGATCCGGCCCGGATGGGTCCGGGTTCCTCCGCGCTCGGCGCGTTCAAGGCGGCCCTGCACCTGCGCGGTGTCATCGACTGCCCGGTCACCGCCGAGCCGCAGATCCCGCTGACGGCGCCGGAGGTGGCGCAGGTGCGCGAGCACCTCGCCGCGGCGGGGCTGCTGTAGCGGACCGCGGGCAGGGCCGGTGCGGCGCCCGGCCGCCCGGGGCCGGGCGCCCTCACCGGCTCACGAGGGTGTCCTGGCCGCCGCCAGCAGGCGGGTCACGTCGTCCGTGGGGATGGTCAGGGCCGCGCCGACGGTGGTGAGCACGTCGCGTTCGGCGGGGATGTAGGGACCGTCGGCCAGGGCGACGCGGGCGGCCTGGAGCAGGATCGCCTCGCGGCCGGCCGGGGCGAGGTGCGGGGCCAGCGGGTCGAGGGCCTCGTGCAGCTCTATGGTCAGGCCGGGGGCGCACGGCTGGTCCTCGTACACCCGGCCGGTGTCCGCGGCCAGCGCCTCGACGAGGGCGGCGAGCTGCTCCTCGGTGCAGTCGGCGAACCCGGCGGCGCGGACGCCGGACGCGGCCGTCTCCAGGGCGGTGCGGGAGGAGGTGCCGCCCGCGGAGAGGACCGCGAGGGCGACGGTGTGCACGGCGTCGCGCAGCATCGCGGAGAAGCGGGAGGTGGTCGGGTGGTCCAGGGCCTCGGTGCCGAAGCGGCCGGCGCAGGCGGCGCACTCCACGACCGGTGCGGCCGTGCCGCGCGGCAGCAGCGGCACCCCGAGGACGGTGAAGCGGCGCCGGCCGCTCAGCCGCTGGTAGTTGCGGTCGCCGCCGCAGCCGGGGCAGAAGAACTCGCCGTCGCTCACGGGTGCCCAGGCGGTCCGGGTGCCCAGAATGCGGGCAAGCCTGGCGGCACGGCCGTTTCGTCCCCGTACTGGCAGCACGTCGCACCTCCGTAACCACGCGGCAACATCGCCGCGTGGGCGTGATGTTAGCCACATCGGTGAGGCTGAGTCAGTACCCCGGACGAGACCTTTCCGTGACCTGGCCGGTAAACGACGGCCACGACGACGGGCCCCGGCCGCCTGTTCAGGCGGCCGGGGCCCGGAAAGCGCCGGTCAGGGTGATCAGCGGGCCGCGCGGTTGACGGCCGAGACGACCGCCTTCAGCGACGCACGTGTCGTGTTCGCATCGATCCCGATCCCCCACAGGACCTTGTCCTCGATCGCGCATTCGATGTAGGAGGCGGCCTGCGCGGAGGCGCCCTCGCTCATCGTGTGCTCCTGGTAGTCCAGCAGGCGTACGTCGACGCCGATGGCCTGCAGGGCGTCGAAGAACGCGGAGATCGGGCCGTTGCCGGAGCCGGTCAGGACCGTGTCCTCGCCGTCGACGGTGGCCTCGACGGTGAGGGTGTCCACGCCGTCGGTGTCGGTGGTCGACTGGCCCGTCCTGACCTGGATGCGGCCCCAGGGGTTGTCCGGGTTGGGCAGGTACTCGTCCTGGAAGGTCGCCCAGATCTCGCCCGGCGTGACCTCGCCGCCCTCGGCGTCCGTCTTCGCCTGGATGATCTTCGAGAACTCGATCTGCATCCGTCGCGGCAGGTCCAGCTTGTGGTCGTTCTTGAGGACGTAGGCGATGCCGCCCTTGCCGGACTGCGAGTTGACGCGGATGACGGCCTCGTAGGAGCGGCCGACGTCCTTCGGGTCGATCGGCAGGTACGGCACCGCCCACTCGATGTCGTCGACCGTGACGCCCTTGGCCTTCGCGTCGGCCTCCATGGCGTCGAAGCCCTTCTTGATGGCGTCCTGGTGGGAGCCGGAGAAGGAGGTGTAGACCAGGTCGCCCACGTACGGGTGGCGCGGGTGGACCTCCATCTGGTTGCAGTACTCCCACGTGCGACGGATCTCGTCGATGTCGGAGAAGTCGATCTGCGGGTCGACGCCCTGCGAGAACAGGTTCATGCCCAGGGTGACCAGGTCGACGTTGCCGGTGCGCTCGCCCTGCCCGAACAGGCAGCCCTCGACGCGGTCGGCGCCGGCCATGACCGCCAGCTCGGCCGCCGCCACCGCCGTGCCGCGGTCGTTGTGCGGGTGGACGGACAGGCAGACGTACTCGCGGCGGGACAGGTTGCGGTGCATCCACTCGAAGCGGTCCGCGTGCGTGGACGGCGCCGAACGCTCCACCGTGGCGGGCAGGTTGAGGATGATCTCGCGGCCCGGACCCGGCTGGTAGACGTCCATGACCGCCTCGCAGACCTCCAGCGCGAAGTCCAGCTCGGTGTCGGTGAAGATCTCGGGGCTGTACTGGTAGCCGAACTCGGTCTCCGGGCCCAGCAGTTTCTCGGCGTACTCCATCACCAGACGGGTGCCGTCGACGGCGATCTGCTTGATGTCGTCCCTGGAGCCGCGGAAGACGACCCGGCGGAAGACCGGCGCGGTGGCGTTGTACAGGTGGACGGTGGCCCGCCTGGCGCCCTTCAGCGACTCCACGGTCCGCTCGATCAGGTCCTCGCGGGCCTGGGTCAGTACGGAGATCGTGACGTCGTCGGGGATCGCGCCCTCCTCCTCGATGATGGAGCGCACGAAGTCGTAGTCGGTCTGGCCGGAGGCCGGGAAGCCGACCTCGATCTCCTTGTAGCCCATCTTGACCAGCAGGTCGAACATGGCGCGCTTGCGGGCGGGCGACATCGGGTCGATCAGCGCCTGGTTGCCGTCACGCAGGTCGGTGGAGAGCCACCGGGGGGCGGCGGTGATCCGCTTCTCGGGCCAGGTGCGGTCGGGGATGTCGACCTGCTCGTACTGGCCGTACTTGTGGACCGGCATGGAACTGGACTGCTGGCGGTTGACCATGGTGGCGGGGGCTCCTCGGGGTTTCCGCGATGGCGCGGGTGCCGGAAAGACGGCCGACGGCGCAACGCCAGACTCCGCGGGGAGGGGGTCGGCCTACGACTACAGGCCCTCGCCGCGGCAGCTAAGGAGAAGCAGCCCGAAACGCATGGTGCTGTGCAGCCTAGCCGAGCCGCGCCGGACGCGCGGGCCCGGTCCAGTATGCGAAACGCGGAGCCCGAAATGGGGCGAAAAGGGCAAAGAGTGCGCCACGTCACTCCACGCAGCCACCCTTACCCTTCGCGACCACGACACGAACTCCTTGCCCCGATATTTCACCAATCAAGGTTGCAGGTAGTGACTTTGACGTCACGCAGTGCGATGGTCGACGTATGACGACCCACGGGGGCTCCGAGCCCGTCTTCTGCACCATCGTGCCGCCCCACGTCCTGGACCGCCTCGCGCGGAACGAGGACCCCGCCCTGTCCGGTCCGGCCCGCCGCAGCCTGCAGCGCGACGCCATGGAGCGCACCCGCAGGCGGCTGACCACCGTCGTCGGCGCGCCCGCCGTCGCCCCGCCCGCCGGCAAGCAGGCCGAGCAGCCGCACCGCACGATCTACGACGCCCGCCACGGCACCGACCTGCCCGGCACCAAGGTCCGCAGCGAGGGCCAGCAGCCCGGCAAGGACGCCACGGTCAACCGCGCCTACTCCGGCCTCGGCGCCACCTTCGAGCTGTACCTGAAGGCGTACGGCCGCGACTCCATCGACGGCAGCGGCCTCCCGCTGGACGCGACCGTGCACTACGACGAGAAGTACAACAACGCCTTCTGGAACGGCGAGCAGATGGTGTTCGGCGACGGGGACGGCGAGGTCTTCCTCGACTTCACCCTCCCGGTCGACGTCATCGGCCACGAGCTGACCCACGGCGTCACCCAGCACACCGCCAACCTCGCCTACTTCGGCCAGTCCGGCGCGCTCAACGAGTCGGTCTCCGACGTCTTCGGCTCGCTGATCAAGCAGTACACGCTCGGCCAGAGCGCGGGCGAGGCCGACTGGCTGATCGGCGCCGGGCTGCTCGCCCCGCGCGTCACCGGCACCGCGCTGCGCTCCATGAAGGCCCCCGGCACCGCCTACGACGACGACGTGCTCGGCAAGGACCCGCAGCCCGCCACCATGGACGACTACGTGCACACCGGCAGCGACAACGGCGGCGTGCACATCAACTCCGGCATCCCCAACCACGCCTTCTACCTGGTCGCCACCGCGATCGGCGGCCACGCCTGGGAGAAGGCCGGGCAGATCTGGTACGACGTGCTGACCGGCGGCAAGCTCAAGGAGGACGCGGACTTCGCGGACTTCGCCACCCTCACCGTCCAGGCCGCCCGGGAGCGGTACGGCGCGGGCGACGCGCTCCAGGCCGTGCAGAAGGCCTGGGAACAGGTGAAGGTGCGGACACGCTGATTCCGTACTAGACACGTCCCATGCGTATTCAGGTACGGCGCACGGGCGGGTTCGCGGGCATCGAGCGGCGGGCCGAGGTGGACACCTCGGGGCGGCCCGATGCCCCCGAGTGGCACGCCCTGGCCGAGAAGGCACTCGCCTCCGGGCGGGACACGCCGCCCGCCGGGGTTCCCGACGGCTTCCAGTACGAGATCACCGTCGACGGCCGGACGGTCCACACCGCCGACCCCCGGCTGAGCGAGGACGAGCGCGCACTGATCTCCAGGGTGCTCAAGGAGGGCGCCTAGCCGAGGGCGCCGAAGAGGACCAAGAGGACGTGCCGGAGGGGGCGTGACCGAGGGAGCGCGGCAGGGGCGCACCTGATCCTCAAACCCCTTTCCCTGCACGGCCGTTGACTTCTGTTACCGCCGGTACGGATGATCCGCGCATGGCGACTGACACAGGCACCACAGGCACTTCAGCCGGGGCGGTCCCCCGGTTCCCGGACGGCTTCCTGTGGGGCGTGTCCACCTCGGCGCACCAGATCGAGGGCGCGGCGGACGTGCGCGAGGCGTCCGTGTGGGACACGTTCACCGCCGAGCCCGGCCGGATCAAGGACGGCTCCACGGCGGCGGTGGCCTGCGACCACGTCCACCGCCACGCCGAGGACGTCGCCCTGCTGACCGGGCTCGGCGTGGACGCCTACCGCTTCTCCGTCTCCTGGCCCCGGGTGAACTCCCCCGGCGGCCTCGACTTCTACGACCGGCTCGTCGACGACCTGTGCGCGGCCGGGGTGCGTCCGGTGCCCACCCTCTTCCACTGGGACCTGCCGGCCCGCCTCGACTGGCTCCGGCGGGAGACGGCGGCGGAGTTCGCGGACTACGTGGCGGTGGTGGCGGAGCGGCTGGGCGACCGCGTCACGAAGTGGATCACCCTCAACGAGCCCGCCGAGCACACCCTGCTGGGCCACGCGCTGGGCGTGCACGCCCCCGGCAAGCGGCTCCTGTTCGACGCGCTGCCCGTCGCCCACCACCAGCTCCTCGCCCACGGCCTCGCCGTCCAGGCGCTGCGCGCGGCCGGGGCCACGGACATCGGCATCGCCAACTCCCACAGCCCCACCTGGCCCGCCTCCCGGGAGGCGGCGGACGTGGAGGCGGCCGACCTCTACGACACGCTGCTCAACCGCCTGTTCGCCGAACCCCTGCTGCTGGGCCGCTATCCGGAGGGCGTCGGCGAGCTGATGCCGGGCTCCCCCGAGGACGTCGAGGCCGACCTCGAAGTGATCGCCCAGCCGCTGGACTGGTACGGCATCAACTACTACGCCCCGGCCCGGGTGGGCGCCCCGCAGGGCGGCGACGCGGAGTTCGGCGGGATCACGCTCCCCGCCGAACTGCCCTTCTCGGTAAGGCAGATCGAGGGCCGTCCCCTCACCGACTTCGGCTGGCCCGTCGTCCCCGAGGGCCTGACGGAACTGCTGACCGGCTTCCGCTCCCGCTACGGCGACCGCCTCCCGCCGGTCGTCATCACCGAGAACGGCTGCTCCTACGACGGCCTGGACGACCAGGAGCGCATCGCCTACCTCGACGGCCACCTGCGCGCCCTGCACCGCGCGATCACGGCGGGCGTGGACGTCCGGGGCTACTTCGTCTGGTCCCTGCTGGACAACTGGGAGTGGGCCGAGGGCTACGCCCGCCGCTTCGGCCTGGTCCACGTCGACCACGAGACCCGGCGGCGCACCCCCAAGGCGTCGTACGCCTGGTTCCGGGACGTGCTCCGGGCCCAGAGATGACCCGGCCCGAGCGCCCCGCGAAGGCACCGGGTCCGGCCGCACCCGGCGGGCCGGGGACAGGCGCCGGGCCGGGAGCGGGTGGCGGCGGTGGCGCGGGCGGTGGGCCGGATCCGCTCGGGGAGCCGGTCGAGCCGGTCGGGCGGGGGTGGACCAGCGCGCTCTCGCTGGCCAACGGGGCGATCTGGGTGGGCTGGTACGGGCCGTTGCAGATCCTGCTCGCCTCCCAGGCCAAGGACTTCGCCCCCGGCACCGGCCTGTCCAAGGAGACCCTGCTGGCCTGGGTGACCGGCGCGGGCGCGGTGGTGTCGCTGGTGGCGAACCCGCTCTTCGGCGCCCTGTCGGACCGTACGACGGCCCGCACGGGCCGCCGCACCCCCTGGATCGTGGCCGGGGCCGCGGGCGGCGCGCTGTCGCTGCTGCTGCTCGCGGGCGCGGGCTCGGTCGCGGTCATGGCGGCCGGCTGGTGCCTGGTGCAGCTGACGCTGAACGCGGCCTTCGCGGCGGTGACGGCGGCGGTGCCGGACCGGGTGCCGCGCGCGCAGCGCGGCTCGGTGGGGGGCTCGCTGGGCGCGGCGCAGATCCTCGGCGTGGTCGGCGGGACGGGCCTGGCGACGGTGGCGGGCGGCACCGGCGCCGGGTACGCGGCCTGCGCGGTGTTCACGCTGGCGGGCGTCCTGCCGTACGTCCTCCTCCACAGGGACCTGCGGCTGGCACCGGCTGACCGGCCGCCCTGGTCCTGGCGCGGCTTCCTGGGCGGTTTCCTGCTCAGCCCGCGCCGCCACCCCGACCTCGCCTGGGCCTGGCTGACCCGCTTCCTGATCAACCTCAGCAACTCCCTCGTCCTGCTCTACCTCCTCTACTACCTGCGCGACCGGGTCCGGTACGCCGATCCCGAGCGGGGCGTGCTCGTCCTGACGGCGGTGAACGGGCTGACCCTGCTGGCCACCGTGGTGGCAGGCGGGGTGTGGTCGGACCGGGTGGGCCGCCGCAAGCCCTTCGTGCTCTGGTCCGGCGTCCTGATGGCGGTGGCCACGGCCGCCCTGTCCGCCTGGCAGACCTGGCCGGGCGCGATCGTCGCGGCGGCCGTCCTCGGCGTGGGCTTCGGCGTCTTCACCTCGGTCGACTTCGCGCTGATGACCGACGTCCTGCCCACGGCCCTGGACCGCGGCAAGGACCTCGGCGTGATCAACGTCGCCAACGCCCTGCCCCAGGTCGCGGCCCCGGCGCTGGCGGCGCCGATCGTGACGTACCTCGGCGGCTACCGCGTGCTCCACCTGACCGCGGCGGTGATCGGGCTGGCGGGGGCGGTGCTGGTGAGCCGGATCCGGGGCGTGGACTGAGCAGGCGCCGCCCGCCGGGGGCCGCCCGGGGCGGGGCGGCACCGAAAAGCCCTACGGCGTTGTCACCGCGCCGTCGTACCCTGGGAAGCGCGAGGCCGCCCTCAGCTGTGCGGCCGTGACGAGGAGGAATCGCAGGCGTCGAGCGCCGGCCCATGACTCAGACACCCGCAGCCAACACCCCCGCGCAGGGGCAGGCGAGAGCACAGTTCACCGTCCCCGCCCAGCACCCCATGGTGACCGTGCTGGGTTCCGGCGACTCCCTCCTGCGCGTGATCGAGAAGGCCTTCCCGGGGGCCGACATCCATGTCCGGGGCAACGAGATCAGCGCGGTCGGCGCCCCGTCGGACGTCGCCCTGATACAGCGCGTGTTCGACGAGATGATGCTGGTGCTCCGCACCGGGCAGCCGATGACGGAGGACGCAGTGGAACGCTCGATCGCCATGCTCAAGGCGAGCGAGAACGGGGAGAGCGACGGCCAGGAGACCCCTGCCGAGGTGCTGACGCAGAACATCCTGTCCTCGCGCGGCCGCACCATCCGCCCCAAGACGCTCAACCAGAAGCGGTACGTCGACGCGATCGACAAGCACACGGTCGTCTTCGGCATCGGCCCCGCCGGTACCGGCAAGACGTACCTGGCCATGGCCAAGGCGGTGCAGGCCCTGCAGTCCAAGCAGGTCAACCGCATCATCCTGACCCGCCCCGCGGTCGAGGCCGGCGAGCGCCTCGGCTTCCTGCCGGGCACGCTGTACGAGAAGATCGACCCCTACCTGCGCCCGCTGTACGACGCGCTGCACGACATGCTCGACCCGGACTCGATCCCCCGGCTGATGGCCGCGGGGACGATCGAGGTCGCGCCGCTGGCGTACATGCGTGGCCGTACGCTCAATGACGCGTTCATCATCCTGGACGAGGCGCAGAACACCAGCCCCGAGCAGATGAAGATGTTCCTCACCCGGCTCGGCTTCGACTCGAAGATCGTCATCACGGGTGACGTCACCCAGGTGGACCTGCCCAGCGGCACGAAATCCGGTCTGCGGCAGGTGCAGGAGATCCTGGAGGGCGTCGAGGACGTCCACTTCTCCCGGCTCTCCTCGCAGGACGTCGTACGGCACAAGCTGGTGGGCCGTATCGTCGACGCGTACGAGAAGTACGACAGCCAGCACGGCACCGAGAACGGCGGCGTGCCCAAGGGCGGCCGAGCCAGGGCCGCCGGTCACGGGCACGGGCACAAGGGGAAGTAGACCAGCACGACCATGTCGATCGACGTCAACAACGAGTCCGGAACCGAGGTCGACGAGCAGGCGATCCTCGACATCGCCCGCTACGCGCTCGCGCGGATGCGCATCCACCCGCTCTCCGAGCTCTCGGTGATCGTCGTGGACGCCGACGCCATGGAGCAGCTGCACATCCAGTGGATGGACCTGCCGGGGCCGACGGATGTCATGTCCTTCCCGATGGACGAACTGCGTCCGCCGGGCAAGGACGACGACGAGCCCCCGCAGGGTCTGCTCGGCGACATCGTGCTGTGCCCGGAGGTCGCCGCCAAGCAGGGCGCCGAGGCCGAGACGCGGCACTCCATGGACGAGGAGCTGCAGCTGCTCACCGTCCACGGCGTGCTGCACCTGCTCGGCTACGACCACGAGGAGCCGGACGAGAAGGCCGAGATGTTCGGTCTCCAGGCGGCGATCGTGGACGGCTGGCGCGGTGAGCGGGGCCTTGAGGGCCCCTCCCCGGCGCCGACGGTCTCGTAACCGCCGATGAGTCCACAGATCGTCGTCGGGGCGGTCGCCCTGGTCGTCGTCGCCTGGCTCGCCGCCTGCGCGGAGGCGGGCCTCGCGCGTGTCTCCAGCTTCCGTGCCGAGGAGGCCGTGAAGTCCGGCCGCCGGGGCGGCGCCAAGCTGGCCCAGGTCGCCGCCGACCCGACCCGCTACCTGAACGTGGCCCTGCTGGTGCGTGTCGCCTGCGAGATGGCGGCGGCCTCGCTGGTCACCTACGCCTGTCTGGAGGCGTTCTCCGGCACCGGCGAGGCGCTGGTGGTCGCGATCGCGGTCATGGTCCTGGTGTCCTACGTCGCCGTCGGGGTGTCCCCGCGCACCATCGGCCGCCAGCATCCGCTGAACACGGCGACCGTGGCGGCGTACGTGCTGGTGCCGCTCGCGCGGATCATGGGCCCGGTCCCGTCGCTGCTGATCCTCATCGGCAACGCGCTCACCCCGGGCAAGGGGTTCCGGCGCGGCCCGTTCGCCTCGGAGGCCGAGCTGCGGGCGCTGGTGGACCTGGCCGAGCAGGAGTCGCTGATCGAGGACGAGGAGCGCCGGATGGTGCACTCGGTCTTCGAACTCGGCGACACCCTGGTGCGGGAGGTCATGGTGCCGCGCACCGACCTCGTCGTCATCGAGCGGTACAAGACCATCCGCCAGGCCCTCACGCTCGCGCTGCGCTCCGGTTTCTCGCGGATCCCGGTCACGGGCGAGAGCGAGGACGACGTCGTCGGCATCGTGTACCTGAAGGACCTGGTGCGCCGCACGCACATCAGCCGGGACGCGGAGAACGACCTGGTGTCCACGGCGATGCGCCCGGCCGTCTTCGTGCCGGACACGAAGAACGCCGGTGACCTGCTGCGCGAGATGCAGAAGGAGCGCAACCACGTCGCCGTCGTCATCGACGAGTACGGCGGCACGGCCGGGATCGTCACCATCGAGGACATCCTGGAGGAGATCGTCGGCGAGATCACCGACGAGTACGACCGTGAGCTGCCGCCGGTGGAGGACCTGGGCGCGGGCCGCCACCGGGTCACCGCCCGCCTCGACATCACCGACCTGGGCGAGCTGTACGGCCTGGAGGAGTACGACGACGAGGACGTGGAGACGGTCGGCGGGCTGCTCGCCAAGGCGCTCGGCCGGGTCCCGATCGCCGGGGCGTCGGCGGTCGTGGACCTGCCCGACGGGCGGGCGCTGCGGCTGACCGCGGAGTCCGCCGCGGGCCGCCGGAACAAGATCGTGACGGTGCTGGCGGAGCCGGTGGAGCCGCCCGCGGACGCGGAGAAGCCCGAGTGACGCCCCAGGAGCTGCGCGCCCTGTGCCTGTCGTTCAACGCGGCCGTGGAGGACTTCCCCTTCAACCCGGAGACCTCCGTCTTCAAGGTGCGGGGCAAGCTGTTCGCGCTGACGGCGCTGGACGCGCGGCCCCTGACCGTCAACCTCAAGTGCGACCCGGAGGACGCGGTGCGGCTGCGCGGCGAGCACCCGGGGCTGATCGTGCCCGGCTGGCACATGAACAAGCGGCACTGGAACACGGTCACGGCCGACGGCGAGCTCCCGGACCGGCTGGTCCGGGAGCTGGTCGAGGACTCCTACGACCTGGTGGTGGCCGGGCTGCCGCGGGCCGAGCGGCTCCGCCTCGACCGCCCCTGAGACCTCCGGGGCGGCCGGGAGCCGCGCGGCCGCTCAGGCCGCCTGGCCCCGCGCGGTCCTCCGGCCGCGCAGGCCCAGGCCGACCAGCACCGCCGCCGCCAGCACGATCGCCGCGTCCAGGGCGAGCACCGTGTGGACACCGGCGAGCAGGTCGTCGGAGGTGGTGGCCAGCACGCCCAGCAGCGGGATGCCGACGGTGATGCCGACCTGCTGGGTGGAGGTGACCAGGCCGGTGGCCAGGCCCTGCTCCTCGTCGGGGACGCCCGAGGTGACGGTCAGGCCGTAGGAGACGATCGCGCCCAGGTGGCACATGCTGGCCAGCGAGACGGCGGCCGTGGCCAGCCACACCGACCAGGAGCCGGTGCCCAGTCCGAGCAGCGCGGCGATCAGCGCGCCCTGCCCGGCCAGCGAGCCGGCCAGGGTGCGGCGGGCGCCGAAGCGGCCGATGACCCTGGCGGCGTACGTGCCGGCGACCGCCGACAGCACTCCTTGCGCCCCGAAGACCAGGCCGGTCTCGAAGGCCGACAGGTGCAGGATCTCCTGGAGGTACAGGGTCAGGACGAAGACGACCGTCGACATCATCGAGAAGGTGACCAGGCCGCCGACGTTGCCCCAGGCCACCGTGCGGCGGCGCAGCATGGGCAGCGAGACCAGCGGGGCGGCCGAACGGGACTCCACGACCACGAACGCGGTCAGCAGGGCGAGGCCCGCGATCAGCGTCACCAGGACGTCGGCACGGCCGAAGCCGTGGTCGGCGGCGGTGGACAGGGCGTAGATCAGCGCGAGCAGGCCGGTGGTGACGGTGACCGCTCCGGGTACGTCCAGGCGCGGACGGTCGGGGGTGCGGGACTCGGGCAGCAGGCCGGGGGCCAGCGGCAGCACGATCAGCGCGAACACGGTGAGCAGCGCCATCGTGGAGCGCCAGCCGAACGCGTCGGTGAGGACTCCGCCGGCGACCATGCCGACGGTGAAGCCCAGCGACAGCAGGGTGCCGGAGATGCCGAGGGCGCGGTCGCGGGCCGGGCCCTCGGGGAAGGTGGTGGTCAGCAGGGACATGCCGGTCGGCACGATCGCCGCCGCGCCCAGGCCCTGCAGCGCCCGTCCGGCCAGGAAGGAGGCCGGGTCCCAGGCGAGGGTGGCCAGCAGCGAGGAGGCGCCGAACACGGCCAGCCCGGTCAGGAACAGCCTGCGCCGGCCGAACAGGTCGCCGGCCCGGCCGAACAGCAGCAGGAAGCCGCCCGAGGGGAGCGCGAACGCGGTGACCGCCCACTGGAGCGCGGACCGGCTCATGCCGAGGTCGGCGCCCAGGTCCGGCAGGGCCACGTTCAGGACGGAGAAGTCCAGGGCGACCATGAACTGGGCCGCGCACAGGACGAAGAGGACCAGCTTGTCACGCGTCGACAGCCGGGGGGCGCCGGACGCCGTCCCGCCGGACCCGGGGGCGGCGGGAGCGGGGGACGCGGTCGTGGACGGGGTGGTCGTGGGTGAGGGGGCCGTGGATGAGGTGGCCGTGGTGGTGTCGATCGCCATGGGCAAGAGCATGGTGCGGCTGGAATACCCGTGGGGAGTCGCCACTTATGGTGGTGGTGGCACCACCAGACAGCACGAGGGGGATCGGTACGTGCCCGACACGGACGTGTTCAAGAGTCAGCGGCGGCGTGAGCTGCGCGAGTTCCTGATGAGCAGGCGGGCGAGGGTGTCACCGGCCGAGGCGGGGCTGCCGGACGGCGGCGCCCGGCGGCGCACACCCGGGCTGCGGCGCGAGGAGGTCGCCGTGCTCGCCGGGGTGGGCGCCTCCTGGTACCAGTGGCTGGAGCAGGGCCGGGACATCTCCGTCTCCCCGCAGGTCCTGGACGCGGTGGCGCGGGTGCTGCGGCTGAGCAACGCCGAGCGCCGGCACCTGTACCTGCTCGCCGGGCTGAACCCGCCCGCGCCCGAAGTGGCGCCCGGGAAGCGGGACATGTGCGACGGACTGCGGCGGCTGATCGACACCTGGATGCCGTACCCGGCGCACATCATGGACCTGTACTACAACTGCGTGATGTACAACGACGCCGCCGCGGTGGTGCTGGGCATGCGCCCGGACATCACGCAGAACTGCCTGGTCGACTTCTTCACCGACCCGCTGTACCGCTCCCGTTCGCAGAGCTGGGAGCGCAACGCGCGCACCGTCGTCGCCCAGTTCCGCGCCGCGTGCGCCGCCCGTCCCGGTGACGAGGGGTACCAGGCGGTCCTGGACCGGGTCTCGCGGGCCAGCGAGGAGTTCACGGCGCTGTGGGAGGAACGGGACATCGAGGAGCCGGGGCAGGTCCGCAAGGAGCTGGAGCATCCGCTGGTGGGTCTGCTGTGCGTGGAGTCGACGGCGATGAAGGTGCCGGCCCGCCCGGACCTGACGGTGGTGCTGCACACCCCGCTGGACGAGGCGAACACGGCGTCGAAACTGGAGTGGCTGGCCTCGCCGGAAGGGCGGCGCGGGGCGATGTACCCGGTGGCGGGGTGAGGAGTCCGGGCGGGGCGATGTACCCGGTGGCGGGTGAGTGTCCCGTGGCGCGCCAGGGGTCCCGTGGCGGGCCGGGCCGTGCGGCCGCCGGTGCGGCTCCGGATACCCGGGCGCCGGTGCGGCTCCGTATGCTCGGATCATGACCGACAGCAACGCGCTTGACGCCGAGGACCGCAAGATCGTCACCCTGGCCCGTTCGGTACGGGCCCGCAACGGCGTGCCGGAGGGCGCGGCGGTACGGGACGAGACGGGCCGGACCTACGCCGCCGGTTCGGTGCACCTCGCCTCGCTGAAGCTGAGCGCCCTGCAGACGGCGGTGGCGATGGCGGTGGCGTCCGGGGCGACGTCGCTGGAGGCGGCGGCCGTCGTCAGCGAGGCGGAGGGGCTGGCACCCGAGGACCTGTCCGCCGTGGGCGACCTGGGCGGGGCCGGGACGCCGGTGCTGCTGGCGGGACCCGACGGCACCGTACGCCTGACCCGGCCCGCGGGGCCCGCCGAGTAGGCCGCCCCGCCGCCGGGAGGGCCGTACGGGCCCGCGAGGGCTCAGAGCGCGTCCGGGCCGCGTTCGCCGGTCCGGACGCGCACGACCGTCTCCACGGGCACGGCCCACACCTTGCCGTCGCCGATCTTCCCGGTCCGCGCGGCGCGGACCACGGCGTCGAGGACCGCTTCCGCGTCGGCGTCCTCGACGACCACCTCGATACGGACCTTCGGCACGAGGTCGACGCGGTACTCGGCGCCCCGGTACACCTCCGTGTGGCCGCGCTGACGGCCGTAGCCGCTGGCCTCGGTCACGGTCAGCCCGTGCACGCCCATCTCCTGGAGCGCGGTCTTGACCTCGTCGAGGCGGTACGGCTTGACGATCGCGGTGATGAGCTTCATGCCTGGTGGCCGGCCTTCCGGGCGAAGGAGGGGACGGGGGACGCGCCGACGGGGGCGCCGTGCCCGAGGACCCCGTGATCGTAGGCCGTCTCGGCGTGCACCGTGAGGTCGAGACCGGTGTGCTCCTGCTCCTCGCTCGCCCGCAGGCCGAGGACCTTGTCGAGCACCTTGCCCAGGCCGTACGTCATCGCGAAGGCGTACGCCGCCACGGCCGCCACCGCCAGCGCCTGCCTGCCCAGCGGGGCGAACCCGCCGCCGTACAGCAGCCCGTCCGTGCCGCCGGTCATCGCCTTGCGAGCGAACAGGCCGATGAGCAGGGTGCCGACGACGCCGCCCACCAGGTGGACGCCGACGACGTCCAGGGAGTCGTCGTAGTTCAGCCTGAACTTCCAGCTCACCGCGTACGAGCACAGGCAGCCCGCGGCGAGGCCGACGGCCAGGGCGCCGGGCAGGGAGACCGTGCCGCAGGACGGGGTGATCGCGACCAGGCCCGCGACCGCGCCGGAGGCGGCGCCCAGGGTGGTGGGGTGCCCGTCGCGCTTGTTCTCCACCAGCAGCCAGCCGAGCAGGCCGGTGCAGCCGGCGGCGAGGGTGTTGAGGAAGGCGGCCGCCGCCAGGCCGTCGGCGCCCATCGCGGATCCCGCGTTGAACCCGAACCAGCCGAACCAGAGCAGACCGGCGCCCAGCATCACCATGGGCAGGTTGTGCGGGCGCATCGCGTCCTTCTTGAAGCCGAGGCGCGGGCCGAGGACCAGGCAGAGCGCGAGTCCGGAGGCGCCGGAGGTGATCTCGACGGGGAGGCCGCCGGCGAAGTCGAGCGCGCCCAGGCCCTGCCCGATCCAGCCGCCCGGGCCCCACACCCAGTGCGTGACGGGAACGTATACGAGCAGCGTCCACACCGGCACCAGGACCAGCCAGGCACCGAACTTCGTGCGGTCGGCGACCGCACCGCTGATCAGCGCGGCCGTGATGATCGCGAAGGTGAGCTGGAAGGTGGCGAACAGGAGCGTGGGGACGGTGCCGTGGACGTCGGCCGGGCCGATGCCCGCGAGGCCGGCCTCGCGCAGACCGCCGATCAGACCGCCGGCCGTGTCGCCGCCGAAGGCCAGGGAGTAGCCGCAGACCAGCCAGACCACGGTGACCAGGGCGATCGACACGAAGCTCATCATCAGCATGTTGAGCACGCTCTTGGTGCGCACCATGCCGCCGTAGAAGAGGGCCAGGCCCGGGGTCATGAGGAGGACCAGGGCGGTGGCTGCCAGCAGCCAGGCGGTGTCGCCGGTGTCGATGCGGGGGGCGGCCAGGTTCACGGTGGTCACTGCGGTCATGGCGTCTCCAACGCGGGCGGGGGCTCGTCAGAGGGTCACCGCTGTGCGTTTCCGGTCGCGTACGGGTGTGTTTCCGTGACGTTTCGTATGTCGTCGCCGCCGGTGCGGGGACTGCGGCCGGGCCGCGGTGGGGCGGGGCGGGGGCGGCCGCGGGCCGGGCGTGCGGCGGGGCGTCGTGGATCAGGGACAATGGGCGCCATGAGCGTTCGTACCCAGTCATCCGAGCAGTCCGCCGAGGCTGCCCACCGGGCCGGCTTCGCCTGTTTCGTGGGCCGCCCCAACGCGGGCAAGTCCACCCTCACGAACGCTCTGGTCGGGCAGAAGGTGGCGATCACCTCCAACCGGCCGCAGACGACCCGGCACACCGTGCGCGGCATCGTGCACCGGCCGGACGCGCAGCTGATCCTGGTGGACACGCCCGGACTGCACAAGCCGCGGACGCTGCTGGGCGAGCGGCTGAACGACGTGGTGCGGGCGACGTGGGCCGAGGTCGACGTGATCGGCTTCTGCCTGCCGGCCGACCAGAAGATCGGGCCCGGTGACCGGTTCATCGCCAAGGAGCTGGCGGGGATCAAGAGGACGCCGAAGGTCGCGATCGTCACGAAGACGGACCTGGTGGACTCCAAGGCGCTCGCCGAGCAGCTGATCGCGATCGACCAGCTCGGCAAGGAGCTGGGCATCGAGTGGGCCGAGATCGTGCCGGTGTCGGCGACCGGCGGCGAGCAGGTGGAGCTGCTCGCCGATCTGCTGATCCCGCTGCTGCCGGAGGGGCCCGCGCTGTATCCCGAGGGGGATCTGACCGACGAGCCCGAGCAGGTGATGGTGGCCGAGCTGATCCGTGAGGCGGCGCTGGAAGGGGTGCGGGACGAACTGCCGCACTCCATCGCCGTGGTCGTCGAGGAGATGCTGCCGCGCGAGGACCGGCCGGCGGACAAGCCGCTGCTGGACATCCACGCGAACGTCTTCATCGAGCGGCCCAGCCAGAAGGGGATCATCATCGGGCCGAAGGGCAAGCGGCTGAAAGAGGTCGGGATCAAGTCCCGCCAGCAGATCGAGGCGCTGCTGGGGACGCCGGTCTTCCTCGACCTGCACGTGAAGGTGGCGAAGGACTGGCAGCGGGACCCGAAGCAGCTGCGGCGGCTGGGGTTCTGAGAGCCGCTCGGCCCACGTGCCCGTCCGGCACGGTGGGCTGGGCCCCCGCCCCGGGCCCCGCACCCACCGCCGCCGCTCCTGCCCCCGCCTCCGCACGAACGGGCCGGCCGTCCCCGGAGGGAGCGGCCGGCCCGTCGGTAGCGTGGGGGTCAGCGCAGGGCCCGCAGAGCCTGGTCCGCTCCCTTCGCGCCGAGTTTCACGAAGACCGGGGCCGTGCCCAGCGGGGTGGCGTAGGACGTCAGCGTGCGGTCGCCGTGGACGGTCCTGGCGTGGGCCACGTCGTACCAGGTGCCCGGCGGCAGGTGGACCGTGCGGGTGGGGGCGTCGGTGAGCTGGGGAGCGGCCAGGACCGCCGGGCCCAGCATCCACTCGTCGGCGACCGTGTACGCGGCCTCGTCCTTCGGGAAGTCGAAGAACAGGGGGCGCATGATCGGGTCGCCGGTGCGCAGGGTGGCCTGCACCTGGTCCCAGATGTAGGGGGCGAGGCGGCCGTGGCGGGCGATCGCGGCCCGGTACAGGCCGATGGTCTCCTGGTCGTAGACCACCTTCTTGCCGGTGGTGGGGTCGTTCGTGTCGACCGGTGACGTGGACGCGTACATCAGGGGCATCAGGGACGCCGACTGCGCCCAGCGGACCAGGACCTGCTTGCTCGGGGCCGGCTGGCCGAGGGAGCCGCCGATCATGTCGGTGGTGACGAAGGGGTAGCCGATGGTGGAGATGGCCAGGTTCTGGCTGACGGAGGCCCGCAGGGAGTTCCAGCCGGTGCCCTTGTCCTCCTGCCGGGTGACGAATCCGGCCCGGTGGGCGGTGCTGTCCCAGTGGACGCGGATGCCGACGCCCTGGAGGTCGTACTCGTCGGCGAGCTGGGCGCCGAGCCGCTGGTAGTCGGTGGGCTTGTAGCCCTCGTGGGGCGCGCACTTCTCGTCGATGAAGCGGGTGTCGAACTTCAGTCCGTCGATGCCGTAGGTGCTCATGAGGGACTTCAGGCGGCCCTCGTACCAGGC
The DNA here is from genome assembly GCF_040703815.1 of Streptomyces sp. NPDC006743. NCBI lineage: Bacteria > Bacillati > Actinomycetota > Actinomycetes > Kitasatosporales > Streptomycetaceae > Streptomyces > Streptomyces sp. NPDC006743. Next base: position 115,161 of record NZ_JBEYJA010000006.1, on the reverse strand, counting down.
CTTGGCGTCCGGATTCGCGAGGTCGACGATGCCCGCCGTGCCGTTCCACCAGGTGACCGTGCAGGGCTTGCCCGGGTCGGCGGCGGACCCGAGCAGGTAGCCGTGGTCGGCGGCGTAGCGGTACTGGTCGGAGTCGAGGTTGATCCACAGGGTGACCCAGAGGCCGAAGTCGAAGCCGAGGTCGTGGATCTTCCGCGACATGGCCCCGGGATCCGGGTAGGCCTTCGCGTCGAAGGTCATGTTCCCGTAGTTCGACTCCCACTTGTCGTCGAGCTGGAGCGTGTGGCCCTTGACGCCGTTGTCGTGCAGGTCCTGCGCGTAGTCGAGGAGTTTCGCCTGGTCGACGTGGGTGTAGAACTGTGCCCAGGAGTTCCAGACGGGCTCGGCGTACTGCCGGTAGGTGGCGTCGCTCTTGGCCGGCTTGCCGACGATGCCGATGTAGTCGCGGTAGACGTCCAGCGGGGTGGACTCGACGAAGACGGTCGCCTTGTACGGTTCGGCGGACTCGATGTCGAAGCGGCCGAGGCCGTCCTTGCCCTGGTTGACGGCGACGTCCATGACGTGGCCGGTGTCCACGCGCAGTCCGGTGGCGCGCGAGGTGTACCAGAAGGGGTCGACCATGTAGTACGACGCCGGGCCGAAGGCCGAGTGGACCACCTGGCCGCTGTCGAGGGGCCAGGGCTGGTCGGTGCCGGGGCCGCCCGCCGGGGTCTGCGCCTCGCCGTGGCCGTACCAGTGGCCGGCCAAGGAGAGGTCGTAGGCGATGCCGAGGCGGTCGGGGACGGCCTGGCCGGTGACCTGCCAGTCGAACTGGTAGCGGTCGGCGGCGGGGGTGATCCGGGCCTGGACCGTGGTGCCGGGTGCCGTCGTGGCCGCGGTGAGGGTGAGGGTGCCGCCGTGCCAGGTCCAGCCGGTCACGCGGGTGGCGTGCTGCCAGGCGCCGGCGGTGCGGAAGCGCAGGGCGCCCGTGCCGGCGGGGGCCGTGGCCAGGACGGTCTGCCCCGAGCGGCGGGTGGTGAGGGCGAGTTGAGCGGTCGTCACCTGGAGGCGGTAGCCGGGAGCGGTGCGGCTGCGCGGGACGGTCAGGTCCACCTCGCCCGGGGACGTGGTGAGGCGGGGCGCGGGCGTGCCGGGGACGGCGGGGGCGGCCTGGGCCCGGTCCTGCGCGGTGAGTCCGACGGGGAGGGCGAGGCTCAGGGCGAGGGCGGCGAGGAGCACCCGGGGCCGGCGCGAGGGTTTGCGTGACGGTGTGCCTGCTGGTCTGCGCACGACGCATGTCCTTCGACGGAGGGTCAGGAGGGAGCCATGGGTCAGGAAGTGCGGTACTCGTGCAAAATCATGCTTGATCCTGCCGCTCATTGAGCAGCAAACGTCATCCGTCTGTCAATGGCGTCTGCTCTCGCCCGGCACCCGTCACACGGACCGGCCGAAGCCGATGGTGGGCACGGCCCGGCGCCGGGGCCACGGCTCGACGCACGCCCGGGGCAGCAGCCGCTCCAGGAAGGCGTACCGCCGCAGGGCCGCCGGGTCCTGGCCGGGCACCGACTGGACCCGGCGCCACCAGGCCGCGATCTCCGACCAGCCCGGCGCCGACAGGGAGCCGCCGAACTCCTGCACCGACAGCGCGGCGGTGAGCCCGGCGAAGGCGAGCCGGTCGGCCAGCGGCCAGCCGGCCAGGGTGCCGGTGACGAACCCGGCGACGAAGACGTCCCCCGCGCCCGTGGGGTCCAGGGCCTCGACCGCGATGGCGGGCACCTCGGCGCTCTCCCCCGTGCGCCGGTCGACCGCGTAGGCGCCCTCCGCCCCGAGGGTGACCACCGCGACCGGGACGAAGGCGGTCAGCGCGTGCGCGGCGGTGCGCGGGCAGTCGGTGCGCGTGTAGCGCATCGCCTCCTCGGCGTTGGGCAGGAACGCCTCGCAGTGCTCCAGGTCGGCGAGGCCTGCCAGGTCCCACGCACCCGTGTCGTCCCAGCCGACGTCCCCGAAGACGCGGGTGCCCTTGCGGGCGGCCTCCGCGATCCAGGGCTCGGGCCTGCCGGGGGTCAGGGAGGCGACCGCGGCCCGTGCGGGCGGCAGCCGGAGAGGGCCGCCGTCCTGGAGCAGCACGTCCTCCGGCGGGGGTTCGTGGCCGTGCGAGACCATCGTGCGCTCGCCCTCGTACGCCATGGAGACGGTGACCGGGGAGTGCCAGCCGGGGACCGTGCGCGAGGGCGAGAGGTCGATGCCCTCGCCCTGTTCCAGCGCGTCCCAGCAGTACTCCCCGTAGTGGTCGTCGCCGAAGGCCGCCGCGAGGGAGGTGCGCAGGCCGAGACGGGCCAGGGCGGTCGCCATGTTGGCCACGCCGCCCGGGCTCGACCCCATCCCGCGCGCCCAGGACTCCGTTCCGCGCACCGGGGCGGAGTCGAGGCCGGTGAAGATGATGTCGAGGAAGACCGTTCCCGTGAGGTAGACGTCCCAGGGCGGGTCGTCCACCGTGCGCAGCGCGGCCAGGGGGTCGACCTGGGGCGCGGCGGGGGCGTGGGCCGCCCCGACGACGTACTCCCGGTCCCTCGGGTACTCGCGGTCCTCGGGGGACTCCTGCGCCCCGGGACACCCCTGCTGCTCCGGGCACCGCTGCTGCTCCGGGCACTGCGGGCGCTCTCGGCTCTCCTGCTGTTCCGGTCCTTCTCCGGCGGGCGTGCTGGACGCGGTCACGGTGCGCTCCCCTGACATGGTGCGGATCAGGCCAGTGTGCACCACCGCGCCCACCGGGCGGGGCCGTCACGCCGGGTGCGGCGGGACCCTGGGAAGTCCGGCCGCCTCCCCGGCGCGGGCGCGCGCCTCAAGAGAACTCGTACGCCTCGACCTCGGCGAGGTAGCGCTGCCGGCGCTCCTCGTCGTCCTCCAGGAAGGAGGCGAGGAAGGAGTTGCGGGCCAGTTCGCGCAGCCGGTCCTCGCTCAGGCCGAGGGCGCGGTGCACGGCGTCGAAGTTGTCGCCCGCGTAGCCGCCGAAGTAGGCCGGGTCGTCGGAGTTGACCGTGCACACGAGGCCCGCGTCCAGCATGGCGGGCAGCGGGTGGTCGGCGAGGGTGTCGACGGTGCGCAGCCGGACGTTGGACAGCGGGCACAGCGTCAGCGGGATCCGGTCGCGCACGAGGCGTTCGACCAGCGCGGGATCCTCCACGCAGCGCAGGCCGTGGTCGACGCGCTCGACGCCGAGCACGTCCAGGGCCTCGGTGATGTACTGCGGCGGGCCCTCCTCCCCCGCGTGCGCCACGCGCCGCAGCCCGAGGGCGGCGGCGGCCTCGTAGACCTCGCGGAACTTCGCCGGCGGATGCCCGACCTCGGCCGAGTCGAGCCCGACGCCGACGATCCGGTCGAGGTACGGCCTGGCCGCGTCCAGCGTGGCCAGGGCCGACTCGGCGGACTCGTCGCGCAGGAAGCACAGGATCAGCCGGGTGGAGACGCCGTGCCGCTCCGTGCTGCGGCCGAGCGAACGCCACAGCCCCTCGACGACCGTGCCCATCTCCACGCCGCGCGCGAGGTGCGCCTGCGGGTCGAAGAAGATCTCCGCGTGCCGCACGCCCTGCGCGGCGGCCCGCGCGAGGTAGGCGTCGGCCAGGTCCGCGAAGTCCTGCTCGGTGCGCAGGACGGCCATCAGCTCGTAGTACAGGTTCAGAAAGGACTGGAGGTCCGCGAACCGGTAGGCCTCGCGGAGGGCTTCGGTGTCCTCGTACGGCAGCTTCACGCCGTTGCGCGCGGCCAGCTCGAAGGCCAGCTCGGGCTCCAGGGTGCCTTCGATGTGGAGGTGCAGTTCAGCTTTGGGCAGGGGCATCAGAGAATCGTACGGTCTTTCACCGACGTTTCGGGACCGGCACCCGCAGCAGGTCGTGGGCCACGGTCAGCTCGCCCTCGAACCCGGCCGCACGTGCCTGCCGTTCGAACGCGTCGGGTTCGCCGTAGCGCTGGCTGAAGTGGGTGAGCACGAGGTGGCGTACGCCCGCGTCCCGGGCCACCCGGGCGGCCTGGGCGGCGGTCAGGTGGCCGTGCTCGACGGCGAGCGGTTCGTCCTCGTCGAGGAAGGTCGACTCGATGACCAGCAGGTCGCAGCCCTCGGCGAGCGCGTGCACGCCCTCGCACAGCCGGGTGTCCATGACGAACGCGAACCGCTGCCCGCGCCGCACCTCGCTCACCGCCTCCAGGGGCACCCCGCGAAGGGAGCCCTCGTGCTGGATCCGGCCCACGTCGGGGCCCTTGATCCCGTGCGCGGCGAGCCGGTCGGGCAGCATCCGGCGGCCGTCGGGTTCGACGAGCCGGTAGCCGAAGGACTCCACCGGGTGGGAGAGCCTGCGGGCTTCCAGGGTGTACGCCGGTGTCGCCGCGAGGACGCCGTCGGCGTCGACCGGGGCCTCGGTGAGGGCGACCGTCTCGCGGTAGGCGGTGGCGTACCGGAGGCGGTCGAAGAAACGCCTGCCCGAGCGCGGGTAGTGCGCGGTGACCTCGTGCGGGACCCGGTCGAGGTTGATCCGCTGGATCACTCCGGCCAGGCCCAGACTGTGGTCGCCGTGGAAGTGGGTGACGCAGATCCGGTTCAGGTCGTGGGCGGCGACGCCGGCGCGCAGCATCTGCCGCTGGGTGCCCTCGCCGGGGTCGAACAGGATGCCCTCGCCGTCCCAGCGCAGCAGGTAGCCGTTGTGGTTGCGGTGCCGGGTCGGTACCTGGCTGGCGGTGCCGAGGACGACGAGTTCACGGACGGACACGGCTCCCTACCCGGGGGGCCACTGCAGGCCGCGGCCGCCCAGGACGTGCGCGTGGGCGTGCCAGACGGTCTGGCCCGCGCCGGAGCCGGTGTTGAAGACGGTGCGGTAGCTCTCCAGCTTCTCGTCGTCGGCGACGGCCTGCGTCTCGCGCAGCACGTCGGCGGCGAGCTGCGGGGCGCCCGCGGCGAGGGCGGCGGCGTCCTTGTAGTGCGCCTTGGGGATCACCAGGATGTGGGTGGGCGCCTGGGGGTTGATGTCACGGAAGGCGACGGTCGTGTCCGTCTCGCGGACGACGGTCGCGGGGACGTGACCCGCGACGATCTTGCAGAACAGGCAGTCGTCCTGGGGTTCCCCTGCCATGCGCGTGCGCTCCTTTAGGCCGGTGAGCTGGTACGGGGCATCGTAGTCGGTCGGCCGCGGGCCGGCGGGCGGCCGGCCCGCGGTCCGGACGGGGCGTCAGGCGGGCAGGTCCGGCGCCGTCTTGGCGGGGCTGGACTCCAGGGCCTCCAGGGCCAGCCGGATCGCCTCGTCCAGTTGCGGGTCGCGGCCCGCCGCGTGGTCCTGGGGGCGCTGGACGACCTCGACGTCCGGGTCCACGCCGTGGTTCTCCACGCCCCAGCCGTAACCCTCCAGCCAGAACGCGTACTTGGGCTGGGTGATCAGGGTGCCGTCGACCAGGCGGTAGCGGCTGTCGATGCCGACGACGCCGCCCCAGGTGCGGGTGCCGACGACCGGTCCGATGCCCAGCGCCTTGATCGCCGCGTTGACGATGTCGCCGTCGGAGCCGGAGAACTCGTTGGCCACGGCGACGACCGGACCGCGCGGCGCGTCCCGCGGGTAGCTCTCGGGCCGCATGCCGCGCGGCAGGTCCCAGCCGACGACGCGCCGGGCCAGTTTCTCCACGACGAGCTGGGAGGTGTGCCCGCCGCGGTTCTCCCGCACGTCCACGACCAGGCCCTCACGGGCCACCTCGACGCGCAGGTCGCGGTGGATCTGCGCCCAGCCGGGCGCCTGCATGTCGGGGACGTGCAGGTAGCCCAGCCGGCCGCCGGACCTCTCGTGGACGTAGGCGCGGCGGTCGCTGACCCAGGCGTGGTAGCGCAGCGGTTCCTCGTCGGCGAGGGGCACCACGACGACGTGCCGCGCCTCCCCGCCGCCGGCCGGCGAGATCGTCAGCTCGACGGGCTTGCCGGCCGTGCCGACCAGCAGCGGGCCGGGGCCGGTCACCGGGTCGACCGGCCGGCCGGCGACGGCGGTGACGGCGTCCCCGGCGCGGACCGCGACGCCGGGCGCGGCGAGCGGGCTGCGCGCGTGCGGGTCGGAGGTCTCCGAGGGCAGGATCCGGTCGATGCGCCAGTTCCCGTCCTCGTGCCGGGAGACGTCCGCGCCGAGCAGGCCCTGGCGGGCGCCGTCGCCGAAGGCGCCGAACGGGGTGACGTAGGCGTGCGAGGTGCCGAGTTCGCCGTGCACCTCCCAGAGCAGGTCGACGAGGTCGTCGTGGGTGGCGACCCGGTCGAGGACGGGCCGGTAGCGGTCGAGGACGCCGTCCCAGTCGACGCCGTTCATGTCGGCCCGCCAGAAGTGGTCCCGCATGATGCGGCCGGTCTCCTCGTACATCTGCCGCCACTCGGCGGCCGGGTCGACCGTCTGGCGCACCCGGCCCAGGTCGACGGTGATGTTGGAGTCGCTGTCCTCGTCGCCGGAGGCGCGCCGGTCGCTGGGGACGACCCTGAGTTTGCCGTCGGACCACAGCAGGACGCGCTTGCCGTCGCCGCTGACCTCGAAGTGGTCGGCGTCGGCGGCGAGGTGCTCGATGCGCCGCTGGGCGAGGTCGTAGCGTTCCAGCTCGGTCTTCGGGTCCGGGTCCTCGGGGGTGGCGCGGGAGGCGCCGAGCACGCCGGTCACCGGGTGCCGCAGCCACAGCACGCCGTCGCGGGCGGCGCGCAGGTTGGAGTAGCGGGCGGCCTCGACCGGGAAGGGCACGATCCGGTCGGCGAGGCCTTCGAGGTCGATCCGGGTGGCCGGGGTGCCCTCGCCCTCGGGGGTCTCGTCCTTGTCGGCGGACTCGAAGGGGCGGCCGTGGCGCTGCGGTCCGAACGGGGACGGGGTGGTCGCGGCCAGGGTGATCAGGTGCGGGCGGGAACTCTCCACGAACGCCAGGTCGAAGACGTGCTCGTCGTAGACCGGGTCGAAGGAGCGGTGGGAGAGGAAGGCGAGGTGCTTGCCGTCCAGGGTGAACGCGGGCGCGTAGTCCTGGAAGCGCAGCGGGGTGGCCTCGGTGACCGACAGGTCGGTGGTGTTGGCCAGGCGGAGCTGGCTGAGCGGGCTCGGGCCCGGGTGGGACCAGGCGATCCAGGCCGAGTCGGGCGAGAAGGCGATGCCGGTGACGTCGCCGTTGTCGCTGCGGTCCACCTCGCGGACCTCGCCGCTCTCGCGTTCGACGAGGAGCAGCCGGCCGTCGTGGGAGGCGACGGCGGCGCGGCTGCCGTCAGGGGCCATGGCCAGCTCCAGGACCCGGCCGAGCTGTCCGGCGGCGAGGCGGCGCGGGGTGGCGCCGGGGGCGAGGCCGGTGGCGGGCGCGAACTCCAGGGCGTCCTCACCCTCGGCGTCGGTCACCCACGCCACCCACTCCTCGCCGTCGGCGCGGAAGGTGCGCGGCAGCCGGGTGCGGACGCCGGGTTCGGCGGCCAGCGCGCGGGCCGGGCCCGAGCGGTGGGTGACCCAGTGGACGGCGCCGCGCACGGCGACGGCGCTGCCGCGGGCGGTGTGGTCGGGGGCGGCGGACCCGAACCAGCGGCCGGCGTCGACCGGGTGGGGCTGGAGGTCGACGCGCGGGCCGCCGAGCCGGATGTCCAGGCGACGTGGTTCGGCGCCGTCCAGGTCCTCCAGGAGCCAGAGTTCACCGGCGCTCGCGTACACGACCCGGGTGCCGTCGGTGGCGGCGTGCCGGGCGTAGAAACCGTCCAGAGGGGTGTGGCGGCGCAGTTCGGAGCCGTCGGCGCGGGAGGAGTACAGCGCGCCGGTGCCCTCGTGGTCGGAGAGGAAGGCGATCCTGTCCCCCACCCACAGCGGGTACTCGAGGTTGCCGTCCAGGTCTTCGTGCAGCCGTACGAACTCGCCGGTGTCCTCCGGGTCGATCCACAGCTTCCCGGCCGTGCCGCCCCGGTACCGCTTCCACCAGGCCGCCTCGCGGCCCATGGTCGCGGACAGCAGGACGGTGTGCGGCCCGTACGCGACGGCGCCGACCGGGCCGTAGGGCAGGACGGCGGCCTCCGAGCCGTCCAGCGGGACGGCTCGGGCCCAGGTGCGGCGCAGGCTGGCCTGGCCCTGGGTGCTGATCGCGAGGACTTCGCCGCCGGGCGTCCAGCCCCGTACCTGGGTGCGCCAGCTGCCCCAGTGGGTGAGGCGCTCGGCGGGCCCGCCGTCGACCGGCGCGACGTGCACCTCGGGGGCGCCGTCACGGGTGGAGGTCCAGGCGACGGTGGTGCCGTCGGGCGAGATGCGCGGGTGGTTCACCGGCACGTTGTCGGCGCTGACCCGCCAGGCCCGCCCGCCGTCCAGCGGCGCGAGCCACACGTCGTCCTCGGCGGTGAAGGCGACCAACTCCCCGTGCAGGTGCGGAAAACGGAGATAGGCGGACGGTACGGTCGATGCGGAGGATGCGGACTGAGTCACCCGATCACCCTACGCAGCGCCCGCGGTGACGGACAGGGGAACGGATCACTTCGGTGATCGCTTCGCGCTCCGCCCGGCCCGTTCAGCCCGCCCCGGGCCGCCCGTCGTGCCGCTGCGGTCAGGGCCGTCGTGCCGCTGCTCGCCCCGGACGGGGCCGCAGGCGGGGTCCGTGCCGCACCACAGGGCCCGGGTGACGGTGACCGTGACCACCGGCGCCGGCACAGCGCGGTGGGAGGGGCGGTGCTCGGCCCGCCGGGGCCGCACGCGGCGAGCGCCCCCGCGGCGGCCGCCGCGTGCCCGGTCACGGCCGGTGTCCGCCGTCCGCCGGCAGGTGCCGGAACCGTCTCGCCCCCATACCCGGCGGAGTGCCACCGGTCCGCCGTGGGCGGTGGAGCGCATACGGCCACCTGGGCGCCGTGCGCGCCCGCGCGCGGTCAGGCGCGCGGCAGCAGCCACTCCTGGAGTTCCACCAGGTTGCCCTCCGGGTCCTTCAGGTGGGCGACGCGCATCCGGTCCGTCAGGGGGGCCGGGCCGTGCAGCAGCGTGGCGCCGCGGCCGGTGATCTCGGCGCAGTACGCGTCCAGGTCGTCCACGCGCAGCACCACCAGGGAGCGGTGCCCGGTGGCGGTGTCGCCCAGCTCGCCCAGCACCTCGGCCATCATCGCCCGGTCCTGGAGGGCGATGCCCGCGGACCCGGTGGCGGGGGTGAACTTCTCGTACGGGCCCTGCGCCGCGCCGGACTGCGGCTCGAGGCCGAGCACGTCGGCGTAGAAGCGGTAGGAGGCGGCGAAGTCGGTGACGAGGAGCCGCACTTGGGCGAGTTCCACGGTGTTTCCCCCTGGCGTGGTCAGGACCAGCGGCCCGTGCGACCCAGGAGCAGGGCCGCGGCGGCGGTACCGGCGGTCGATGTGCGCAACACAGTAGGCCCCAGGACGTAGGGCCCGGCGCCGGCCTCGGCGAACAGCGCCAACTCCTCGGGGGAGACGCCGCCTTCGGGTCCCACGACCAGCACGATCTCTCCCAGGGCGGGCAGTTCGGCGGTGGCCAGCCGCTCCCGGCCGCTCTCGTGGAGGACGGCGGCGAAGTCCGCTCCGGCGAGGAGCGCGGCCACCTGCTTGGTCGTCGCGGCGTCCGCTACCTCGGGGAAGCGGACGCGGCGCGACTGCTTGCCGGCCTCGCGCGCGGTGGCCCGCCACTTGCCGAGCGCCTTGAGTCCCCGCTCGCCCTTCCACTGGGTGATGCAGCGGGAGGCGGCCCAGGGCACGATGGCGTCGACGCCGACCTCCGTCATGGTCTCCACGGCCAGTTCGCCGCGGTCGCCCTTGGGGAGGGCCTGGACGACGGTGATCCGGGGCGAGGGCGGGGGTTCCTCGGTCACCGGGTCCAGCCGCACGACGAGCCGGTCCTTGCCCTCGGTGGCGCTCACCTCGCCCCCGGCCCACCGTCCGGCGCCGTCCGTGAGCACGACCCGCTCGCCGGGCTGGAGCCGCTTCACCGAGACGGCGTGCCGCCCCTCGGCGCCGTCCAGCACGAACGGGGCCGGGCCGGCCTCCAGCCGGTCGGCCACGAACACGGGTGCGGTCATCGCGCCTCGCCTCCCCTGCGCGAACCGGCCGCCGACTCGCGCCGGGCGGCGTCCAGTTCTTCCGCGAGCACCCCGACCAGCTCGCCGGCGGGCAGCGCGCGGGCCTGGCGGTGGCCCTGACCCGCCCACAGCGCCATGCCCTGCGGGTCGCCGGCCTTCGCGGCGGCCTTGCGCAGCGGCGAGGTGAGGTGGTGGACCTCCGGGTAGGCGGCGGGCGCGTACGGGCCGTGTTCGCGCACGAAGCGGTTGACCAGGGCGCGGGCGGGCCGCCCGGAGAACGCGCGGGTCAGCTCGGTGTGCGGGAAGACGGGGTCGGTCAGGGCCTGCTTGTGCAGGGCGTGCGCCCCGGACTCGGGGGTGGCGAGGAACGCCGTGCCCAGTTGGGCGGCGCTCGCTCCGGCCGCGAGGACGGCGGCGATCTGGCTGCCGCGCATGATGCCGCCGGCGGCGACGACCGGCAGGTCCACGGCCTCGCGGATCTGCGTGACCAGGGAGAGCACGCCGATGCCGGCGCCGTCGTTCTCCGGCCGGTCGCGGTGGGTGCCCTGGTGGCCGCCCGCCTCCACGCCCTGGGCGATCACCGCGTCCGCGCCCGCTCGCGCCACGGCCAGCGCCTCGTCGACGGTGGTCGCGGTGGCCAGGACGTACGTGCCGACGCGGTGCAGGGAGTCGATGACCTGGCGGGTGGGGACGCCGAAGTGGAAGGAGACCACGGGGACCGGGTCGTCCAGCAGGACGGCGAGCTTGACCTCGTAGCCGTCGTCGCGCCCGCACTCGGGATCGCCCAGCTCCGTCTCGTACCAGGTGGCCTCACCGGCCAGCTGCTGCGCGTAGAGGTCCACGGCGCCGGACGGGGGCGCGGCGTAGGCCGTTTTGGCGGAGCCGGTGCCCGCACCGGGGTGCTCCGGCTGGGGCATGAAGACGTTCACCCCGAAGGGGTGGCCGGTCAGCCCGCGCATCTGCTTGATCTCCTGGTACATGCCGTCCGCCGTCTTGTACCCGGCCGCCAGGAAGCCCAGCCCGCCGGCCTCGGACACCGCGGCGGCGAGCTGCGGCCCCGCGGGGCCGCCCGCCATCGGAGCCTGCACGATCGGACGGGGGAGGAGATCGGTCAGTGCGGACAGTGCGGAGGACATGACCGCATGGTGTCACGTCCCGCGTACGGCTCCGAATCGGGGCGTCCGCGGCATGTGCCGAAGGCGGCCACCGGCGTCGGTGGCCGCCTTCGGCGCCGCTGCACGGCGTTCAGCTCGCCTCAGCGCCCGTTGAACGCGTCCTTCAACCGGGAGAAGAGGCCCTGCTGCCCGGGCTGGCTGTGCCTGCCCGGGGGCCGGCCCCCGGACCCCCAGCCACACCGATCGCCCACGTCAGCGCCCGTTGAACGCGTCCTTCAACCGGGAGAAGAGGCCCTGCTGCCCGGGCTGGAACTGCCCCTGGGGGCGCTCCTCGCCGCGCAGTTCGGCCAGCTCGCGCAGCAGGCGCTCCTGCTCGGGGTCGAGCTTGGTCGGGGTCTGGACCTCGACGTGGACGATGAGGTCGCCCCGGCCGCCGCCGCGCAGGTGCGTGACGCCGCGGCCGTGCAGCGGGATCGACTGGCCGGACTGCGTGCCGGGCCGGATGTCGACCTCCTCCATGCCGTCCAGCGTCTCCAGCGGCACCTTGGTGCCGAGGGCCGCCGCGGTCATCGGGATGGTGACCGTGCAGTGCAGGTCGTCGCCGCGGCGCTGGAACGTGGCGTGCGGCAGCTCGTGGATCTCGACGTAGAGGTCACCGGCCGGGCCGCCGCCGGGACCGACCTCGCCCTCGCCGGCGAGCTGGATCCGCGTGCCGTTGTCCACACCGGCCGGGATCTTCACCGTCAGCGTGCGGCGGGCGCGGATGCGGCCGTCGCCGGCGCACTCCGGGCACGGGGTCGGCACGACGGTGCCGAAGCCCTGGCACTGCGGGCAGGGCCGGGAGGTCATGACCTGGCCCAGGAAGGACCGGGTGACCTGCGAGACCTCGCCGCGGCCGCGGCACATGTCACACGTCTGCGCGGTGGTGCCGGGCGCGGCACCCTCGCCGTTGCAGGTGGTGCAGACGACGGCCGTGTCGACCTGGATGTCCTTCGTCGTGCCGAAGGCCGCCTCGTCCAGCTCGACCTCGAGCCGGATCATGGCGTCCTGGCCGCGCCGGGTGCGCGAGCGCGGCCCGCGCTGCGACGCCGTGCCGAAGAACGCGTCCATGATGTCGGAGAAGTTGCCGAAGGAACCGGCACCGAAGCCGCCCGCGCCGGCCCCGCCGGACTGCGAGAGCGGATCGCCGCCGAGGTCGTAGACCTGCTTCTTCTGCGGGTCCGACAGCACCTCGTAGGCGGCGTTGATCTCCTTGAACCGCTCCTGGGTCTTCGGGTCCGGGTTGACGTCCGGGTGGAGCTCGCGCGCGAGCCGCCGGAACGCCTTCTTGATCTCATCCTGCGACGCGTCGCGGCGCACGCCGAGGACGGCGTAGTAGTCCGTGGCCACTTACGACTCCGCCAGGATCTGTCCGACGTACCGTGCCACTGCGCGTACCGCTCCCATCGTTCCCGGGTAGTCCATGCGGGTCGGTCCGACCACGCCGAGCTTGGCGACTGCCTCGCCGCCCGAACCGTAGCCCACCGACACGATGGACGTGGAGTTGAGTCCTTCGTAGGCGTTCTCGTGACCGATGCGCACGGTCATGCCCGGATCCTGTGTCTCACCGAGCAGCTTCAGCAGGACGACCTGCTCCTCCAGCGCCTCCAGAACGGGCCGGATGGTGAGGGGGAAGTCGTGGGGGAAGCGGGTCAGATTGGCGGTGCCGCCGATCATCAGCCGCTCCTCGTTCTCCTCGACGAGGGTCTCCAGGAGGGCGGAGAGCACGGTGGCGACCGTCCCCCGGTCCTCCACGTCGAAGCCGTCGGCGAGGTCCTCCACCAGGTGCGGCACGTCCGTGAAGCGGCGGCCCGCGACCCGGCTGTTCAGCCGCGCCCGCAGGTCCGCCAGGGACGTCTCGCCGAACGGCGCCGGGCAGTCGATCATCCGCTGCTCGACCCGCCCGGTGTCCGTGATCAGCACGAGCATCACCCGCGCGGGCGCGAGCGAGAGCAGTTCCACGTGCCGGACGGTCGAACGGGTCAGCGAGGGGTACTGCACCACGGCCACCTGCCGGGTCAGCTGCGCCAGCAGCCGCACCGTGCGGGCCACCACGTCGTCGAGGTCGACCGCGCCGTCGAGGAAGTTCTGGATGGCGCGCCGCTCGGGCGCGGTCATCGGCTTGACCCCGGCGAGCTTGTCGACGAAGAGGCGGTACCCCTTGTCGGTGGGGATGCGGCCGGCGCTGGTGTGCGGCTGGGCGATGAAGCCCTCGTCCTCCAGGGCGGCCATGTCGTTGCGGACGGTGGCCGGTGAGACGCCGAGGTTGTGCCGCTCGGTGAGCGCCTTGGACCCCACCGGCTCCTCGGTGCCGACGTAGTCCTGGACGATGGCACGCAGCACCTGCAGCCTTCGCTCGCTGAGCATCGCGCACACCTCCAGAGTCGTCACTCGGTTCCCGCCTGGCACTCGGCGCATACGAGTGCCAGCATCCCCCGGCCCAGTGTACGGCCGTCGGGTACACCGGGGGCAAGACTGGTCCGCGCAACGCTAGCGTCCAGGTATGACGGTGACTTGGGAAGACCTGGGGTGGGAGCGGCTGGCCGAGGGCGTGGGCCGGGTGCGGCTGCCGGTGTGGGACTGCACGGCCGCACTGGTCGTCGGGGCCGGTGCCGCGCTGTGGGTGGACCCGGGGGCGTCCGTCGCGGAGGGCGCGCGGTTGCGTGCGCGGGCGCGCGAGATCACGGGCGGCCGTGTGACTCTTCTCGCGCTCACGCACCCGCACTTCGACCACGTCTTCGGGGCGGCGGCCTTCGAGGAGGCGGCCGAGGTCTTCGCCGCCGAGGGGGCGGGCGCGGTGCTCGGCGACGCGCGCGAGCGCGCGGAGCTGCGCGCGGACGCGGTGCGCCAGGGGCTGGACGCGCGGGCAGCCGAGGAGGCGGCCGCGGCCCTGGTACGGCCCGGCCGCGAGGTCCGCGACCGGCTGACCGTCCCGCTGGGCGGCGGCCGGGAGGTGCTGCTGGCGAACGTGGGCCCGGGGCACACCGCGCACGACCTCGCCGTGGTGGTGCCCGGCGAGGGGCCGGGCCGGGGGCCGGTGGTCTTCTGCGGTGACCTGGTCGAGGAGTCCGGCGAACCGCAGGCGGGCCCGGACGCCGTGGTCGAGCGGTGGCCGGCCGCTCTGGACCGGCTGCTGGAGCTGGGCGGCGAGGACGCGCTGTACGTCCCCGGGCACGGCGCCGCGGTCGACGCGGCCTTCGTCCGGGCCCAGCGGGACGCGCTGGCCGAGCGCTTCGGCGTGTCGCGCTGATCACCGCCCCGGATCTCCCTATCGTCACTCGAATGCGCCAGTACTCCGCCGACCTGACCCCGCCCTGGAAGAAGAAGTCCCAGCCGGCGTTGGAGGTCGCGGCCGAGCCGGGCCTGGTCGTCGAGGAACCGGTGACCGGATTCTGCGGGGCGGTCATCCGCTGCGAGGCGGGCACGGTGACCCTGGAGGACCGGTTCGGCAAGCACCGCGCCTTCCCGCTCCAGCCGCGGGGCTTCCTGCTGGAGGGGCGGCCGGTGACGCTGGTGAGGCCCGCCGCCGGTCCGGTACGGCCCACCCGCACGGCCTCCGGTTCGGTCGCCGTGCCCGGCGCACGCGCGCGCGTGGCCCGCGCCGGCCGCATCTACGTGGAGGGCCGGCACGACGCCGAGCTGGTCGAGAAGGTGTGGGGCGACGACCTGCGCATCGAGGGCGTCGTCGTGGAGTACCTGGAGGGCGTCGACGACCTCCCCTCGATCGTCGCCGAGTTCGCGCCCGGCCCGGACGCCCGCCTCGGCGTCCTCGTCGACCACCTCGTCCCGGGCAGCAAGGAGTGGCGCATCGCCGAGTCGGTGACCAGCGAGCACGCCCTGGTCGTCGGCCATCCGTACATCGACGTCTGGGAGGCCGTGAAGCCGGCCTCCCTCGGCATCGGGTCCTGGCCCCGGATCCCGCACGGCCAGGACTGGAAGAAGGGCGTCTGCCGCGCGCTGGGCTGGCCGGAGAACACGGGCGCCGCCTGGCAGCAGATCCTCGCGCGGGTGCGGTCCTACAAGGATCTGGAGCCGGAGCTGCTGGGCCGGGTCGAGCAGCTGATCGACTTCGTGACGGAACCCGCGTAGCTCCCGCGGCCGGGCGCGCCTCAGTCCACCAGGTCCCGCACCACCGCGTCCGCCAGGAGCCGCCCGCGCAGGGTGAGCACGGCGCGGCCGGCGGCGTACGGGCCCTGCTCCAGGAGCCCGTCGGACAGGGCGCGCCGGGAGGCGGCCAGGCCCTCCGGCCGCAGCAGGGAGAGCGGCGCGCCCTCCTTGAGCCGCAGCTCCAGCAGGATCCGCTCCACCCGGCGGTCCTCCTCGGTGAGGAGTTCGCGCCCGGCACCCGGGGAGCGGCCCTGGGCCAGGGCGGCGGCGTACGCGCCGGGGTGCTTGACGTTCCACCAGCGCACGCCGCCGACGTGGCTGTGCGCGCCGGGGCCCGCGCCCCACCAGTCGGCGCCGCGCCAGTACAGCTCGTTGTGCAGGCAGCGGCCCGCCTCGGAGGTGGCCCAGTTGGACACCTCGTACCAGTCGAAGCCCGCTGCGGACAGCGTCTCCTCGGCGATCAGGTACCGGTCGGCGTGCACGTCGTCGTCGGTCATGGGGACCTCGCCGCGGCGGATCCGGCGGGCGAGCCGGGTGCCCTCCTCGACGATCAGCGCGTAGGCCGAGACGTGGTCGGGGCCGGCGCCGAGGGCCGCGTCCAGGGAGGCGCGCCAGTCGTCGTCGGACTCGCCGGGCGTGCCGTAGATCAGGTCCAGGTTGACGTGCGCGAAACCGGCCGCGCGGGCCTCGGCGACGCAGGCCTCGGGGCGGCCGGGGGTGTGGGTGCGGTCGAGGATCTTCAGCACGTGCTGCCGGGCGCTCTGCATGCCGAAGGAGATCCGGTTGAAACCGCCCTCCCGCAGGGTCGCCAGGTAGGCCGGGTCGACGGACTCGGGGTTGGCCTCGGTGGTGATCTCCGCGTCGGGCGCCAGACCGAACTCGTCGCGGACCGCCGCCAGCATCCGCACCAGGTCGTCGGCGGCGAGCAGCGTGGGCGTGCCGCCGCCGACGAAGACCGTACGCACCTGGCGCGGGTCGTCGCCGAGGACCTTGCGGGCCAGCCGCACCTCCTCGACGAGGGCCGCCGCGTAGTTGTCGCGGGAGGCGAGCACACCGCCGGTGCCGCGCAGCTCGGTGGCGGTGTAGGTGTTGAAGTCGCAGTAGCCGCAGCGGGTGGCGCAGTAGGGCACGTGCAGGTAGAACCCGAGGGGCCGGCCGGCGGCCCCGGCGAGCGCGGACGCGGGCAGCGCGCCGTCGGCGGGGACGGGCTCGCCGTCGGGGAGTGCGGAAGGCATGCCTTCCATTGTCCAGTACGGCGCTCCTTGCCGTGCCCGGAGCACGAGGAGGGCCGGGTCGTCACTGTGCCCGGAGCACGAGGAGGGCCGGGTCGTCACTGTGCCCGGAGCACCAGGAGGGCCAGGTCGTCACTGTGCCCGGAGCACGAGGAGGGCCAGGTCGTCACTGTGCCTGGAGCACCAGGAGGGCCAGGTCGTCCTCGGGCGGGCGCTCGCCGAACTCGTGCACGAGCTGCCGGATGCGTTCGGCGATCAGGCCGGCGTCGAGGCCCGCGCAGCCGGCGAGGGCGGCGGCGAGCCCGTCGCCGTCGTCGAACTGGCGGGAGCCGGAGCGCCGCTCGGTGACCCCGTCGGTGACGCACAGGAGGGTGTCGCCGGGCACCAGCTCGAAGCTCTCGCACAGGTACGTCTCGTCCTCGATGACGCCGAGCAGCGTCTGCGGGCGGGCGACCGTGCGGACGCCGCCGTCGCGGGCGAGGACCAGCGGCAGCGGGTGACCGGCGCAGGCCAGGGTGCAGCGCACACCGCCCTCGAAGGGGGCCAGCTCGCCGTAGAGCAGGGACAGGAAGCGGGTCTGCGGGGCGTCGCCGGGCGCGACGGGGCCGACCAGGGCGCGGGCCGCGGCGTCGGCGGCCTCGGTGGCGTCGTCGAGGAGGAGCTGGTTGAGGCGGTCGAGGACGTCGGCGACGCCGTACCCCTCGCGGGCCAGCAGCCGCAGCCACGGCCGGGCGAGTCCGATGACCACGGCGGCCTCCGGCCCCTTGCCCTGGACGTCGCCGATGGCGAAGCACCAGCGGCCGTCGCCGGCCGGGAAGAGGTCGTAGAAGTCGCCGCTCGGGCCGCCCTGGTCGCACGGTTCGTAGACGAGGGCGCTGCGCATGCCGGGGATCTCGGCGACCGCGCCGGGCAGCAGTCCGCGCTGGAGCACGGCGCTGATGGTGGCCTGGCGGGCGTACTGCCGGGCCGCGCCGATGCCGAGCGCGACCCGCCTGCTGAGGTCCTCCACCAGGCCGGTGATCTCGTCGGGGAAGCGGAGCAGCCCGGCCCGGCCGATGACGAGCGTGCCGAGCGGGCGGCCGCCCGCGATCAGCCGGTAGGCGAGCGCGGCTCCGTCCGCGGCGTGCGGGCCGAGCGCCTCGCCGGGCCACGGGTAGGGCACGGGACCGGAACTCAGCACGTCGTCGGCCGGGCGCGGCGGGTCCTTCTCCAGGGCGCGGCGCAGCTCCTCGAGGTGGTTCTCGCTGACGTGCCAGACGCGGGCGAGGCGCGGGCCGGGCGCGCCGGTGGCGTCGTTCCACAGGCCGCGTGCCGTGGACTCGTCCTCCAGCCAGACCGCGCACCAGTCGGCCAGCCGGGGGACGACGAGCTGGCCGGTGAGCGCGGCGACGAGGTCCTCGTCGAGCTGCCCGGCGAGCAGGTCGGACGCCTCCGCGAGGAAGGACAGCGCGCCGCGGCCCAGCCATTCGCGGTCGCGTTCGGCGCGCTGGGGTGCGGGGGCGAGGATCTCGGCGACGCCGAGCCAGGGCGCGGCGTCCTGCCCGGCGGCCTCGGCGTTCCCCTCGTCGCCCGCGTCCTTCCCGGCGTCGGCGGACAGCCGCGCCCACACGGTCTTGGCCCCGGCCCGGTAGGTGATGCCCCACTCCTGGGCGAGCGCGGCGACCAGCCGCAGGCCGCGGCCGTACTCGGCGGTCTCGCAGGGCGTCTCCTGGCCGGAGCCGTGACCTTGCCCGTGCTCGCGCGGGGCGCGCGAGGGGTGCCGGTCGGTCACCTCGACGACGCACGCGCCGGTGTCCGTCTCCATCCGGCAGGTCAGCTCGGTGTCCGTGCCCGCGTGGACGACGACGTTGGTGACCAGTTCGCTGACCACGACCAGCACCTCGTCGGCGAGCCGGTCCGCGACGCCGAGGCCGAGGTCGCGCCATTGCTGGAACGCCGCGCGGACCAGCGCACGGGCGGTGCCCGGCGCCAGCGGGCTGCCGGGCAGCGTGGCGCGCACCTCGCCGCCCGCCTCCGCACCCTGCCGCGCGGCCGGCTCACCGGCGCGGGAACCCGTCTCCCGCTGCGTCGGAATGGCCCCCATCTACAGCTCCCCGAGCAATCGGACGATAGGTCGTTCGTTGCCGACAGGGTGACAGAACGGCCGCGTCCATGAGCACGGAGTTACCGAACTCGACCGCCAGGGGCGAGAACTGTGCTACGCAGGAGCTACGCCCTCACGCCTCCCGCGCCCCGGCGTACATGTCGTCGATCAGGTGCTTGTACGCGCGCTCCACCACCGGCCGCTTCAGCTTCAGCGACGGCGTGATCTCGCCGTGCTCGACGTCGAGGTCGCGCGGGAGGAGACGGAACTTCTTGATCGTCTGCCAGCGCTGCAGGCCCTCGTTGAGCTGCTTGACGTAGCCGTCGATCAGCTCGACGGTCCGCGGGGCGGCGACGACCTCGGCATACGGCCTGCCCCCCAGACCGTTCTCCCCGGCCCACTCCAGGATCGCGGCCTCGTCGAGCGCGATGAGGGCGGTGCAGAAGTTGCGGTCGGCGCCGTGGACCAGGATGTTCGAGACGTACGGGCACACCGCCTTGAACTGGCCCTCGACCTCGGCGGGCGCGATGTACTTGCCGCCGGAGGTCTTGATCAGGTCCTTCTTGCGGTCGGTGATGCGCAGGTAGCCGTCCGGGGACAGCTCGCCGATGTCGCCGGTGTGGAACCAGCCGTCGGACTCCAGCACCTCGCCGGTCTTCTCGGGCAGCTTGTGGTAGCCCTGCATGATGCCGGGGCCGCGCAGCAGGATCTCGCCGTCCTCCGCGATGCGGACCTCCGTGCCGGGCAGCGGCTTGCCGACGGTGCCCGTGCGGTAGGCCTCGCCGGGGTTGACGAAGGAGGCCGCGGAGGACTCGGTGAGGCCGTAGCCCTCCAGGATGTGGACGCCGGCCCCCGCGAAGAAGTAGCCGATCTCGGGGGCGAGGGCGGCGCTGCCCGAGATGCAGGCGCGCAGCCGGCCGCCGAAGGCCTCGCGGATCTTGGCGAAGACGAGGGTGTCGGCGACCTTGTGCCGGGCGGCGAGCCCGAAGGGCGCGGAGTGGACGCCGGTGCGCTGGAAGTTGTCCTGCGTGACCTTGGCGTACTCGCGTCCGACCTCGGCCGCCCACTGGAAGATCTTGTACTTGGCGTTGCCGCCGGCGCGGGCCTTGGCGGCGACGCCGTTGTAGACCTTCTCGAAGATGCGCGGCACGGCGGCCATGTAGGTGGGCTGCACGACCGGCAGGTTCTCGATGATCTTGTCGACGCGGCCGTCGACGGCGGTGACGTGCCCCAGTTCGATCTGCCCCGAGGTGAGCACCTTGCCGAAGACGTGCGCGAGCGGCAGCCACAGGTACTGCACGTCGTCGGGGCCGAGCAGGCCGGTGGAGGCGATCGCCTTCGCCATGTACGACCAGTTGTCGTGCGGGAGGCGGACGCCCTTGGGACGGCCGGTGGTGCCGGAGGTGTAGATGAGGGTGGCGAGCTGGTCCTTGGTGATCGCGCCGACCCGCTCCTTGATCAGCTCCGGGTGCTCCTCCAGGTAGGCGGCGCCGCGCCGCTCCAGTTCGGCGAGGGTGAGGACCCAGTCGTCCTCGCCCTTCTCCACGCCCGCCGGGTCGATCACGACGACGTGGTGCAGCTCGGGCAGTTCGGCGCGCCGTTCGACGGCCTTGGCCAGCTGTGCGGCGTTCTCCGCGACGAGCACTCTGCTCTCGGAGTCGGACAGGATGAACGCCGACTCGTCGGCGTTGGTCTGCGGGTAGACCGTGGTGGTGGCCGCGCCGGCGCACATGATGCCGAGGTCGGCCAGCACCCACTCCACGCGCGTGGAGGAGGCGAGCGCGACGCGCTCCTCGGGGCGCACCCCCAGGTCGATGAGCCCGGCGGCGATGGCGTACACCCGCTCGGCGGCCTGCTCCCAGCTCAGCGAACGCCACTCGTCCGGGCCCTCTCCGGAGGACGGCGGTACGGGGTAGCGGTAGGCCTCGGCGTCCGGTGTGGCCGCCACACGCTCCAGGAAGAGGGCCGCCACGGACGGCGGACGGTTCTCGATCAGGGTCTGTGCGTCGCTCACGACATCCTCCGGGGCCCGCGGCAGTGCGGCGGCTGGCTCAGGTGCGGCTGGGTTGACTCACGGGTGGTGGTTCGGCGTTGTTTAACTCGCGAGTAACTAGCGAGCAGGCATCAGGGTAAAGGGCGACCGGCCACCGCGTAAGGGGCTGTGGCCTGAGACTTCCCACAGAGCGCTACCACGCGCGTGCGCAGGGGCCCGCCGCACTTTCGTGCGACGGGCCCCTTTTCACCCGGTTCACCGGCGCGCCGGACACCCGACCCGCGGCGGCGCCGGTTACTTCTTGCCCTTGGCCGGCGCCGCGCTGTCATCGCTGGAGAGCACCGCGATGAAGGCCTCCTGCGGAACCTCCACGGAACCCACCATCTTCATGCGCTTCTTGCCCTCCTTCTGCTTCTCCAGCAGCTTCCGCTTGCGAGAGATGTCACCGCCGTAGCACTTGGCGAGGACGTCCTTGCGGATGGCGCGGATGGTCTCGCGGGCGATGACGCGCGACCCGACGGCCGCCTGCACGGGGACCTCGAAGTTCTGCCGCGGGATCAGCTCCTTGAGCTTGGCGACGAGCCGCACGCCGTACGCGTACGCCTGGTCCCGGTGGGTGATCGCCGAGAAGGCGTCCACCTTGTCGCCGTGCAGCAGGATGTCGACCTTGACGAGGCTCGAGGACTGCTCGCCCGTGGGCTCGTAGTCCAGGGAGGCGTACCCGCGGGTCTTGGACTTCAGCTGGTCGAAGAAGTCGAAGACGATCTCCGCGAGCGGCAGGGTGTAGCGGATCTCGACGCGGTCCTCGGACAGGTAGTCCATGCCGAGCAGGGTGCCGCGCCGGGTCTGGCACAGCTCCATGATCGCGCCGATGAACTCGGTGGGCGCGAGGATGGTGGCCCGCACGACCGGCTCGTACACCTCCGCGATCTTCCCCTCGGGGAACTCGCTCGGGTTGGTGACGGTGATCTCGCTGCCGTCCTCCATGATCACGCGGTAGACCACGTTGGGGGCGGTGGCGATCAGGTCGAGGCCGAACTCGCGCTCCAGCCGCTCCCGGATCACGTCCAGGTGGAGCAGGCCGAGGAAGCCGACGCGGAAGCCGAAGCCGAGCGCGGCGGAGGTCTCCGGCTCGTAGACGAGCGCGGCGTCGTTGAGCTGGAGCTTGTCCAGCGCCTCGCGCAGCTCCGGGTAGTCGGAGCCGTCCAGCGGGTACAGCCCGGAGAAGACCATGGGCCGGGGGTCCTTGTACCCGCCGAGCGCCTCGGTGGCGCCCTTGTGCTGGCTGGTGACGGTGTCACCGACCTTGGACTGGCGGACGTCCTTCACACCGGTGATCAGGTAGCCGACCTCGCCGACGCCCAGGCCGTCGGCCGGCAGCATCTCCGGGGAGTTGGTGCCGATCTCCAGCAGCTCGTGCGTGGCGCCGGTGGACATCATCCGGATCCGCTCGCGCTTGTTGAGCTGGCCGTCGATCACACGGACGTACGTCACCACACCGCGGTAGGAGTCGTAGACCGAGTCGAAGATCATCGCGCGGGCGGGGGCGTCCTTGACACCGACCGGGGCCGGGATCTGGTCGACCACCTTGTCCAGCAGCGCCTCGACGCCGAGACCGGTCTTGGCGGAGACCTTCAGCACGTCGTCGGGGTCGCAGCCGACCAGGTTCGCCAGCTCCTCGGCGAACTTCTCCGGCTGCGCGGCCGGCAGGTCGATCTTGTTGAGGACCGGGATGATCGTGAGGTCGTTCTCCATCGCCAGGTAGAGGTTGGCGAGGGTCTGCGCCTCGATGCCCTGGGCCGCGTCCACCAGGAGGATCGTCCCCTCGCAGGCGGCGAGCGAGCGGGACACCTCGTAGGTGAAGTCGACGTGCCCCGGCGTGTCGATCATGTTGAGGATGTGCGTGTTGCCGGGCTCGTGGGTCGGGGCCCACGGCAGCCGCACCGCCTGGGACTTGATCGTGATGCCGCGCTCGCGCTCGATGTCCATGCGGTCGAGGTACTGGGCGCGCATCTGCCGCTGCTCGACCACACCGGTCAGCTGCAGCATCCGGTCGGCGAGAGTGGACTTGCCGTGGTCGATGTGCGCGATGATGCAGAAATTGCGGATCAGCGCCGGGTCGGTACGGCTCGGCTCGGGCACATGGCTGGGGGTCGCGGGCACGCAGGGTCCTGATTCTTGAGGCGTCCGCATACGTGTGCTTGTCCGTCTGCGGTCTCGGGTCGGATCGATACGTAGTCTTTCCATGGTCCCATGTCCGGCCGGGACCGGTGCGCCGCGACCGGTTTGGGCCCTGGAACGGGCCGCTGGTAACGTGGGGGGCTGTGTCTCATGCCCTCTCAGCGCGAGGCACATCGGAAAATTTTCGAAAGAGAAGGCTCATTCGTGGCGAACATCAAGTCCCAGATCAAGCGGATCAAGACCAACGAGAAGGCTCGGCTGCGCAACAAGGCGGTCAAGTCCTCCCTGAAGACGGCGATCCGCAAGGCCCGCGAGGCCGCTGCCGCGGGTGACGTCGAGAAGGCCACCGAGTACCAGCGCGCTGCCGCGCGTCAGCTCGACAAGGCCGTCTCCAAGGGCGTCATCCACAAGAACCAGGCCGCCAACAAGAAGTCGGCGCTTGCTTCGAAGGTCGCGTCCCTCCAGGGCTGAGTCCCTGACTTGTCGCCGGACGGACCCGAGCGGGCCCTCTCTCATCCGCTCCCGCCCGGCCCCCCGGACCCGTGCGCGGCCTGCGTTCGCCACGCGGGCATGGGTCCACGAGCGTCATCCGAAGGCCCCGACGGCCCTCCCTTCCCCAGGGACGGCCGCCGGGGCCTTCGGCTTTCGGCTGGGGCGAGGGCGTCGGGGCGGGGCGGGGTGGATCGGGTGGGGGCGACGCCGTCGGGCGGATGGCTGGTGCCGGGGCGAGGGGAGGATGAGGGGCCTTTCCTCGGCGGCGCGGCGCCGAGGCCGCTCGCGGGCGGGCGGGGCGCCTTCCGCTAGGGCGTGTATCGAGTTGTGATCACTGAGTGGTTCGGGTGAGGTCCTTGATCCAGATCATGGAGGCGCGGAGGTGGAGTCCGGCGAGGTAGCTCTCGGGGGTCTTGTCGTAGCGGGTGGCGATCCCGCGCCATGCCTTGAGCTTGTTGATCAGGCGCTCGACGGTGTTGCGCTCTTTGTAGAGCTCGGCGTCGTGGGTGACGGGTCGGCCGCCGTGCCGGCCCTTCTTCTTCCGGTTGGCGGCCTGGTCCTTCTTCTCCGGGATGACTGCCTTGATCCCGCGTTTGTGCAGGTGAGCGCGGTTGCCGTGAGAGGAGTACGCCTTGTCTGCGGCGACTGCGTCCGGTCGGGTGCGGGGGCGCCCGACGGGCCCGCGGACGCGCACTTTGGCGAGCAAGGGGATGAACTGAGGGCTGTCCGCGGCCTGGCCGGCGGTCAGGATCAGGGCCAGGGGCCGGCAGCGGCGGTCGGCAGCCAGGTGGATCTTGCTGGTCTGTCCGCCTCGCGAGCGCCCGAGCAGAGCGGCTCTCAAACGCAGCTTGCGCCGTCGCCGAACGCGTCGCCGTTCGCCCTGGCCGGGATCGCAGACGTCGCCCTGTCCGTCTTGTTCCTCCGCGCCGCCCCCTTTTGCCGGGCCGCCTCCGCCTCGACGGCGGCTTTCTCCAACGCGTCCAGGACGCCCTCCTCCAGGCGCATCCCGGCCGCGTCGTGGTGGGCCCGGACCGTCGTGGAGTCCACGCTGACCAGCGACAGGTCCACCCCGCCCCGCTCGGCCGCCTCGGCGATCGCCTGCTCCAGCAGCGCTTCGAAGACCCCGGCGTCCCGCCACTGCCGGAACCGGTTGTGCACGGTGGACCAGGCACCGAACCGGCCCGGCATCTCCCGCCACTGCGCTCCCGAGCGGAACTTCCAGATCACGCCCTCGAACTGCTGCCGCAGCCGCTCGGGATACGGGCCGTACTCACCGACCGGCAGATACGGCTCGACGAACCCCCACTCCTCGTCCGTCAGTTGCTCACGCGTCATGTGCACTGGACTACCGGATCCGCCCTCGGAGCGAGGGCGGATCCGACAAACTGATCACGACTCGATATACGCCCTAGGGGGGCCGGTGGCGATGCCGTTCGGAGGAGGGGGGCCTTCCGCGCGGGGGCCGGTGGCGATGCCGTTCGCGGGAGGGGAGGGCGCCTTCCGCGCGGGGGCCGGTGGCGATGCCGTTCGCGGGAGGGGAGACGGCGCTTTCCGCGAGGGAGGTTTGGGTGCCGAGGCCGTCCGGGGAGGGCGCCGGCTCTGCGAGGGAGGCCGGTGCTGAGGCCGTCCGCCGGGGGGCGCCAGCACCGTCTGCCGGGGGGGGAAGGCCGGAGTCGAAGCCGTCCGAGGAAGGGCGACGGTGCTTCCGCGAGGGGGGTTCGGTGCGGGACCGGTGCCGGGGCCGTCCGGGGGAGGGCGACGGCGCCTTTCCGCGAGGGAGGTTTGGGTGCCGAGGCCGTTCAGGGAGGCCCGGCGCCCTCCGCCAGGCGGGGGTTGGGCGCCGAAGGTCATCCGGGAAGGCAGCCGCACCGTCTGCGAGGGAGGTTCCGTGCCGGCCGGGCGGGAGGGGGTCAGCCGCGTCCTCGTGAGCGGGCCGCGCGGGCGATGGTGACCACGGCCTTCTCCAGGGCGTACTCCGGGTCGTCGCCGCCGCCCTTCACGCCGGCGTCCGCCTCGGCCACCGCGCGCAGGGCCACCGCCACTCCGTCCGGGGTCCAGCCGCGCATCTGCTGGCGGACGCGGTCGATCTTCCACGGCGGCATGCCCAGCTCCCGCGCCAGGTCGGCGGGGCGCCCGCCGCGCGCCGAGGACAGCTTGCCGATGGCCCGCACGCCCTGGGCCAGCGCGCTGGTGATCAGCACCGGAGCCACGCCGGTCGCGAGCGACCACCGCAGCGCCTCCAGGGCCTCCGCCGCGCGGCCCTCGACGGCCCGGTCGGCGACGGTGAAGCTGGAGGCCTCCGCCCGGCCCGTGTAGTAGCGGGCGACGACGGCCTCGTCGATCGTGCCCTCCACGTCCGCGACGAGCTGGGACACCGCCGACGCCAGCTCCCGCAGATCACTGCCGATCGCGTCGACCAGTGCCTGGCACGCCTCGGGCGTCGCCGAGCGTCCCAGCCCGCGGAACTCGCCCCGCACGAAGGCCAGCCGGTCGGCCGGTTTGGTCATCTTCGGGCAGGCCACCTCCCGCGCGCCCGCCTTGCGGGCCGCGTCCAGCAGGCCCTTGCCCTTGGCACCGCCCGCGTGCAGCAGCACGAGAGTGATCTCCTCGGCGGGCGAGGCCAGGTACGCCTTCACGTCCTTGACCGTGTCGGCCGACAGGTCCTGCGCGCTGCGGACGACCACGACCTTGCGCTCCGCGAAGAGCGAGGGGCTGGTCAGCTCGGCGAGCGTGCCGGGCTGCAACTGGTCCGGGGTCAGGTCCCGCACGTCCGTGTCGGCGTCGGCGGCCCGCGCGGCGGCCACCACCTCCCGCACGGCGCGGTCGAGCAGCAGGTCCTCCTGGCCCACGGCGAGTGTCACCGGGGCGAGAGGGTCGTCGTTCGCAGTCTTCCTGGCCATCGCGACAAGCATCGCACGGCGCACTGACAACGCACCCGCCCCGCGACCGCCCACGCTCCGGCAGCGGGGCGCATCAGGGGCAGCGGGGCGGATCAGGGGCATCGAGGCGGATCAGGGCTCACGGCTCGCCCCCGGCTGCGACGGCGCCCCGCCCCCACGACTCCTCGCCACCACGACGCCCCGCCCCCACGACTCCTCGCCACCACGACGCCCCGCCCCCACGACTCCTCGTCACTGCGACGCCCCGCCGCCACGACGCCGCGCCTCATCACCACCACGACGACTCGCCGCTACCGCTCTCCCTCGCTACGGCTCCTCGCGCCAGCCGTCCCACTCCCCCGCGAACGCGTCCAGCTCCGCCGGGTCGAGCCGGTCCTCCTCGTCGCGCAGGACGACGAGCCACTGGGCGTCCTCGGCGTCGTCCTCGCCCGCCAGCGCGTCCCGTACCAACTGCGGCTCCTCCCGGAGCCCGAACCGTTCCCCGAGCGCCTCCGCGGCCTCCTCCGCCGCATCGCGGTCGGGCAGCACCAGGACATGTCTCACGTCACTCACGCACGCCATTGTCGGTCACCGCGGATGCGTCCCGTCAGCGACGGCGGGCCGGCCGCTCAGCCCTTGGGCACGACCTGTATGTCGAGTTCGACCTTGATGGTCGGGCCCACCACGGCGATACCGCGCGCCAGCATCGTCTGCCAGCTCACCGTGAAGTCGTCACGGTGCAGTTCGGTGGTGGCGCGGCAGGCGGCCCGGACCTCGCCCTCCATGCCGTTGCCGAGGCCGAGGTACTCCGTGTCCAGGGTGACCGTACGGGTCACGCCGTGCAGCGACAGTGCTCCGGTGACGGCCCATTTGTTGCCGCCGCGGTGCGCGAACCGGTCGCTGTAGAACTCCAGGGTCGGGAACCGCGCCACGTCCAGGAAGTCCCCCGAGCGCAGGTGGTCGTCGCGCATCTTGACGTTGGTGTCGATGGACGCCGCGTCGATCACCACGTGCATCGCCGAGCGCTCGGCATCCTCGGCGACCCGCACCACCCCGGCGAACGAGTTGAACCGGCCGCGGATGCGGGCCAGCCCGATGTGCCGGGCGGTGAAACCGATCGCGGAATGCGTGGGCTCGATCTCCCAGTCGCCGGGCGCGGGCAGCGCCGGCGGCTGCGCGACCTGGAGCGTCACATCGCCCAGCGAGGTGAGCGAGTCCTCCGCGACCGTCGCCGCGGCCCGGTAGGGCGCGTACCCCTCGGCGGACACCGCGAGCCGGTACTCCCCCGCGGGCACCGCCGCCACGAACGACCCGAACGGATCCGTCCCGCCGCTGACCACCTTGCGCCCCGCGGTGTCGATCACCGTGAACTCCGCCTGCGGCACCGGCTGGTTGACGGGGTCGAGCACCCGGCAGCTCAACGCTCCCGCGTTCGGTGGGGTCCACACCGCCGCCAGGAGACTCGTCCGTTGCGCCCGCTTCGTTCGGCTTCCCAGCAACCGGCCGATCATCTACGACACCTTCTGCACGATGTGAAAACAGCTGTTACCAAAAAAGCATTCGATCACCGATGGGGCTTTCGAGGCAACACGGGATCACATCATGGGAAACCGTCCCATGTGCCGCGACTCGCACGAGTGGCACCGTGTGGCCCGAATTCACCGCTCCCGGCGTGATTTCGCACAGTCCCCCCACAGCCTCAGAACTGACTACACCCCCTCATCCTTGGCCGCGCTCGGCAGCGCCGGCGCGCATCAGCCCGGCACCGGCACCGGCACCGGCACCGGCATCGGCATCGGCATCGGCATCGGCATCAACGGCCAGCCACCAGCCAGCCGCGTCGCCCACCTGTCCGAGCACCCCAGGCGGCGTCGGCTGTCCCGGGCGATGCGCCACTCGGAGCCGCGACGGCTGCCGGCCCGCGTGAGCCAGGAGATGCTCCCCCAGACGCCGTCTCGCAGAGGTACGTCCGGCCCGCGCGGCAGCCCCGTCCTCACTCCCGGGCCACGCGCAGCGCCGTGCCCTCGCCGGTGACGGCCAGTGTGCCGTCCTGGTCCGTTCGCAGGACCGTCGCTCCCTCCGCCCGCAGGGCCGCCACCGTGCGGGGGGCCGGGTGGCCGTACATGTTGTCCGTGCCACACGAGATCAGGGCCAGCCTCGGGGACACCAGCCGTATCAGGTCGGGGTCCTGGTACGCCGATCCGTGGTGAGCGACTTTGAGGACGTCCACCCGGGTCAGCCCTGCCGCCTCCGGGGAACGCGCCAACTCCTGCTGGGCGAGGGGTTCCAGGTCGCCCAGCAACAGCAGCCGCAGGCCGCCGGAGCGGACGAGCAGGGTGACGCTGGCGTCGTTGGGGCCGTCGGGCCGGACCGAGGGGCGGTCCGACGGCCACAGGACCCGCCAGGACAGGTCCCCCGTGCGCCGCTCCTCCCCCGCGACGGCGCGGGTGAGCGGGATGCCCCGCCGCGCCGCCTCCTTCCGTACGAACCCGGCCTGTTCGGCGGGCTCTTCGTACCCGGTGGTCTCGATCGCGCCCACCGAGCGCCCCCGCAGGACACCGGGCAGACCGGTCACGTGGTCGGCGTGGAAGTGGGTCAGGACGACCAGCGGGATGCGGGTGATCCCGAGGGCGCGCAGGCAGCGGTCCACGCGTCGGGGATCGGGTCCGGCGTCCACCACCACACCGGCTCCCGGCCCCGCCGCCAGCACCGTCGCGTCGCCCTGCCCCACGTCGCACATCGCGAACCGCCACCCCGGCGGCGGCCAGCCGGTGAGCACCCGGGTCAGCGACGGCGGCCGCACCACCGCCAGCAGGAGCAGCACCCCGCAGACGCCGCACAGCCACGGACGCCCCGGCAGCCGCCGGGCCAGCAGCACGGTCCCCGCCGTGATCAGCCCCAGCAGCAGCGCTCCGGTCCAGCTGCCCGGCCAGTCCACTCCCCCGCCGGGCAGCCCGGCACCGGTGCGGGCGACGCCCGCGATCCACCTGGTGGGCCAGCTCGCGCACCAGGCGAGCGCCTTGGCCGGTGCCATCGCCACCGGGGCGCACGCCAGCGCCGCGAAGCCCAGCACCGTGGCGGGGGCGACCGCGATCTCCGCCAGCAGATTGCACGGCACCGCCACCAGGCTCACCCGGGCCGACAGCACGGCGACGACCGGCGCGCACAGCACTTGCGCCGCGGCCGCCGCGGCGAGTGCCTCGGCCAGGCGGGCGGGCACCCCGCGCCGGTGCAGCGCCGTGCTCCAGCGGGGCGCCAGCGTGAGCAGGGCGCCGGTCGCCAGGACCGAGAGCAGGAAGCCGTAACTGCGGGCCAGCCACGGGTCGTAGAGCACCAGCAGCAGAACGGCCGTGGCCAGGGCGGGGATCAGCGATCTGCGCCGTCCGGTGGCCAGGGCGAGCAGCACCACGGCCCCGCAGGCCGCGGCCCGCAGCACGCTCGGGTCGGGCCTGCACACGACGACGAACCCGAGGGTGAGCGCCGCACCCAGCAGCGCGGTGACCCGCAGCGGCAGGCCGAGTCCGGGCGCGAGGCCCCGGCGCTCGGCGTGCTGGGCCAGGCCGGGCGGCCCGATGAGCAGAGCGAGGAGGATCGTGAGATTGGCCCCCGAGACGGCCAGGACGTGGGCGAGGTCGGTGTCCTTGAACGCCTCGTCCAGTTCGGGGCCGATCCGCGAGGTGTCCCCGACGACCAGTCCCGGCAGCAGGGCCCGCGCGTCCGCCGGGAGTCCGTCGGTCGCCGCGCGCAGCCCTGCCCGCAGCCGTCCCGCCAGGCGCTGCGGGCCGGACGGGCCCCCGATCACCTCGGGCGCCGTGCCGTCGCGGACCCTCAGCACCGCGGCGATCCGGTCGCCGCCCGTCAGCGGGGGCGCCAGCCGTGCCGTCACCCGCAGCCGCGTGGACGGCAGCAGCCCCAGCCAGGGCGAGCCCCGGCCCCCGGCTGCGGACGCACCCGGGCCGGCGCCTCCCCGCGCGCCGGCGTCCACGAGGACCAGCACCGGGGCGCGGGTCCTCGCCGTCGCTCCGTCCGGCCCCCGCACACGTCGCACCTCGGCGTCGGCCAGCACGGAGACCGGGGCCATGTGGTCGCCGCTGACCCGGGGCCGGGTGAGCCGCGGGTCGGAGGTCAGCTCCACCTCCGCGGTGACCGTCGCGTACTGCCGTGCCAGCCCGGGGACCGGGCCGCGCCGCAGGTCCGCGCCGTGCAGTCCCGCCGAGGCGGCGGCCGCCGCGGCGGCGAGCAGCGCGGCCGAGACGGAGGTGCGCACCCAGGCCGGCGCGGCGCCGTGGAGGCGGCCCGTCCCGACCCTGGGCTGCTGTCCGGTCCGTGCCCGGCCCGGCGGGTGCCGGTGCCCGTGCCGCCGGGTGAGGACGAGGACGGCGGTCGTCGCGAGAGAGACGATCACGAAAGCCGTCACCCATCGCGCGGAGACGTCCAGCGTCAGGGCCGCCGTCGCCCAGGCCGCGAGCGCGGGTGGCACGAGCCGGAGGTCGGCCGGTCCCTCCTGCCGGGGGTGAGCGGCTCCGAGCCGGTTGCCGGAGTCGGCGTGGACCGGTGGGCGAGCGCGGTCGGCGGGGACGGTGGGGGGAGGCCCGGACGGGGCTCCGGCCGGCGCCTTCCTGTCCGCGCTCATTCCCGCACCAGGTTGCGCAGGTCGGCGAAGCGGCGGTCGCCGATACCGCTGACCTGCCGCAGTTCTCGCACCGAACGGAACCCTCCGTGCTGCGTGCGGTAGTCGATGATGTGCCGGGCCAGTACCGGGCCGACGCCGGGCAGCGTCTCCAACTGGTCGGCGGTGGCGGTGTTGAGTGAGACGGGGGCCGCCGGTGCCCCTGCCGCGCCCGCGCCGGATCCGCCGCCGGCCACGCCTCCCGGCGCGGCCGGTCCTGTCCCGGCCGGTCCTGTCGCGGGTGCGGGTCCGCCCACGACCACCTGTTCGCCGTCCACGAGGAACCTGGCCCGGTTGAGACCGGCGAGGTCGGTGCCCGGCCGTGCCCCGCCCGCCGCCCGGATCGCGTCGGCCACCCGCGCACCCGCCGGGAGGCGGTGGATCCCGGGGTGGCGGACCTTGCCGCTGACGTCCACCACGATCTGCGGCGCCCCGGGCGAAGGCGCGGCGGCCGGTGCGGAGACCGGGGAGCCGGCGCGGGCGCTCCCACTCTCGTCCGGGCCGGGGCGCGGTGCCGCGGCACGCACCACTCCGGGGGCCGCGACGGACTGGGTGCGGCCGGTCCAGAAGTGCTGTACGGCCAGGGCGGCGAGGGCCACGAGCACCACCGTCAGGGCGATCACGTTCCTGCGCTCGAGCGCGCACCGCGTCTGCAGCCACAGGGGCGTCCGCTCCCGCAGCGCGAGACCGGCCCGCTCCCGCCACGTCCACTCCCCCGGCGTCCGCTCCCCCGGGGCCCGGTCGTGCGGCGTCCGCTCCCCCGCGGGCCGGTCGTGCGGCGTCCGGTCCCGCCACGTCCGCTGCCGCGGCGTCCGGTCCTGCCAGGTCCGCGCCGCGTCGGCCCTGTCGGGAGTGCCGGCCGCGTCGGGGGCATCGGGCGCGTCGGCTGCGTCGGGGGCGTACAACCTGTCGGACGTGCCGGCCACCGCCCCCGCACCGGCCTCGCCGGCCGCCTCCCCGGTGCGCACCGCGCCGGTCGTGCCCGGCCCAGGGGACCGAGGCGGTCCGCTGCCCGACTCCCCGGCCGGCGCCGTGGAGCCCGCGAAGAGGACTTCCGCTCGCCGGCGCAGATCCTCGGCCGGGGCCTGCCGCTGACGCAGGGCGTGCCGTGCGGGAGCGTGGCCACGGTGCGGGTGACGGCGCTCGCGGGTCCTGCCGTCCGAGCCGGGGACGCGGCCGGGGCCGCTGGTGGCGGAAGCCGTAGCGGACGTTGAGCGTGAACGTGATCGAAGTGCCATGCCGTCAGCATCGGGCAGCCCGGCCGTCCCGCGATGATCTTGCTCGATTCCCGGGGACTACTCACCGGTTGTGGACAACTCCGTCACCCGTGCGAGTGATCCCTTGCGCTGCCCCCCGGCTCCGTCGACGGCTGGGCCGTCCCCGACCACTCCGTCGACGACCGAGCCGCCCCGCCGGCCCTCCGGCCCCGTCGCCTCGGGTCCGTAGGCGTCTCAGCGCGGAGAGACCACGACCCCCAGCAGCCCGGGTCCGGTGTGCGCGCCGATGACCGCGCCGACCTCGCTCACGTGCAGGTCGGCGAGTCCCGGTACCCGGGCCCGCAGCCGGTCGGCGAGGGCCGCCGCCCGGTCGGGGGCGGCGAGGTGGTGGACGGCGAGGTCGATGCCTGCTCCGCTCGCCCGCTCGGCCACGATCTCCTCCAGGCGGCCGATCGCCTTGGAGGCCGTGCGCACCTTCTCCAGCAGTTCGATCCGGCCGTCCTGGAGTTGCAGCAGGGGCTTGACGGCGAGGGCGGAACCGAGCAGGGCCTGCGCGGTGCCGATTCGGCCGCCGCGGCGCAGATAGTCGAGGGTGTCGACGTAGAAGTAGGCGGAGGTGCCGGCGGCCCGCTTCTCGGCGGCCGTGACCGCGTCGTCCACCGTGCCTCCGCCGTCGGCCGTCTCGGCTGCGGCCAGGGCGCAGAAGCCGAGCGCCATCGCGACGGTCCCGGTGTCCACGACCCGGACCGGCACCGGTGCCTCGCGCGCCGCGAGCACAGCGGCGTCGTAGGTGCCCGACAGCTCCGCGGACAGATGCAGCGAGACGATCTCCGTCGCCCCGGACGCGGCGACCTTGCGGTAGGTCTCGGCGAACAGCGCGGGGCTGGGGCGCGAGGTGGTGACGGACCGCCGCTTCTGCAGTGCCTGGGCCAGGGAGCGGGTCGAGATCTCGGTGCCCTCTTCGAGCGCCTGGTCGCCGAGGACCACGGTCAGCGGGACCGTGGTGATGCCGTGGCGCTCCATCGTCCGCGGCGGCAGGTAGGCCGTTGAATCGGTGACGATCGCGACATGGCGGGACATGAGCTGGAGGTTACCTGCCGTAGCGCCCGGGCGGCAGCCCAGCCCCTCTGACCGGGTGGGCGCGTGGCCGGATCAGGTGGTGCTCTCCGGGCGGGGCTTCTTCTGCCAGGAGTACGGGGGGCGGCGTCCCGGCGGGGTCAGGGCGGCGCGGGGCCGGTCCTGGGCGGAGTCGGGCCGGGGGGTTTCGGCCGGCGTGGTCCGCTCGTCGGAGCCGGTGGTCCCGGCGGCCGGTGTCCCGGCGCGCGGCTGGGCGGTGGAGGGCTCGCCCCATGCGGGGGTGTCGGACGCGGGCCGCGCGCTGGTCCAGTGCCGCAGGGCGTCGGCCTCGACCCCGATCTGGGCGCTCAGGGTGTCCAGGTCGTCGTCGGCGAAGCGGCGGGCCCGGTCGCGGGCCGCCCAGCGCAGGGCGTCGGCCGACTCCGTGATGCGCCGGGTCCGCTCGGTCAGGTGCGGCAGCCGCTCGGCGAGCGTCGCCCGGTCCGGCTCGCTCTGCAGGCGCTTGAGTTCGTGGTCCAGCTCGTGCCCGTGGGCGCTGAGACGGTCGAACAGGGCGACGGATTCCTTGAGGGACTCGTCCTCGGCCGCGCCCGCGTGGAGGGCGTCCTGGGTGGCGCGCATCGAGGTGCGCAGCGTGAGCCGGAGCTGGGCCAGTTCGCCCGCGGGGCCCGGCTGGGCGAAGGACTTGGCCCGCAGGGCCTGGTCCTCCACGGCGCGGCGGGCCTGGTTGACCGTGCGGTCCACGCCGCGCTTGGCGGCACCGACCGCCTTGGCCGTGGCGTAGGCGCCGAGGGCCAGACAGAGCACGAAGAGCACGGCGACGACCGCGACGACTGCTTCCACGAAGCTCCTCCTCGGCTCGGCGGCGCAGGCCGCGCCGCTCTTCCACGGTAAACGCACAGGGCAGGTCCAGGGTTCCGTCCGAACCCCGAACCTGCCCGTAGGGGACTACCCCGAGGCGAGCGCGCGTCACGTCACGCGGGCACGATGTTCACCAGCTTCGGCGCCCGCACGATCACCTTGCGGACGGCCGCGCCGCCCAGTGCCGCGACGACCTTCTCGTCGGCCAGCGCGACCTTCTCCAGCTCGTCCTCGGAGATGGACGGGGAGACCTCCAGGCGGGCCTTGACCTTGCCCTTGATCTGGACGACGCAGGTCACGGCCTCGTCGACGGCGTACGCCGGGTCGGCGACCGGGAAGTCGCGGTGGACGACGGAGTCGGTGTGGCCCAGCTTGTGCCACAGCTCCTCGGCGATGTGCGGGGCCAGCGGGGCCACCATCAGCACCAGCGGTTCGGCGACCGCGCGCGGTACCGGGCCGCCCGTCTTGGTCAGGTGGTTGTTCAGCTCGGTGACCTTGGCGATGGCGGTGTTGAAGCGCAGGCCCTCCAGGTCCTGGCGCACGCCGTCGATCGCCTTGTGCAGGGCGCGCAGCGTCTGCTCGTCGGGCTCGGTGTCGGTGACGGTGACCTCGCCGGTGGTCTCGTCGACGATGTTGCGCCACAGCCGCTGCAGCAGCCGGAACTGGCCGACCACCGCGCGCGTGTCCCACGGCCGGGAGACGTCCAGCGGGCCCATCGCCATCTCGTACAGGCGCAGCGTGTCGGCGCCGTACTCGGCGCAGATCTCGTCCGGGGTGACGGCGTTCTTCAGGGACTTGCCCATCTTGCCCAGCAGCCGGGAGACCTGTTCGCCCTGGTAGTGGTAGGCGCCGTCCCGCTCCTCCACCTCGGCGGCGGGCACGGCGATGCCACGGCTGTCGCGGTAGACGAAGGCCTGGATCATGCCCTGGTTGAACAGCTTGTGGAACGGCTCGGCGGAGGAGACGTGCCCCAGGTCGTACAGGACCTTGGACCAGAAGCGCGCGTACAGCAGGTGGAGCACGGCGTGCTCGGCGCCGCCGACGTACAGGTCGACACCGCCGTGCGGCTGGCCCTCGCGGGGGCCCATCCAGTACCGCTCGATCTCCGGGTCGACCAGCTGCCGCTCGTTGTGCGGGTCCAGGTAGCGGAACTCGTACCAGCAGGAACCGGCCCAGTTGGGCATGGTGTTGGTCTCGCGGCGGTACTTCCTGGGGCCGTCGCCCAGGTCCAGGGTGACGTTGACCCAGTCCTCGTTGCGCGACAGGGGCGTCTCGGGCTGGGTGTCGGCGTCGTCGGGGTCGAAGGTGCGCGGCGAGTAGTCCTCGACCTCGGGCAGCTCCAGGGGCAGCATCGACTCGGGCAGCGGGTGGGCGATGCCGTCCTCGTCGTAGACGATCGGGAAGGGCTCGCCCCAGTAGCGCTGGCGGCTGAACAGCCAGTCGCGCAGGCGGAAGTTGACGGTGCCCTCGCCGGTGCCGGTGCGCTCCAGCCATTCGGTGATGCGCGCCTTGGCGTCGACGACGCCCAGGCCGTCCAGGGAGATCTCGTCGTTGGAGGAGTTGATGATCTTCGCGTCGTAGGACCCGAAGGCGTCCTCCCACGTGGAGGTGTCCGTGCCGCGGCCGTCGGTCGGCTCGACGACGCAGCGGATCGGCAGCTCGAAGGCGCGCGCGAACTCGAAGTCGCGCTGGTCGCCCGCCGGGACGGCCATGATCGCGCCGGTGCCGTAGCCCATCAGGACGTAGTCGGCGATGAAGACGGGGACCTGCTCGCCGTTGACCGGGTTGGTCGCGAACGCGCCGATGAAGACGCCCGTCTTGTCCTTGGCCTCGGCCTGGCGCTCCACGTCGGACTTGGCGGCGGCCTGCGCGCGGTAGGCGGCGACGGCCTCGGCGGGGGTGGCGTGGCCGCCGGTCCACACCTCGTGGGTGCCCTCCGGCCAGGCGGCCGGGGTGAACTTCTCGACCAGCGGGTGCTCGGGGGCCAGCACCATGTACGTCGCGCCGAACAGGGTGTCCGGGCGGGTGGTGAAGACGGTGATCCGCTCGCCGTCGATGGGGAAGTCGACGCGGGCGCCCTCGGAGCGGCCGATCCAGTTGCGCTGCTGCAGCTTGATGGCCTCCGGCCAGTCCAGCTCCTCCAGGTCCTCCAGCAGCCGGTCGGCGTAGGCGGTGATGCGCATGTTCCACTGGCGCAGCTTGGCCTTGAAGACCGGGAAGTTGCCGCGCTCGGAGCGGCCTTCGGCGGTGACCTCCTCGTTGGCCAGCACGGTGCCCAGGCCGGGGCACCAGTTGACGGGCGCGTCGGAGGCGTAGGCCAGGCGGAACTCGCCCAGGACGTCGGCACGCTCGGCGGCGGTCAGCTCGCCCCACGCGCGCTTGTGCCCCGGCACGGGCCGCTCACCGGACTCGAACCGCGCGATCAGTTCACTGATCGGGCGGGCCTGCCGGGCCTCGTCGTCGTACCAGGAGTTGAAGATCTGCAGGAAGATCCACTGGGTCCACTTGTAGTAGTCCGGGTCGATCGTGGCGAAGGACCGGCGCTTGTCGTGGCCCAGGCCCAGCCGGCGCAGCTGAGCCTTCATGTTCTCGATGTTGGCCTCGGTGGACACGCGCGGGTGCGTGCCGGTCTGCACGGCGTACTGCTCGGCGGGCAGGCCGAAGGCGTCGAAGCCCAGGGTGTGCAGCACGTTGTGGCCGGTCATCCGCTGGAACCTGGCGTACACATCGGTGGCGATGTAGCCCAGGGGGTGGCCGACGTGCAGGCCCGCACCGGAGGGGTACGGGAACATGTCCATGATGAACTTCTTGGGGCGGGCGACCAGCGCGGCGTCGCCCGCCAGGTCACCCTTGGGGTTGGGCGCGGCGTACGTCCCGTCCGCGTCCCAGAAGTCCTGCCAGCGTGCCTCGATGTCGGCCGCCACGGCGGCCGTGTAGCGGTGCGGCGCAGCCTCCGCCGACGTGGCGGCGGGGGCGGCGGGGTTCGTCTCGCTCATGATCCTCAAAGCTCCATCGATCGTCTCTGCCCGCGGCTGCGACTTTCCGGAAATGAAAAATCCCCTCGCACAGGAGGGGACGCCGCGCCGATTCCGACCAACCGATTCGCCCGGCGGTCGGGACTGATCAGCGCGGCTCGCTAAGCAGAAGGCGTACGGCACGCATGGCGTCAGGGTACCGCAGGCGTCGAGCCCCCCGCGACAGCCTTGTGATCACCCGGCCTGACGACCGCCGGCAAAGGAGCGCCGGCCGGATCGGCGCGTTACCCGGTAGCGGCCGCGAATGCGGGCGGCCTCACGGAACCTGCCGGTCCCCACGCGGGGCCCGGGCGGCGTGCGCCGGGCCGTCGAGTGTGCGGGCGGCTGAGCGTGCGGGCGGCGCGGCAGCGGTTCGCGGGCAGGCTGTACGCCGGGCAGGGCCCGTGCACGCGCCGGGCCTCAGGCCGTCACGCCGGCCGGTACGCCGAAGGCGGGCCACCCTGGTGGGTGACCCGCCTTCGACTTCTGTGGAGCTAAGGAGAATTGAACTCCTGACCTCCTGCATGCCATGCAGGCGCTCTACCAACTGAGCTATAGCCCCTTGCCGTGTTCCGCCCGGTTTCCCCGGCGGCGACGCCAACATTACACGGTCCAGGGGGTGCTTCACCAAATCGGTTTCCGCTACGCCCGTTATGACCGTTATTCACCACTCGGGCGGGGGACGCGGGGGGTCTGACCTGCGGTGCTCACGCCGTGACGAAGGAGTAGAACCGCTTCAGCGTGCAGTGCTCCTCCAGCAGCCGCCCGTAGATCGGTTCGCCCTCCAGCTCGCGGTACGTCTCGATCGGGTCGCCTTTTATGATCAGCGCCCGCGCGCACTCCTCGCACCAGTACTGGTACTCGGGATTGATCGGCTCCATGTCACGGACGATCGGCGTGCCGCTGCCGCACCAGTCGCACTTTCGCCTGTGTGCACCCATCGCTCAGCTCCAGCTGTGGCCGCAGGCCGTGCACACGTACGACACCCCGCCGTTGTCACCGAGGACCTGGGCCACGTGGAGCGAGCCGCAGGAGGGGCAGACGAGGCGGGTGACGGTGTCCCGTATCAACGCCGCGCCGAGGAGGTGACCGCCCTCCTCGAGGATGCTCGCAGGCATCGTCACTCCCTCCCAGTCGGGCCGCGCCCCCTTCCGGCCGTTTGATTCTGCCACGGCCGGGCCAATACGGTCAGCGACGCCTCGGTACCGGTCCGGCCACGGCTCGTCGGCGCGGCGACCGGGCCGGCGGGCAGGCGCGCGCCGGGGTGTCTTCACGGAGGTGTACGCCCCCGGGCCTCGGGTGGCTCAGGCCGGCAGGGGCGGAACGCAGAGAATCCCGCCCCTTCAGGGACGGGATTCTCATCACCGATCACTGGCACCCGTGAAGGGTGCCGATCTGTGGAGCTAAGGAGAATTGAACTCCTGACCTCCTGCATGCCATGCAGGCGCTCTACCAACTGAGCTATAGCCCCTCGTTCGCTCCCCGCTCGGCGGGGCGAACAAGAAGAACTTTAGCCTGCGACCTGCCGGAAAGTGAAATCCGGGCTTCGCGGGGCCTCGGCCGGGCCGGGCCGTCGGAGACGGGCGGTCCGGTCCGTCGCGCCGACCAGGCGTCGCGACGGGCGGCGGCCGGGCGGCGGAGCCGGCGCCTTGGGAGACGAACAGGCCGCGTCCGGGGGGGGCCAGCGGGGCGTGGCGGCAGGAACGGCCGAGCCGGCCCACCGGGCGGCGGAGGGGACGGTCGGGCCGTCCGGGCCCGGCCGTGGGCGCGCCGGGGGCGGCCCGGTGCACCGTGGGGGCGGCGCCCGTCAGTGGCGGAGCTGGGCCCTCGCACGGGCGGTCACGGCCGGCTGGCCGAGCGGGCCAGCGCACCCGCGCGCGTTGGGGTGACGCCCATCAGCGCCAGGACGACGCGCTCCCACCCGCGGCCCCGGGCGGCCAGGCGGGGGGTCCGCCGTAGCACGGGCGGGTCCAGGCATCGGTGTGGGTGCGTCCCCGCGACGACGCGGGAGGGCGGGGTCAGGTGTCGTCGCCCAGGACCGGTTCCGGGAGGGTGCCGGCGTTGTGTTCCAGCAGGCGCCAGCCGCGGGCGCCCTCGCCGAGGACGGACCAGCAGCAGTTGGAGAGGCCGCCCAGGCTCTCCCAGTGCCGGGCCTCCAGACCGAGGAGGCGCCCGATGGTGGTGCGGATGGTGCCGCCGTGGCTGACGACGACGAGCGTGCCGTCCTCCGGCAGCTTGTCCACGTGCCGCAGCACCACGGGGGCGGCACGGTCGGCGACCTCGCTCTCCAGTTCGCCCCCGCCCCGGCGTACCGGCTCGCCGCGCTTCCACGCGGCGTACTCCTCGCCGTACCGGGAGATGATCTCCTCGTGCGTCAGCCCCTGCCAGACACCCGCGTAGGTCTCGCGCAGGCCCTCGTCGCGGGCGACGTCCAGGCCGGTGAGGGCGGCCAGCTCCGCGGCCGTGCGGGCGGCCCGCTTCAGGTCGGAGGAGACGATCGCGTCGGGGCCGAGGGAGGCCAGCAGGCGGGCGGCGCGGCGGGCCTGGCCGATGCCGGTCTCGGTCAGCTCGACGTCCGTGGAGCCCTGGAAGCGGCGCTCCACGTTCCAGGACGTCTGGCCGTGCCGCCACAGGATGACGCGGCGGCCCCGGCCCTGCGGCCGGCCGGCTCCCTCACCGGCGCCGCTCACCGCCACTCACCGTCCGGCTGCGCCGGCTCCTCGGCGCTCTGGAGCCTGGCGTGCTCCTCGGCCTTGCCCCGGGTCGCCCGGGCGTCCTCGGGCAGCTCCAGCTCGGGGCAGTCCTTCCACAGCCGCTCCAGGGCGTAGAAGACGCGCTCCTCGCTGTGCTGGACGTGGACGACGATGTCGACGTAGTCGAGGAGGACCCAGCGGGCCTCGCGGTCGCCCTCGCGGCGCACCGGCTTGGCGCCCAGCTCCTTGAGCAGCCGCTCCTCGATCTCGTCGACGATGGACTTGACCTGGCGGTCGTTGGGTGCGGACGCCAGCAGGAAGGCGTCGGTGATCGACAGGACGTCACTGACGTCGTAGGCGATGATGTCGTGCGCGAGCTTGTCGGCGGCCGCCTGGGCGGCGGTGTTGATCAGCTCGAGGGAACGGTCGGTCGCGGTCACTACAGGGCTTTCCGTCGGCGGTCACTTGGGACCAAGGGTCTCACGGACCGCCGACGGAGCCCCACGCGATTACGGGATCACCGGGCGGAGGCGGGTTTGTAGTCCTGGCCGAGGACGACGGAGACGTCGGCGTTCGCGGTGACCGTGCCCTTCGTCACGGCGCCCGCGGGCAGGCCCAGCGTCTTGGCCGCCTCGGTGGCGTCGTCCTTGTGGGCGGCGTCGGCGTAGACGACCTGGGACGCGGGGCGGACCGCGGTTGCCGTACCGCCCTCGACGAAGGTGAAACCGCCGTTGAGGAGGGCGACGCGCGCCTTGTCGGTGTCGGCCTTGGTGCCGGAGGCGTTCTGGACGGCGACGCGGACGGCCGAGCCCTGCGCCGGGCTCTTCGCGGTGCCGCCCAGGATGGCCTTGACCACGCTGTCACTGGTCTGCGCGGAGAGCGTGCCGTCGCTGCGCACGGGCAGCAGCGCGGTCTTGCAGTCACCGCCCTTGGCCAGCTCCGAGAGCTTGGCGAGGAACGTGCCGAGGTCCTTGTCGGTGAGCGAGGGGTCGAGGATCTGCGCCAGCGTCTGCACGGTGGTGGTGGCGGCCTGCGGATCGGAGGAGATCTTGCGCAGCACGCCCTGCATCACCTGGCCGAACCGCTCCAGCTGGGCGTTCTCGTCCTCACCCGGGGCGCGGTAGGTGGCGTAGGCGACCGCCATCCGGCCGCTGAGGGTCTGGGCCCTGCCCTTGTGGACGAGCGCCGTGGTGCCCTTCTTCTTCGTGTCCGGGTCGGGCACGTCGGCGTCGGTGTCGGCCTCGATGCCGCCGACCAGGTCGACGAGGTTCTGCAGGTAGGGGGTGTCCAGGCGCCAGGTGCCCTGGATGCTGGTGCCGAGCACGGTGTCGAGCTGCTCACGGGTCCCGGAGGAGCCGTCGTCCTTGACCGACTTGGCGAGGGTCGTGGCCGTGCCGTCGTCGGCCGCCACCGCCAGGGAGTTGGGCAGCAGCACGGTGGTGCCCTGCTTGGTGGTGGTGTTGTCGACGAGCAGCGCCGTCGAGGTGCCGCCCTTGGCGGTGTCGTGCAGGTGGACGACGATCACGTCGCGCTTCTGGGCGCCCGCGGCGGTCGCCGCGCCGCCGCCGTCACCGGACGACGACACGCCGGGGAGCTTGCCCGCGTACCAGAGCCAGCCGACGGTGCCGACCGCGACCAGGGCGAGGACCACCGCCAGGGCGATCACACGGCTGCGGGCGCGGCGGCGGGCCTCCTCGCGGCGCTCGGTGCGGTTCTCGGTGAACTTCAGCCAGTCGATGACGTCCTCGGAGTCGTCGGTCGGCTCCTCGACGAACGCGAACTGCTCGGTGTGGTACTCCCCCGCTTCAGCCTGCGGCCGGTCGGACCGTTGCGCGGTCTCCTCCCCCGCCGGGTCCGCGGCGGGGTGGACGGCAGGGCCCGCGGCGGGGTCCGCCGGCGGGCCGGCCTGCTGCGGGATGCGGGCGGCGGTCTGCTCGGCGACCCGGTGCTGCTGCCCGCCGCCGGCCGCCTGGCCGTACGGGTCGTAGGGGTCGTACGGGGTCGCCGGAGCCGAGGGGGCGCCCGGGCCGTAGGGGTCGTAGGAGTCGTAGGGGTCGTGGGCACCAGCGGCTCCGGGAGCCCCCTGGGGCTGGTGCGCCGGGTACGGCTCCTGCGACGACGGGTAGGCCCCGTAGGGATCGCCGGCGGCCGGGGCGGCCTGCTGGCCGCCGCCCGCGGCGTACGGGTCGTAGCCGTAGCCCTGCGGGCCGTACGCGTCGTACGTCTGCTGCGGGGTCTGCTGCGCGGGGACCTGCCGGTACACGGGCCGGCCGTAGTCGTCGTAGCCGACCAGTTCGTAACCGTCGTCCCCGTACGCAGCGTCGTATCGGTCGTTCACCGGTGCCCCTCTCGGCTCACTCGCCGCGGTACAGCTCGCGTTTGGCGATGTAGCGCACGACTCCGTCCGGCACCATGTACCAGATGGGGTCCCCCTTGGCGACTCTCGCCCGGCAGTCCGTGGACGAGATGGCGAGGGCGGGGACCTCGACGAGCGAGACACCGCCCTCGGGGAGACCGGGGTCGGTGAGGTGGTGACCCGGCCGGGTCACCCCGATGAAGTGCGCGAGGGAGAACAGCTCCTCCGAGTCGCGCCAGGTGAGGATCTGGCCAAGGGCGTCGGCACCCGTGATGAAGAACAGGTCCGTGTCCGGATTGAGGGCGCGCAGGTCGCGCAGGGTGTCCACGGTGTACGTGGCACCGCCGCGGTCGATGTCGATGCGGCTGACGGAGAACTGCGGGTTCTCGGCGGTCGCGATGACCGTCATCAGGTAGCGGTCCTCGGCGGCGGAGACCTTGCGGTGGGACTTCTGCCAGGGCTGGCCGGTGGGGA
This sequence comes from Streptomyces sp. NPDC006743, assembly GCF_040703815.1. NCBI lineage: Bacteria > Bacillati > Actinomycetota > Actinomycetes > Kitasatosporales > Streptomycetaceae > Streptomyces > Streptomyces sp. NPDC006743. Next base: position 72,680 of record NZ_JBEYJA010000006.1, on the reverse strand, counting down.
CGAACACCACCTCGTCCAGCTGGAACTGCGCGGCCACTTCGCTGGCCGCCACGAGGTGACCGTGGTGGATCGGGTCAAACGTTCCGCCCATGACGCCCAGGCGGCGCTTGCCCGAGGACGAGGGGCCGCTGCCGGGTCCGTCGCCGAGGTGCTTCACCGTGTCACTCACCGGACCGGTAGGCATGTCCTGCTCTCCCATGCGTGCAGACCCTACCGGCCCGGCCCGAAGGCTCCCGCCGGGCTCAGCGGTCGCGGTTGAAGCGGGTGGTGATCCAGAGCAGGAGCAGCAGGATGACGAGGGCGGCGCCGCCCGTCACCGCGGGGTTGAGGCTCTCATGGTTGCCGCCCTCGGCCTCGGCGAGGTTGACCAACTGGGCAGCGGTGCTGGGGATGCTCATCTTCGGCAGACCTATCCGGGTGTGGGCGGGATAAAGATGCCCGCCCATCGTAAGCGCCCGCCTTCACGCCGCTCACCCCGACTCCACGGTTGCGCGGCCCCCGGCACCGGGTCCGGGGACCGGGCGGGGGCGGCGGGAACCTTGCGGGAGGGTCAGTCGTCGTTCCGTTTGTAGCCGCGCAGCAGGAACCAGCCGGTGAGCACACAGCCCAGGACCATCACGACCAGGACGATGCGGAGCAGGTCGCCCGACCCCTGATGCTGCGCTGTGGTGTTCGCGGCCTCGGCCAGCCGGGCGGCTGCGGGGTAGTGCTCCATGGCGTGACTCCTTCGCTGTACTGCCCGTCCACGGTATCGCCGCCTAGGCTGGCCCCTGCTTCGGGGGCACATTGGGCGACACAGACGCACATGGGGGATCACATGTCCGACGACCGCCGCGAACACCACGGCCCCGAGCGGGTGCCCGGCCGGCGGCGCACGCGCTTCCCGGGAATCTCCTCGCGTGCGTACGAGCACCCGGCCGACCGCTCCGCGCTGGTCGCGCTGCGCAAGCTGAGCGGGTTCGACACCGTGTTCAAGGCCCTCAGCGGCCTGCTGCCCGAGCGCAGTCTCCGGCTGCTCTTCCTGTCCGACTCGGTGCGCGTCTCGGACGAGCAGTTCGCACACCTGCACGACATGCTGCGGGACGCCTGCTACATCCTGGACCTGGAGAAGGTCCCGCCGATGTACGTGAACCAGGACCCGCAGCCCAACGCCATGTGCATCGGCCTGGACGAGCCGGTCATCGTCGTGACCACGGGGCTGGTCGAGCTGCTCGACGAGGAGGAGATGCGCGCGGTCGTCGGCCACGAGGTGGGCCACGCCCTCTCGGGCCACGCGGTCTACCGCACCATCCTGCTGTTCCTGACCAGTCTTGCGGTGCGGGTGGCCTGGATCCCGCTGGGCAACATCGCGATCATGGCGATCGTGACGGCGCTGCGCGAGTGGTTCCGCAAGTCGGAGCTGTCGGCGGACCGGGCCGGGCTGCTGGTCGGGCAGGACCTGCGGGCGTCCATGCGCGGCCTGATGAAGATCGCGGGCGGCAACCATCTGCACGAGATGAACGTCGACGCCTTCCTGCGGCAGGCCGAGGAGTACGAGTCGGCGGGCGACCTGCGCGACTCCGTCCTGAAGATCCTCAACGTGCTGCCGCGCACCCACCCCTTCACCACCGTGCGCGCCGCCGAGCTGAAGAAGTGGGCCGAGTCCCGCGACTACCAGCGGATCGTGGACGGCCACTACCCGCGCCGCAGCGAGGACAAGGACACCTCGGTCGGCGACTCCTTCAGGGAGTCGGCCGCGCACTACGCCGGCCATGTGAAGAACTCCAAGGACCCGCTGATGAAGCTGGTGACCGACCTCGCGGGCGGGGCGGGCGACCTGGGCGACCGGTTCCGGCGCGGCTTCAGCGGATTCACCGGCTCGGCGCCGCCCAAGGACTCCCGGGGTGCCGAGGACTCCGGGGGCGCCGAGGACACCGGTGCCGGGGGCGCCGCGCCCCGGGAGGGCCGGGACGTCCGGGACGAGCCGCCCGGCGAAGGCTCCTCGCGCGAGCGGCGCGAACGGGACGAGGACTGAGCCTCACGCCTTCGGCTGGGCGCCCGGCGCCAGCACGCCGCACACGGCGCTCACGCCGTCGGGCGCGTACGGGTCGGTCGCAGCCGGGCCGCCCGCCCGCGCCCTCTGGCCGGCCAGCAGCGGCTGGAAGCGGTCGGACGCGTCGTCGCCGCAGGACAGCGGGCCCGCCTCGACGGTGGCGACGACCAGTTGGACCTGGTGCAGCCGCAGGTCGTCCTGGTCGAAGCGGAACCGCAGTTCCCGCCGGACGGTGAACAGCGAGGCCGGGGCCGTGGCACCGGCGCCCGCGGGCTTGAGCGCGTAGACGAGGACGGGGTCGGCGGTGACCTCCAGGGTGGCGGAGTCCGCCTCGGCGACCCGGAGGGAGCCCCGCACCCGGACCAGGGGGTCGGCGAGCCGGACGCGGCCGGGGTCGAAGCGGACCAGCCATGCGGTGGCGGCGGCCCCGCCGTCCGCGGCGGCCCCGCCCGCACCCCCGCCGGCGCTCCCGGCCGCATCCCGGCCGGTGCTCGCGCCGTCGCTCCCCTCGGCGTTCGCGCCTGTGACGCTCCGGTCGAACTGGTCGAGCTGACCCGGGTCCAGCAGGGCCCGCACGGCGTCCGTCCGGTCACCGACGAGCACCCCGGGGTCGAGGGAGGAGGCCACGATGTAGTCCCGCGCGCCGGTCAGGGCGGCGACGACCTGGCTGTCCGAGAAGTGCGCCGTGCCCCGGTGGGCGGGCAGCGGCAGGCCCTCGGCGCCGGTGGCGTAGCGGGCGGCGGGACTGCGCGCGTACAGGCCCGCGAGGTCGCTGCTGCCGGGCACCTCGCCGGCGGGGGCGAGCGGGACGACTCTCGCCCGCAGCTGTTCGACGGCCCGCGGCGGCAGCAGGGACCGGTACGGCGTCCGTACGCCCATGTAGATCGCGGTGGCGAAGGCGACGGCGATCAGCAGGACGAGGAACAGCGCCTGCCGCGGCAGTGCGCGGTGCGGGCGCGGGCGGCGGCGGACGGCGGGCGTGTGGTCGGTCATCCGCTCCTGGGCGGAGTACTCCTGGAGGCGGGCAGCGCGGACGAACGACTCGTCGAAGACGACGGATCGGTATTCGTCCTCCGCGCCCGAGGGGGTGCCGTCGGGAACCCCTTCAGGCGGGTCGCCAGGCCCTCCCATACTTTCAGGGTAGGTCCCGGCAAGCGCCGGTAAACGCGCTGCTGTGCGCCAAGTTCTGACAACCGCTCACCGGCGTGGCCGACGGCTGCTCAGTGGCTGCGCGGGACCGCCGGCACGGGCGGACGGGAGGGGGCGGCGGACGCCGGGGGCACCGCGGCGCTGCCCTGCTCCAGGCCGGTCGAGGCGGGCGGCGGTGCCTGCTCGCGGCTGCCGGACGAGCCGCCCCGGTAGACCGCGGCGAAGGCCAGGGCGACCATGCCGATGCCCATGACGAGCGCGAGCACCCAGGCGACGGGGCGGTGCCAGCGGACCTGTCTGCCGAACGCGCCGGGGCCGCCGAAGCGGCGTTCGAGCACGTCGGGGTCGTCGTCCAGGTCGTCGAGGCCGTGGCCGGCGCCGAGCGCGCGCGGACCGGCCCCGAAGCCGTCGTCGTGGCGCTCGCCTCTCGCGCGGGCGCGGCGGGCCTCGGCCTCGGAGGCCTCGGCTCTGGCCTGCGCCGCGGCCAGGAGGCGTTCGACGGCGGTCGGCTCGTGGATCACGGCCGCCCGTACGAAGGCCTCGTCGAAGACCACGGAGGCGAACTCTTCGTCCGACACCCCGCGGTCGTGGTCGTCGTCGGGCTCCCAGCCGTCCGGGAACGGCGTGCCCCCCACGTCCTCCGGCACGGGTCCAGAGTAGACCTGGGGGGTCAATTTGGGCAGACGGTGCGGAAATTCATCCGCCAGGTGAGACGGCCGCGGCGGGCGGCGGCTCAGCGCCGGACGTGCCCGTCGCCGGTGACGATGTACTTGGTGCTGGTCAGCTCCGGCAGGCCCATGGGGCCGCGGGCGTGCAGCTTCTGCGTGGAGATGCCGATCTCGGCGCCGAAGCCGAACTGGCCGCCGTCGGTGAACCGGGTGGAGGCGTTGACGGCGACGGTGGTGGAGTCGACCAACTGGGTGAAGCGGCGGGCGGCCTGCTGCGAGGTGGTGACGATGGCCTCGGTGTGGCCGGAGGTCCACAGCCGGATGTGGCTGACGGCCCGGTCCAGGGAGTCGACGACGGCGGCGGCGATGTCGTAGGAGAGGTATTCGGTGTCCCAGTCCTCCGGGGTGGCCTCGACGACCGTGGCGCGGGAGTCCTTGGCGTACGCCATGACCCGCTCGTCGGCGTGCACGGTGACCCCGGCGTCGGCGAGGGCGTCCAGGGCGCGCGGCAGGAACTCGGCGGCGATGTCCTGGTGGACCAGAAGGGTCTCGGCGGCGTTGCAGACGCTGGGGCGCTGGGCCTTGGAGTTGATCAGGATGTCGACGGCCATGTCGAGGTCGGCCTGGGCGTCGACGTAGACGTGGCAGTTGCCGGTGCCGGTCTCGATCACGGGGACGGTGGACTCGTTGACCACGGTGCGGATGAGGGAGGCGCCGCCGCGCGGGATCAGCACGTCGACCAGGCCGCGGGCGCGCATCAGCTCGCGCACGCTCTCACGGCTCTCGCCGGGGACGAGCTGGACGGCGTCGGCGGGCAGTCCGGCGCCGCCGACCGCGTCGCGGATCACCCGGACCAGGGCGGTGTTCGACTCGTAGGCGGAGGCCGAGCCGCGCAGCAGCACCGCGTTGCCCGACTTCAGGCACAGGGCGGCGGCGTCCACGGTGACGTTGGGGCGGGCCTCGTAGATGATGCCGACCACGCCGAGCGGGACGCGGACCTGGCGCAGGTCCAGTCCGTTGGGCAGGGTGGAGCCGCGGACGACCTCGCCGACCGGGTCGGGCAGCGCCACCACGTCGCGCACGTCGGCGGCGATGGCCCGCACCCGCTCGGGGGTGAGGGTGAGCCGGTCGACGATGGCCTCGGCGGTGCCGGCCGCGCGGGCCTTGGCCACGTCCTTCGCGTTGGCCTCGACGATCTCGCTGGTACGGACCTCCAGGGCGTCCGCGATGGCGAGCAGCGCGTCGTCCTTCTCCGCGCGCGGCAGCGGCGCGAGGTCGGCTGCGGCGGCCTTGGCCCGGTAGGCGGCCTGGGCCACCGGGGACATCGAGTCGTACGGCGAGAGCGTGGTCATGGGGGAAGCGTAGTGCGCCGAGCTGGGGCGTTCACGCGCTGTTCCACACCGCGAGACGGGCACGGTCACCCGCGAGACGGCCCCGCCCGGGCGGCTCCGGGAAGGGCGGGGGTGGCCGGAAGGACGTCAGAAGGGGTGGACCCCGACCGGGGTGGCCGGGGGCGGTCCGTAGCCCTCGGCCAGGCGCTGGTGGTAGGTCTCGCGGTCGATGACCTCCAGACCGACGATCTCCCAGGGCGGCAGCCGGGCGCTCTGCCGGTGCTCGCCCCACAGGCGCAGGGCGACGGCGGCCGCGTCGTGCAGGTCGCGGGCCTCTTCCCAGTAGCGGATCTCGGCGTGGTCGTCGGCGTAGCGGCTGGTCAGCAGGAAGGGGTGGTCGTGGGCGAGCTGCTCCAGGCCGCGCCGGACCTCCTGCAGCGGGGTCCCGGCGCCGGAGACCCGCAGGGTGATGTGCCACAGCCGGGGCAGGTCCGCCGGTTCCTCGCGCCCGTCGTGCGCCCGGCGCGTACCGCGCTCCCCGTCGCGCCCGTGGGCCTGCTGTTCCCGCGCGTACCGGTCGCCGGCGGCGACGCTGGTCAGGGCCCGCTCCTCACCGGGTGCGCGGGAGGGGGACCCGCCGGCACCACCGCGGGACGCCGCCGCCCCAGGGCGCACTCGTCTCACGACGGCCTCCTTCACCCAGTGCTCGTGCGGAATGTGTCCCTGGGACAAAGTGCAGCAGGCCCTACGGCTCCGTGGGGCGGTTTTGCGGAAGGTCCCCCACCTTCAGGGACCGGACGGCCGGACGTTTCGGCCCATTACGGCTCCAGGAGCACCAGGTCGTCCCTGTGTACGACCTCGCGTTCGTACGCCGGTCCCAGCTCGCGGGCGAGTTCCCGGGTGGAGCGGCCGATCAGCCGGGGGATCTCCTTCGCGTCGAAGTTGACGAGGCCGCGGGCGACGGAGTGGCCGCGGCCGTCGCGCAGTTCGACCGGGTCGCCGGCGGCGAAGTCGCCCTCGACTGCGGCGATGCCCGCCGGGAGCAGCGACTTGCGGCCCTCGACGACCGCGCGCACCGCGCCGTCGTCGAGGGTGAGGGCGCCCTGCGGGGTGGAGGCGTGCTGGAGCCACAGCAGCCGGTCGGCGGAGCGCCTGCCGGTGGGATGGAAGTAGGTGCCGGTGTCGTTGCCGGCCAGGGCGTCGGCGGCGTGCACGGCGCTGGTGAGGACGACGGGGATGCCCGCGGCGGCGGCGATCCTGGCGGCCTCGACCTTGGTGACCATGCCGCCGGTGCCGACGCCCGCCTTGCCCGCGCTGCCGATCTCCACTCCCGCGAGGTCGGCGGGGCCGCGCACCTCGGTGATCCGGGAGGTGCCCGGCCGGCTCGGGTCGCCGTCGTAGACGCCGTCCACGTCGGAGAGCAGGACGAGCAGGTCGGCGCGGACCAGGTGGGCGACGAGGGCGGCGAGACGGTCGTTGTCGCCGAAGCGGATCTCGTCGGTGGCGACGGTGTCGTTCTCGTTGACGATCGGCAGGGCGCCCATGGCCAGCAGCTTGTCGAGGGTGCGGGAGGCGTTGCGGTGGTGGGCGCGGCGGCTGGTGTCGTCGCCGGTCAGCAGGACCTGGCCGACGCGGACGCCGTAGCGGGCGAAGGAGGCGGTGTAGCGGGCCACGAGCAGGCCCTGGCCGACGCTGGCTGCGGCCTGCTGGCGGGCGAGGTCCTTGGGGCGGCGGCGCAGGCCGAGCGGGGCGAGACCGGCGGCGATGGCGCCGGAGGAGACGAGGACGACCTCCTTGTGCCCGGGGCCGCCGTGCTTGGCGAGGGCGTCGACGAGGGCGTCCACCCGGTCGGCGTCCAGGCCGCCGGCGGCGGTGGTCAGCGACGAGGAGCCCACCTTGACGACGATCCTGCGGGCCTCCTGCACGGCCTGCCTTGCCCCTGCCACCTTGCTGCCCGTCCCCTCCGTGTTCCGGTGATCCCGTCCCTGCGGTGATCCGTCTCGCAATCTACGCGAGCCGGCCGGCGACCGCTCGTTCGTCCAGTACGCGGACGAATGACCGGATCACACCCCCGGACGCGTCTGAAACGTGAGGTGTCTCTCACCTGCTGCTCAAGCTCGGCGGGACAACGGCCGGTTCACCGAAAGATGGCTCAAAAGCATCGGTCAGGGCCCACATTTGGCCAACGAATCCTTCACAGGTGTTCAACAAGCTCCCGGAAGTGCGTATCTTCGCGTGGCGCTCTGTCGTGTCCCTGCTCAACTTCTGCACCAACGGGGGGACATGCGCGCGGCCGACACCAGTCTGTCCGGCGGCGTTCCGCCGCCTTCGCGCAGCCGTCGGGCACCGACAAGAAGGACCGCTTTGGACACCACCTACTGGAGCAGACGACGCGTTCTCGGCGCCCTCGCCGCCACCGCGGCCGTCACCGCCACGTCGAGCCTCGTCCTCAACCCCGTGGCCGCCTGGGCCGCCGACACGCCCCCGGCGGACGACGACGGCGACCCGCTCAACCTGCCCGACACCGACCGGGCGAAGGCCGTGAAGGCCTGGCTGCTGGGCGGCCCGGCCGTGCGCGCCGCCGCGGAACTGGCGCTGAGCGGCACCGACGCCGACATCCAGACCTTCCTGGCCACCGAGCTGCCCGCGGCCACGGCCGAGGACAACCGCGTGGCCGTCCTGACCTCGCTGGCGGCGGGCGGCACGGGTACCCGGCGGGCCGCCTCCGCCGCGCTCGACGGCGGCGACGCGGCCATCACCGACTACCTCGGCACCGGCTTCAAGACCGCGATCGTGGAGGACCTGCGCGTCGCCACCAGCACCGTCATGGCGACCGGGGACAAGGCCGTGCGCCGGGACGGCGACGCCGCCCTGAGCGCGGGCACGCAGGAGGCCCTGGAGGACTTCCTCACCGAGGGGCAGTACAGCGCCCGCCTGGAGGACATGCGCTTCCAGGTGTCCGCGCTCACCGTGAACGCGGGCCCCGAGGTGCAGAAGTACGCCACCCGCGCGCTGGACGGCACCGCCGACGACGTCGAGTGGTTCCTCGACACGGGCCAGCACATCGCCCGGGCCCGGGACCAGGAGTCCGCCAAGATCGAGGAACTGGTCGCGGTCGTCGAGCGCGAGGGCAAGATCGCCGACGCGAAGACGAAGGAGGCCGAGGAGGCCGCCGCCCGCGCCGTCGAGGCCGCCGCGAAGGCCAAGGAGGCCGCCGAGAAGGCCGCGGCCGAGGCCCAGGCCGCCCAGGAGGACGTGGTCAAGTCGGGCAAGGCCGCCCGCAAGGCGGCGCAGGCCGCACAGGGCGCCGCCGACTCCTCCCGGGTCGCCATCCGCGCCTCGCACGCCGCCGTGCAGGCCTCCCGCCGGGCCGCCTACGCCGCCACCGCGGCGAGCCAGGCGGCGGCCACCGCCGGTTCCGCCGCCGCCCGCGCCTACAACGCGGCCATCGCCGCGTCCAAGGACGCCTCCAAGGCGTCCGCCGCCAAGGACGCCGCCGTCGCCGCGCGCAACGCCGCCGCCAAGGCGCGCAGCGCCGCGAAGGCCGCCGACTACGCCGCCACCTCCTCCGCGCAGGCCGCGAGCGCCGGCTCGGCCGCCGCCTCGGCCGCCCGCAACGCGGCCGCCGCCGCGAACGCCTCCGCCACCGCCGCGTCCGCCGCCGGCAAGGCGCAGGCCGAGGCCGCGGAGGCCAAGCGGCAGGCGCAGATCGCCAGCAGCAACGCGCAGATCGCCACCAACGCGGCCGGTACGGCGCAGGCGCTGGCGAACACCGCGGCCAGTGCCGCGCGCACCGCACGCGACGCCGCCAACAGCGCGGCCGACCACGCGGACAAGGCCGCGGACGCCGCCGAATGGGCCGTCAAGTACGCCGGCCAGGCCGTCGAGTACGCGAAGAAGTCCACGGAGTTCGCCAACGCGGCCACCGCGGCGGCCAACACCGCGACCGACGCCGTCAACCAGGCGGTCGCGGTGGAGAAGCAGGCCCGCGACGCCGAGTGGCAGCGGCTGGACGAGGACCTGAAGCAGGCGCTGGAGGAGGCCCGCGACCTCGCGGAGATCGAGGAGCGGGAGCGGGCGGAGTACGCCGAGAAGCGCACCCAGGTCTCGCAGGCCGAGCAGGCCACCAAGGACCTCGTCGCGCAGGCGGAGACGGCCCTGAAGAGCGGTGACCTGGGGCTCGCCGCCACCCTCGGGCGCAAGGCGGCCCTCGCCCACCTGGACTCCCGCGGCTCCTGGTCGCGCGAGGCGGCCCGGTTCGCGCTGTCCGGCGCGGACGCCGACGTGCACGGCTGGATCGACACCGACCGGGCGCTCGCCCAGAAGCAGGACGACCGCGAGACCGTCCTGTACCTGGCGCAGATCACCACCCCGGACGTGGCCGACGCCGCGACCAGGGCACTGGAGAGCGACGACCCGGACGCGGGCACCTCCTTCCTCGCCACCGGTGTGGTCGAGGCCGCCGCGACGGACAACCGGGTCGCGGTCTCCCGCGTCCTGGCGGCCGGTCCGGGCAGCGCGGTGACGAAGGCGGCGAACGACGCGCTGAACGCGGGGACCGCCGAGGCCCTGCACGAGTTCCTCAGCGTCACCTACGAGGCGGCGCAGCGTGAGGACGACGCGGTCGCCACCGCCGCCCTCATCGACAAGGGCGGCCCGTACACCAAGGCGCACGCCCAGGCCGCGATGGAGGGCCCGACGTGGATGCGTCGCAACTTCATCGCCTCGGTGCAGTACAAGACCGCGCAGCTCGACTACGACTCGGCCGCCCACATCGCCGCCGTGCAGGGCGCGATCGCCGCCGCCGCGAAGATCGCGAACAAGGCGCAGGAGGACGCGGCCCGGGCGCAGGAGGCGGCGGCCAAGGCCCGCAACGCCGCCACCGAGGCGCTGCAGTGGGCGGACAAGGCGAAGAAGGCCGCCGACCAGGCCGCCGCGTCCGCGCAGCAGGCGGACGCGAACGCGGACGCCGCCGAGCAGTCGGCCAAGGACGCGCAGGCGTCCGCCGACCGCGCGAAGGCCGCGGCGGCCACCGCCCGGACGGCCGCGCGCTCGGCGAACTACTCCGCCAACCGCGCGGTGGACGCCGCGCAGCGCGCGGTGGCGTCGGCCAACTCGGCGCAGGCGTCGGCGGCCTCGGCGCGTGCCTCGGCCGTCCAGGCGGGCAAGGACGCGCAGACCGCCGCCGCGGCGGCGAGCCAGGCCCACCAGATCGCCGCGGCCAAGCGGAAGGCGGAGATCGCGGCGGCGGCCAAGGCGGCGGCCGAGCAGGCCCGCAAGGCCAAGGAGGCCGGCCAGAACCCGGCCGACACGTCCGACAACGACGATGTCAAGGGCGGCCTGCCCTGGTGGAAGAAGGACGCCCGGTGGCTGGCGAACGCCACGAACTGGGCGAGCATCGGCACCGGCTTCGCCTCGGTGGGCATCGGTCTGGTCGGGCTCGGGGTGGGTGTCTTCTTCCCGCCGGCCGGACTGGCGCTCGAAGGCATCGCGGCCGGCTTCGGATATGCCTCGCTCGCATTCACCGGGCTGAACGTCCTGTTCACCGGAATCGGCTACGGCTGGACGAGCAGCGAGTTCCAGTCCTCCCTCGGGAGCGCCGCCCTCAGCCTGATCACGTTCGGGCAGTCCAAGTGGATCGGCGCGCTCGGCGGGGCCAAGGTGGCGACCAAGCTCACGCAGGCGGGGCACGATCTCATCTCGCCGGTGACGGGTCTGCTCGGATCCCTCTTCTGACCGGCCCGGTGTAAGGTCCCCGCGAGGGCCGGCGGCGCATCCGCCGCCGGTCCCAGGCCCTGTCGTCGAATTCCCGCCTGCCCCGCGACGCCCGGCACGCCCTCTCGCCGCACCGGACGAAAGCCCGAGTACGCCCGGTACGAGGACTTCCGCCCGGCACGCCGAGAGCACGCACCAGACGCCGCAGGCCCGCCCTCCGGGCGACGACGGGAATTCGACGACAGGACCTGGCGGGTTTTCCGAAAGGAGCGGTCATGCTCGCGCGGCTTCCCCTCGGCTGGCTGCTGCTCATGGCGGCTTTCGCCACTTCCCTGCTCACTGCCGAGATGCACCGCTGGATGAAAGTCCGCAGGCTGACCCTGTGGGTGGCCGTCGTCTCGGTGGCCTGCTGCCTCGGCATGGTCGCGGTGGGAAATCTCCAGCAGCAGCACTGGAACGCACGGCAGATGCTGGTTCTTTACTCCTTCACCTGGGCGGGTCTCGCCCTCGGCCTGTTCCCTTCCGGGAAACTCTTCACCGAATGGTGCGAAGAATGGCGAAGAGGCGTACGAAGGGACAGGTACGAGTACCCTGCGCGATATCAGGCGGCCGTCTACGTCTCGGTTATCGTGATGGGATTTCTGGCGTTTCTGCTGGCCGTCTGAGAAACACCCCTCCGCTGTGATTCACCTCACAAGGAGGGTTCCTCTTTACGCCCCATTTAGGTGCTTTGCGAAGTGGACAAGGGTTCACCACAGAGGGTTTTATAGCCAAGTTCGAGCAGTTTCCCGACAGTCGGACAGAAGCCCGGTCAGGGCCGTACGCCAAATGAATGGCAGGGCGGGCACGTCGCCATTCGTTCGATTGCCGGGAGTGGGGGCACTGCGCGTCACTTCCGGCTGCCTTCACACGACTGCATGAAATGCGCTCCGGACCATCCGCTCCGGAGGCCGACGAGTGAGGACTGTGATGAAGGCACGTGCCGTAATGGCGAAGCCGTACCAGAGAAGGATCGCCGGCACCGTTCTGGCCGCCGCGGCCGCGGGCGCCCTGGCGTTCACGGCGCTGACGGGCGGTACCTCCGCCGCCAAGGACGTCACGGCCGACTCGGTCACCTCCGTCGCCGGCGAGGCCCCCGGCTACGCCGTGGAGGACTTCAACTACCCGGGCGCGGACAAGATCCTCGCGGAGAAGAACATCGTCCTCAAGCGGGGCGACGGGCACATCACGCTCGCCGACTGCGCGAGCGGCACCGGCTTCCTCGAGGTCTGGGCCCGCAGCAAGGACAAGATCTGCTTCCAGGTCACCGGGAACACCGGCTGGCTGACGATGGAGATCCCCTCCGTCTACGCCGTCCGGGGCAACGACTACGCGGCCCAGGTGGACATGACCGTCGACTCCGAGCAGAAGAGCTTCGACGTCGCCAAGAACACCTGGACCGCGGTCGGCGAGAGCGCTGACCCGCAGGGCCGGGAGCACATGCTCGTGGAGATCCGCACCTCCAAGTAGCCCCGGGCCCCAGCCGTCCGCCCCCTCCTCCGCGCGGCCGCACCGGCTCCGCGGATCACAAGCTCAAGGACTTTCTTCATGCCACATTCCAGACACGTGCGTCTCGCCGCACTCGCCACCGCGGTCCTCGCGGGTCCCCTGGCCGTGTGCGCCGCGCCCGCGTCCGCCGTCACCGGCACCCCGGTCACCGACGCCTCCTTCGCCCCCACCGCGCAGGTCATCGTCGGCGATCACGACCGCGGCTGCTCCGGCGTCCTGGTCGACACCGAATGGCTGCTCACCGCGGCCAGCTGCTTCGCCGACAACCCCGCCACGGACCTCACCGTGCCCGCCGGCAAGCCGAAGGTGAAGACGACCGCGACCATCGGCCGCGCCGACCTGAGCGGCAGCGACGGTGCCGTGCGCGAGATCGTCGAGCTGGTGCCCCGCACCGACCGCGACGCGGTGCTGGCCCGGCTGAACCGCCCGGTCACCAACGTCGCCCCCATCGCCCTGGCCGGCACCGCGCCCGCCGCCGGTGAGGAACTGAAGTTCGCCGGCTACGGACGCAACAAGACCGAGTGGGCGCCCCTGAAGCTGCACAGCGGTGCGCTGACCGTGGACTCCGCCGACGCCACCACCGCCGCCGTCACCGGCAAGGACGGCGCCGCGGCGTGCATGGGCGACACCGGCGGTCCCGTGGTGCGCACGACCGGCGGCACGCCCCAGCTGGTCGCCCTCAACAGCCGCTCCTACCAGGGTGGTTGCTTCGGCGTCGACGCGTCCGAGACCCGTACCGGCGGTGTCACCACCCGCGTCGACGACCTCGCCTCCTGGGTGAGCTCCAAGACCGGCGCCGCACGCATCACCGACTTCAACTGCGACGGCGTCGAGGACGTCGCCATCGCCGACCCGAAGGCGGCCGTGGCCGGCAAGGACGGCGCGGGTGTCGTCCGCATCGTCTACGGCGGCGGCAAGGGCACCGCCGAGATCAACCAGGACCTCGACTGGGTGCCCGGCGGCTCCGAGGCCGGCGACTGGTTCGGCGAGGCCATGGACACCGTCGACTACAACGAGGACGGCTGCACCGACCTGGTCGTCGGCACCCCCTCCGAGGACCTCGGCACCGCCACCGACGCGGGCATGGTCGACATCCTGTACGGCGCCCCGGGCGGCATCGGCACCGGCTCGCTGAAGGACACCCACTTCGAGCAGGGCTCGGGCACCGGCTCCTTCAAGTCGTCCACCCCGGAGACCGGTGACCGCACCGGCCAGTCCGTCGCGGCGGGCGTCACCGCCGCCGGCGAGCCGTTCGTCGTGATCGGCTCCCCGGGCGAGGCCATCGGCAGCGTCGCCAAGGCCGGCATGGCCTTCTACGTGCACGGCGACACCAACATCGCCATCAGCCAGGACAGCACCGGCGTGCCCGGCGCCGTGGAGGCGAACGACGGCTTCGGCGGCGCGGTCGCGGCCGACGCCAACCACATCGCCATCTCCGCCTCGAACGAGACGATCGGCACCGACGCCGGCGCCGGCAACGTGGCGGTCTTCTCGCACCAGCTGAACTCCGAGAAGCGGCCGACCCCGCTGTTCGGCCTCGACCAGGACCTGGACACCGTCTCCGGCGGCGCCGAGCCGGGCGACCAGTTCGGCAAGTCGCTGGCCATGGTCACCTACCGCCCCTCGGGCGCGGCCACCGCCAACGAGTCGATCATCGCCATCGGTTCGCCGGGTGAGGACCTCGACATTGACGGGGTCGCCAAGGCCGACACGGGCATGGTGCAGACCTTCCGCATCACCGCGGCCGGTACCTACAGCCAGCTGAACTCGTACTCGTCCGGCACCAGCACCGACACCGTGCCGGGCACCGCCGAGGCCGGTGACCGCTTCGGCACCGCCGTGGCCGCCGTGAACACCGCGCCGCGCGCGGTCAGCAGCACGGCGACGATGAAGCTGGCCGTCGGCATCACCGACGAGGCCATCGGCACCACCGCGAAGGCCGGTGCCATCACCACCTTCTCGCTGCTCGGCTCGCCCGGCGCGAACAACCGCTGGATCGAGGCCGGCACCTCCGGCATCCCGGGTCCGGCCGGCGCCGACCAGCACCTCGGCCAGAGCATCCACTACAGCGGCACCCAGCTGTACCTGGGCATGCCCTACGGCCCGGGCAGCTACGGCACGGTCTACGCCCTGCCGCTGTCCAACGTGACCGCGGGCGGTTCCAACGCGGCGATCACCACGTACCAGCCCGGCAAGGGCGGTCTGCCGGCGGCCGGCGGCCGCTTCGGCTACGTGGTCCGCTAGCACCGCGGGACACAGCGGAAGGGGGGCTTCCCCGGCACTCGGTGCCGGGGAAGCCCCCCTTTTTTTTCCGCGACCTGCCGGATCAGAGCTCGTACGGACTCTTCACCGGGAAGTAGGCGCGCAGGAACGAGCTGATGATGCGGGCCTGCTCCTGGTCGGGGACCTCCGCGTCCTGCGACTCGCCCAGGCAGAACGCGTCGTGGCCGCGGATCGCGAGCAGACGCGTCAGCTCCGGGTGACGGGAGTAGGTGCCCACGTCGATGTAGGCGCAGCGGATGCTGCTCGGCACCGCGCTGCCCGTCAGGAAGCCGTAGTGGTGGTGGAGCGAGGAGACCATCGAGATGTCCTGCCAGCCGCGCATCGGGTTGGCGGCGGTGCGGGCCACGCTCTCGGGGAAGTCCGCCTCGATGCTCTCCAGGACGCTCCTGCGCAGCGGGTGCGGGGCGTGCGCGAAGCTGTTCGCCACGGTCACCCCGAAGCGCTCCTCGAGCAGCTTGCGGTTGTTCTTCGCCGCGGCGAAGTAGCCCTCGTCCGTCTCGGCCGGATCCCCGATCGGCACGGTGGTGGGCGTCCAGTAGAAGCGGCTGGTGCCGTTCGCCTGGAAGAACTTCTGCGGGTTGAGCGGCCTGCCGATGAACACGTCGTCGTTCATGTACAGGAAGTGCTCCGACAGCCCGTCGATGTGGTGCAACTGGCTCTCGATGGCGTGCGAGTTGAACGTCGGCAGGCAGGACGGGTCGGTGAAGATGTCGCGGTGCGAGACCACCTCGATGCCCGGGTGCTCGGTGTTCAGCCACTGCGGGGTCTGGTCGTCGGTGACCAGGTAGATCTTGCGCACCCAGGGCGCGAACATCGCCAGGGAGCGCAGCGAGTACCGCAGTTCGTCCCGGTTGCGGAAGCGCGCGGCCTCGTCACCGGAGCCGGAGGCCTCGGCGGCGAAGCCGAGTTCCGCGCGCCGCCGCGCCCGCCGCTCCTGCCAGCTGGGGTCCGAGTCGTCGACCCAGGTGTAGACGACGTCCACCGGGAAGGTGATGTCGCTGACCAGCCTCTTGGTGAAGGGCTCCAGCGTCGGGTACTCCCGGTCGCGCACGCGCATCTGGGCGTCCGCGGTCAGCGACGGCAGCTTCGGGCCGACGGCGCTGGCGCGCAGCGGCGCGACGAACTGGCCGTCGCCGCCCTCCTCCTCCGGGACCTGGCGCCAGAACTCCACGTCGCAGCCGTAGGCGGGGCCGAAGCGCAGCGTGCGGCTGGAGGTCACCACGGGGCGGAAGACCCGCAGCCCGGCCACCTCTCCGGCGGCCTCAAGTCGCTCGGCGAGCAGGACGCCGGGCGCGTGCGTGCGGGGCTTGAGGAGTTCGGCGTAGACCGCCTTGCCCTCGTAGTCGGTGGCCAGGGCCTTGCGGACGGCCGCCTGGTGGACGGTGTCCACGGCCAGGCGCCGGCGCGGGCTGTCCTCCCGGTCGCGCACCAGCACGTAGGGGATGCCGTGCTTCTCCAGCGCGGCGACGACGGTCTCGAAGTTCCGCTGCACTATGTCGGTGCCCTGGAGGTCGTCGTGGACCTCGGAGAGCCGGCCGCTGGCCCGTACCAGGGAGCGGTTGGACGCGCCGATCACCAGCTCACGGGCGCGCTGGTCGCCCGAGGAGGGTGCGGTGCGGTCGGCGGCGACGGCGGCGTGGAAGCGGCCGGCCCCGCCGTGCGCGACGCGGTGGGCCATGCGGTCGGCGCGCTGCGCCATGCGCTGCGGGTCGTCGCGGCGGTAGAGCAGCTCGGTGAACAGCTCCTCCCACTGCTTGACGATCACGTCGGCGGCGAAGCGCGCGGAGCCCTCGTGGGCGTTCTCGCCGTAGGAACGCAGCAGTTCCTCGTCGCCCATCAGACGGGAGATCGCCTCGGAGAGGCCCTCTATGTCGTTGGGCGCGACGAGCAGCCCGTCCACCCCGTGCCGGATGATCTCGGCGGGGCCGGTGACGATGTCGTACGCCACCGCCGGGACGCCCGCGGCGAAGGCCTCCAGGAGCACCAGCGGGAACGCCTCGCCGTCCTGCGACGGGAGCATGGTGAGGCTGGCCTTGGCCCATTCCTCGGTCATGTGCTGGCTGGGGCCGAGTATCTCCACGGAGTCGTGCAGACCGAGGCCCTGGACCATGTTGCGCAGCCGGGACATCTGCGGGCCGTCGCCGAAGATGCGCAGCCGCCAGCCGGGGTGCTCGGGCAGCGCCTTGGCGAACGCCTGGATGGCGTGGTCGACCTGCTTGTCGGGCACGAGCCGGCGGGGCATGACGATGCTCTTGCCGGTGAGGCTGGAGCGGGGGCGGAAGCCCTCGGGGATGGCGTTCGGGATGGCCGCCAGGCGCGGGGCGGCCTTGCCGAGCGACTCCTCCAGCCACTGCTTGGTGCGCTCGGTCAGCACGACCAGCGCGTCGATCTCCGGGGCCCGCAGCAGCAGCGGTTCGCCGGTGCCGCCGCGCAGCTGCGAGGGCCGGTGCTCCTGGTGGATGGTGATCACCCGGGAGGGCACCAGGTCGGCGACGGCGGACATCAGCGCCGGGGAGGTGGTGATGAGGATGTCGGTGTCGAGGGTGCGCAGGGCGCGGTTCATCTCGACGTCGGAGAGGGCGTCGAAGGTCGCCTCCCACTTGGGGCTGATCAGGTCGCTGGGCAGCCCGGCCAGCCGGCGGCACTCCTCGGCGCCGATGTCGCTGTCGCGCACCGGGCGCTCGGTCTTGCCCGTGCGGTCCACCAGGTAGCGCACGGGGACCCGCTCGTCCACGGAGAAGAAGGGGCGCTCACGGGTCTTGAAGACGCTGAGCACCTCGACGGTGTGCCGGGGCGCCAGGTGCGTCGCCTGGGTGTAGACGGCCTGCTCCGTGCCGCCCATCTCGTCGCCCCAGGTGAGCAGAAACGTGATCTTCATTGGTGTCAACATCCAGAGGGGAGGTGGGCCGCTCGGAAGGCGAGGCTGCCGATGGGCGTGTAATACGGGTTGATCCTGAGCACGGAGTCGTCGTCGGCGGTCAGCAGCCGGTGCGGCATCCGGAAGACGTCCCCGGGGCTGCGCACGTCGGTGCGCTGCCGGGAGATCTTCAGCGCCCGGCGGCGCGGGCGCTGGAGCCGTACGTCGAAGATCTGCTCCTTCGTGCCGAGGTCGCCGAAGTCGGCCACGGTGAGCGAGCAGACGAAGACGTCGCCGTGCCAGGTGGCCGGGACGACCCGGGCCGCCTTGCCGCTGCGGCGCACCAGTTCGACGTCGCCGCTGCACTCCTCGGCCGGCGCGTTGACGAGCCGGCCCTCCAGCGTCACCTCGGACCAGCCGATCTTCACGGCCAGGATCTCCGCCTCGGCGTCGTCCCTGCCCACGGACACGTACGCGCGTCCGGTGCCGGAGGCGATCAGACGGCAGTAGGTGCCGTCCGGGCGCACCGGCTCGGGGACGGTGGGGCCGTCCGGCATCAGCCGGGGCGCCTTGGCCACCGCGAAGCGGCGTTCGGTGCCGGCGGCGTCGGTGAAGACGACCGACAGCCGCCACTGGCCGGACCCCAGCAGGAACCTGCGTACCCCGGCGGGCACCGGCGGGTGGGCGTCGGCGTCCGCCTCCAGCAGGTCGAGGACGGCGGTGCCCTGGGCCTCGACCTGTCCGTCACCGCGCTGGACGAGCGTCAGCGGGATCACCACCGGGGTGGCGGATCCGCCCAGCAGCAGGGAGGCGGAGGAGGCGGTCACCTCGCCGGGCACGCGGACGCAGAAGTTCAGCGTCCGGCCGTCGAGCAGGGAGAGGTGCTCGGCGGTGACCCGCGGCCAGTCGTCGGCGCTCGGCGGGACCAGGACGAGACTGTCCAGTCGCGACCGTGCCGAGCGCACCACGTCGTACCCCTTGCGCATCACCTTGTGCGGGGTAGGGAGTTGTCTCATCGGTTGTCTGCACCACGCTCGTAGGGGCTGGGGTACGGGAAGTACTCGTCGAGGAAGCGGGCCATCAGGGCCTGCTGGCGGCCCAGTTCGGCCTCCGTGGACGTCGTGTCGTTCAGGCAGAACACGTGCGCGTCGCGCTGCGCGAGCAGCCGGCCGAGCACGCGCTCGACACCGGGTTTGCCCACGTCGCAATAGCGGTACACGAGTCCTTCACCGGAGAAGGAACGCTGGGTGTGGAAGGCGTAGTAGTGGTGCAGGGACGAGGCGACCGAGATGTCGTCGACGCTGCGGAACCGGCTGGCGGCGGTGCGCCGGTGCTCCTCGGGGAACTCCCGCTCGATCTCGTCCAGGACCCCGCGGTGCAGCGCGTGCGGCACGTGCTTCATCTTGCGGAAGATGTTGTCGCCGAAGCGCTCGGCGATGAGCCTGCGGTTGTTCTTCCCGGCCGCCGCCACCGGCGGGTCGTCCGGGGAGGGCTCGCCGAAGGGGACGAGGGCGGGCGAGAGGTAGAACTTGCCGAGCCCGTTGGGCAGGAAGAAGTGCTGCGGGAGCACCTCCTGGCCGAGCATCACGTCGTCGTTGAAGTACAGGAAGTGCTCGGAGAGACCCTCGATGTGGTGCAGCTGGCTCTCGATCGCGTGCGAGTTGAAGGTCGGCAGCGCGTCGGGGTCCTTGAAGATCTCCTTGTGGCTGACGACCTTGATCCGCGGGTGGTCGGTGTTCAGCCACTCGGGAGTCTGGTCGGCGGTCACCAGGTAGATGTTGCGCACCCAGGGCGCGTACAGGTGCAGCGAGCGCAGCGAGTAGCGCAGCTCGTCGCGGCTGAGGTAGCGGGCCGCGTTGGCCGCCTCCTCGTGGTAGGGCCGGTCGGAGAAGGCCGCGCGCCGGCGCACCCAGTCCGGGTCGGAGCCGTCCACCCACGTGTACACCACGTCGATGGGGAACGTGCGCCGGCCGACGGCGGCCGCGGCGAAGGCCGGGCGGGTCGGCACCCGCACCGGCTCCTGCTCCCGCTGCTCCTGCTCGGCGGGCAGCGGGGCGAGGGCGGTGAACAGGCTCTCGTCGGCCTCGACGGACGCCTCGTGGACCGGTACGGCCTCGGCGACGACGTTGCGCCGGGGGGAGACGAGTTCGTCGCCCTCCTGCCGCCAGAACTCGATGTCGCAGCCGTAGCGCAGACCCAGCACCAGGCGGCCCGTCTGGTCGGTGAGGTACCAGGTGCACCGGAAGACGTCGGCGCCGGCGACCCGCTTCCAGGGACCGGCGCCGTAGCCGGGCAGCGCGGACTCCTCCTGGAGCCGGCGGCCGCGGACCGGGACCACGTACCCGGGACGGACCCGGCAGGCCTGGCGCAGTGCGGCGAGCACCCGCTCGCGGTCCTCGCGCCGTACGGCGAGCGCGGCGGAGGTCTCGGAGTCCGAGCGCACGCAGAAGTACTCGACGCCCGCGCCGCGCAGCGCGGCGGCCACCTCGTCGAGGTTGGCCCGGCGGGCCTCGAGCGGTGTGATGCCGGGGACGACGTGGGCGATGCGCGGTGTCCCGTCGACGCTGACGACGGTCCTGTCGTGCCGTGCCAGCAGCGACCGGTGGCGCCGGACCACCCGCACCCGCTTGACCTGGTTGCGCACCTCGGCCGCGGCGGCGATCCCCGACTTGAGCTGCTCACGGAAGTCGGTCCCCACGTGCTCGGCGATCACTCGCCGCGCGCCGACCGGCACCGCGCGGCGGTACACGCCAACCAACCGGGAGGCTTCAGGGTTTCGCACTGCGGGAGCTCCTCCGACGGGAACGGCTGGGTGAACGGCGCGCCCCCACTAGGTGATCCGGTAAAAACACGGCGAGACAAGTATGCAGTGTGTTTACCCCACGTCCGCATGGCCGTGCCACAACCGCAACCGCCAGCAAATGCGGCATACCGGGCCAATCGGCTACGAGTGTTGACATAAATCACAGCCGGGAACCGGGCACGCCCCCGCCGCGTCCGGGAGCTCTCGCGGCTCCCGGACCCGGCGCAGACATGCGGGTCAGAACGGCTCGAAGTCGTCGTACTCGCGCTCGGACTCGTCACGCTGGGCCTGCCGGTCGCGGCGGCGCTGCGCGGCCGGGCGGGGTGCCTCGAAACGGTGGTCCTCGCCACGGCGGCCGAGCATCTCCGCGCCCGCCATCACCGAGGGCTCCCAGTCGAAGACGACCGCGTTGTCCTCGGGACCGATCGCCACACCGTCACCGTGGCGGGCGCCCGCCTTGAGCAACTGCTCCTCGACACCGAGGCGGTTGAGCCGGTCGGCGAGGTAGCCCACGGCCTCGTCGTTGTTGAAGTCGGTCTGGCGCACCCAGCGTTCGGGCTTCTCGCCGCGCACGCGGAACAGGCCCTCGTCCTCGCGGGTGACCGTGAACCCGGCCTCGTCGACGGCCTTCGGCCGGATGACGATCCGCGTCGCCTCCTCCTTGGGGCGCGCGGCACGCGCCCGGGCGACCAGCTCGGCCAGCGCGTACGACAGCTCCTTCAGGCCCATGTGCGCCACCGCCGACACCTCGAAGACGCGGTAACCGCGCGCCTCCAGGTCCGGCCGGACCATGTCGGCGAGGTCCTTGCCGTCGGGCACGTCGATCTTGTTCAGGACGACGATGCGCGGCCGGTCGCCCAGGCCGCCGTACTGGCGCAGCTCCTCCTCGATGATGTCGAGGTCGGAGACCGGGTCGCGGTCCGACTCCAGGGTCGCGGTGTCCAGCACGTGCACCAGCACGCTGCACCGCTCCACGTGCCGCAGGAACTCCAGGCCGAGGCCCTTGCCCTGGCTGGCGCCGGGGATCAGACCGGGCACGTCGGCGACGGTGTAGACGGTGGAACCGGCCGTCACCACGCCGAGGTTGGGCACCAGGGTGGTGAACGGGTAGTCCGCGATCTTCGGCTTGGCCGCGCTGAGCACCGAGATCAGCGACGACTTGCCCGCGCTCGGGTAGCCGACCAGCGCGACATCGGCGACGGTCTTCAGCTCCAGGACGATGTCCTGGAGGTCCCCGGGCTCGCCGAGCAGCGCGAAACCGGGCGCCTTGCGGCGGGCGCTGGCCAGCGCCGCGTTGCCGAGGCCGCCCCGGCCGCCCTGCGCGGCGACGTACGAGGTGCCGTGGCCGACCAGGTCGGCCAGCACATTGCCCGCCTTGTCGAGGACGACCGTGCCGTCCGGCACCGGCAGGACCAGGTCCTCGCCGTCCTTGCCGGAACGGTTGCCGCCCTCGCCGGGCTTGCCGTTGGTGGCCTTGCGGTGCGGGGAGTGGTGGTAGTCGAGCAGCGTGGTCACGGACTGGTCGACGGTGAGGATCACATCGCCGCCGCGGCCTCCGTTGCCGCCGTCGGGGCCGCCCAGCGGCTTGAACTTCTCACGGTGCACGGAGGCACAGCCGTGGCCCCCGTTACCCGCGGCGACGTGCAGCTCGACGCGGTCCACGAAGGTGGTCATGGTTCGTGCCTCCAGAACTTACGGGAACGTCTCTTACGTAACACGCGAAAGGCGGACCCGCCTTCCCGACCGGGAAGTGAGGTCCGCCTCGCGAAAGTCTCCGGTCAGGCGACCGGAACGATGTTCACGACCTTGCGGCCACGGTGGGTGCCGAACTCCACCGCACCGGGCTGCAGCGCGAACAGCGTGTCGTCGCCGCCGCGGCCGACGCCGGCACCGGGGTGGAAGTGGGTGCCGCGCTGGCGGACGATGATCTCACCGGCGTTCACGACCTGACCGCCGAAGCGCTTCACGCCGAGCCGCTGGGCATTCGAGTCGCGACCGTTCCGGGTGGACGATGCGCCCTTCTTGTGTGCCATGTCTCCTCAGTCCCTTACTTCGCAGCCGCGGGGATCTCAGTGACCTTGATCGCCGTGTACTGCTGGCGGTGGCCCTGACGACGGCGGTAGCCGGTCTTGTTCTTGTAGCGCAGAATGTCGATCTTCTGCCCCTTGTGGTGGTCCACGACCTCAGCCTGGACCTTGATGCCGGCCAGCACCCACGGGTCGCTGGTCACAGCGTCGCCGTCGACAACGAGCAGGGTCGAGAGCTCGACCGTGTCGCCAACCTTGGCAGTGGAAATCTTGTCAACCTCAACGATGTCGCCGACAGCAACCTTGTGCTGGCGACCACCGCTGCGCACGATGGCGTACACGCGGATCTCACTCTCTCGCTCGGGAAACGGCACCCCCGCAGGCCAGCCGCCCGCACTGCGGACGACCTCTCCCGGCCAGCCCAGTGCCCGGGAGGAAGAGGTTTACGGGGATGTGACGTGCTCAGTCGGCACGCCGACGGTCAAGATTACGGTCCCACCCCCGAAGGGGTCAAACCGGGCCCGGCCCCACGGACGTGCGGCTGCTCACGGCCGCAGGACCGGACGGCCGCGGCCGTCCGGCCGCCCGACCAGACATGCGGTCCCCCTCGTCCGTTTCCGGTTATGGAGACCGGCCCGGCCGTCGGAGCCGAGCCGCGTCCGTCCGGAAACCGGCCAGCTCCGCGGACCGCGTGCCGCCGCCCGGGCCGGGTGGCGGCAGGAGACGCTTCCCGCGCCGGGGTCACGAGTGACCCCGATGGGCCCGGTGCGGCGCCCGTGCGCGGGTCCGAGCGGCCCGCGGTCCGGGCCGGTCCGTGGGACCGGCCCGGACCGCGGGTGCGGCTCAGCTCTCGTCGGCCGCCGTGGAGGCCGGCGCGGACGCCGTCTTCTTCGCGGCCGTCTTCTTCGCGGCGGTGGCCGTCTTGGCGGTCTTCGCCGCCTTCTTGGCCGTCGCCTTCTTCGCGGCGGTCTTCTTGGCCGCCGTCTTCTTGGTCGCGGCCTTCTTCGCCGTGGCCTTCTTGGCGACCTTGCGGGCCGTCTTCTTCGCCGGAGCGGCCTCCTCGGCAGCGTCCTCCGCCACGGGAGCGGCGGCCTCGGCTTCGGGGGCGGGGGCCTCCGCGGCAGGGGTGTCCGTACCTGCCTGACCCGACGGGACGACCACGACGGCCGCCTCCTCGGACGCGGTCGGCGCGGTGGCCTTGCGCACGGCGCGACGGCGCGGACGGGCCGGAGCCGCCGTCTCGGCCGGCACCTCGGCCGGCGCCTCGGACTCCGCCTGCACGGCCTGCTCCACCGGCTCGGCCGCCGGCGCCTCGGCCGGGGCCTGCCGCGCCTCGGGCGCGGCCTCCGGGACCGTCACCACGGCCGCCTCGGCCCCCTGCGGGGAACCGGCCGGCGCGGATGCCCTGCGGGTCGCGCGGCGGCGGGTACGGCCCTTCGGCGCGGCCTCGTCGGCGACCGGGGCCTCGGCCGCCGGTGCCTCGGCCGCCGGCGCGGCCGGCACCACCGGGTCCTCGGCGGCCACGGGCCCGGCCTGCGCCTGCTCGGCGGGCTCCGGACGCACCGGACGCGCGGCCTCCTGCTCGGCGGTCACGCCCTGCGCCGTCGCGGCGGCGGGCGCGGCCGGGGCCGCCCCGTCGGCCGAGGCCTTCGGCGCGCCCGCCGGAGCGGACGCCCGCCGGCTCGCCCGGCGCCTGCCACGGCCCCGGGAGGCCGCGGCCTCCGCCTCGGCGACGGAGCTGTACAGCTCCTCGTCCGGGGACATCTCGAACGCGGGCAGCGCGACCGGCTCGGAGACCTCGGGGGCCTCCACAGCCTCGGCGACGGCCTCGGACTCGGCCTCCGCCTCCTCCTCGGCGGTCGGCACGGCGACCTGGGCCGCCACGGCCTCGTGCTCGTGCTCGTGCGGCTGCTCGGCACCGGCACGGGCGCGCTTGCGGCGCTTGCCGCCACCCGCGCCGCCCGCCGACGGCTGCTCCAGGTGGACGATGACACCGCGCCCGTTGCAGTGGACGCACGTCTCGGAGAAGGACTCCAGCAGACCCTGGCCGACCCGCTTGCGGGTCATCTGCACCAGGCCCAGCGAGGTCACCTCGGCCACCTGGTGCTTCGTACGGTCCCGGCCCAGGCACTCCAGCAGGCGGCGCAGCACCAGGTCGCGGTTGGACTCCAGGACCATGTCGATGAAGTCGATCACGATGATGCCGCCGAGGTCGCGCAGCCTGAGCTGGCGCACGATCTCCTCGGCCGCCTCCAGGTTGTTCCTGGTGACCGTCTCCTCCAGGTTGCCGCCCTGGCCGGTGAACTTGCCGGTGTTGACGTCGATGACGACCATCGCCTCGGTCCGGTCGATCACCAGGGAGCCGCCGCTGGGCAGCCAGACCTTGCGGTCCAGCGCCTTGGCGAGCTGCTCGTCGATCCGGTACGTGGCGAAGACGTCCACCTCGCTCGTCCAGCGCGACAGGCGCGGGGCGAGGTCGGGCGCGACGTGCGAGACGTAGCCGTGGACGGTCTCCCAGGCCTCGTCACCGCTGACGACGACCTTGGTGAAGTCCTCGTTGAAGATGTCGCGCACGACGCGGACGGTCATGTCCGGCTCGCCGTACAGCAGCGTCGGCGCGCTGCCGCCGCCGTTCCTGGCCTTCTTCTGGATCTCCTCCCACTGCGCCTGCAGCCGCTCGACGTCGCGGCGCAGCTCGTCCTCGCTGGCGCCCTCGGCGGCGGTGCGCACGATGACGCCCGCGTCGTCGGGGACGATCTTCTTGAGGATGGTCTTCAGCCGGGCCCGCTCGGTGTCGGGCAGCTTGCGGCTGATGCCGGTCATCGAGCCCTCGGGGACGTACACGAGGTAGCGGCCCGGCAGGGAGACCTGGCTGGTCAGACGGGCACCCTTGTGCCCGATCGGGTCCTTGGTGACCTGCACCAGCACGGACTGCCCGGACTTCAGCGCGGACTCGATGCGGCGCGGGCCGCCCGACATGCCGAGCGCCTCGAAGTTGACCTCGCCCGCGTACAGGACGGCGTTGCGGCCCTTGCCGATGTCGATGAAGGCGGCCTCCATCGACGGCAGGACGTTCTGCACCTTGCCGAGGTAGACGTTGCCGACGTACGAGGTCGACTGCTCCTTGTTGACGTAGTGCTCGACGAGCACGCCGTCCTCCAGGACGCCGATCTGCGTACGGTCGCCGTGCTGGCGGACGACCATCACGCGCTCGACGGCCTCGCGGCGGGCCAGGAACTCGGCCTCGGTGATGATCGGCACGCGCCGGCGGCCCTGCTCGCGGCCCTCGCGGCGGCGCTGCTTCTTGGCCTCCAGGCGGGTCGAGCCCTTGATGGACTGCACCTCGTCCGTGCCGTCACCGGGCCGCTCGTCCTTCTTGCCGCGCGGCTCGCGGACCTTGACGACGGTGCGCTCGGGGTCGTCGGCGGACGACTCGGCCTCCGGGCCGCCGTCCCCGGCCCGGCGGCGCCTGCGGCGGCGGCGACGGCTGCTGCTGTTGCCGCCGGAACCCGCGGTCCCCGCGTGCTCCTCGTCCTCGTCGCCGTCCTCGGCGTCCTCCTCGACCTGCTCGGCGGTGTCCTCGGCGTCCTGCGCGGCCTGCGCGGCGGCGAGGTCCCCGCTCTCCTCCGGCTCCTCGTCACCACCGGCATCCGCGGAGTCGCCGCGGCGACGGCGGCGTCCGCCCCGGCGACGGCGGCGGCGGGAACCGGACTCCTCGCCGTCGTCACCGTCGGCGGCGTCCTCGGCCGGCTCCTCGGCCTCCTCCGCCTCGTCCTCGGCGTCGGTGACGGCCTGCGGCGTCCGGACGGCCTGGGCCTCGGGCTCCTCGTCGTCCCCGGCGCCCCGGCGACGGCGGCGGCGCCGCGATCCGGCCTGCTCGGCCTGCTCGGGCTGCGCGGCCTTCTCCGCCGGCGGCGCCTCGGCCACCGCGGACTCGTCGGGCTCCTCGTCCGGGACGGCCTCGGCGGCGGCCTCGGCGGCGGCCCGCTGCGGGGTCTGGAACTTCGGCTCGGCGAAGACGGGCGGCTGGAAGACGGCGACGGCGGGGCGCGCGGGCTTGCGCGGCGCCTCCTCCGCCTCACCGGCGGCGGCCTGCGCGGCGGGCTCGGCGAACCCGGTCGCGGCACGCCGCACGACCCGGCGACGGCCACGGCGCGGCGCGGCCTCCTCCGCGGGCTCGGCGGCGGGCTCGGGCTCGGCTGCGGGGGCCTGGGCGGGCTCGGCGGCGGGGGCCTCGGCGACCGGCTCGCTCACCTCGGCGGCGGGCGCCGACACACGGCGGGTGGCGCGGCGGCGGGTGCGCTGCGGGGCGGCGTCCTCGTCGGCCGGGGCGGCGGGCGCGGGCTCGGCCGCCGGCTCCTCGGTCACGGACGTCTCGGCGGCAGGAGCCTCGGCGGCGGACGCCGCACGGCGCGTGGCACGACGGCGGGTGCGCTGCGGAGCGGCGTCCTCCTCGGCCGGCGCCTCGGCGGCCGGGACCTGCGCCTCGGCCACGGTCTCGTCCGTACCGCCCTCGGGCGCGCCGGCCGGGGCCGACACACGGCGGGTGGCACGGCGGCGGGTCCGCTGGGGGGCGGCCTCCTGGGCAGCCTCGGCGGGCGTCGCACCCGCGGCGTCGGCCGTGGGCTCCTCGGCAGCGGCCGGGGCCTCGGCCGCGGCGGCCTGCGGTGCACCGGCGGCGGCGGACGCGCGGCGCCGGGTGCGCCGGGCGGGCGCGGGCGTCTCGGCGACCGCGTCCGCGGCGGCGGGGGCCGTCTCCTCGGCGGTCTGCGCGGCCTCGGCTGCCGCCGGGGCACCGGCGGGCGCGGAGGCGCCGCGCGTGGCACGGCGGCGGGTACGGCGCGGGGCGGCGGCCTCGCCGCTCTCCACGGTCCCGGCGGACGTCTCGTCGATCGCCGGAGCGGCCCCGGACGACGCCTCGGCCGCCACCGGTACGACCGTCTCGGCCTCGGCGGCGGCCTGGGCGGCCTTGGGTGCCCCCGTGGGCGCGGAGGCCCGGCGGCGGGTACGGCGCGCGGGCGCGGCCGACGCCTCGGGCTCCGCGTTCACGGCGCCCGTCCCGGTCGCGGCATCCTGCGCCTGCTGCGGCGTCTCTTCCTCCTCCGCCTGCTCCGCGAGCGCGGCGGCCCCGGCGGGCGCCGCGGCGGAGGCGGTGATCTCGGCCGGGGCCTCGGAGCCGGCGGCCGGCGGACCCGCCGGGCGGGACGCGGCACGGCGCCGACGACGCGGCGGCAGGGTGTCGCTGGGGGTGTTCAGTTCTTCGGAACCCTGGATGGGTTCGGTCGGTTCGAGCATGCGGGCGAATCTCCCGTCAGGCTCCCGGGCGCCGCGCCTGGTCCGGTGTCCGATCGCATCGATCGGACACCGTTGACGTCCGCGGCCTCGCGGTTGCGCGATGGCCGCCGTCCGGGGCGCGGGCGCCGCACGGGAGCTCTCTGTGTCCTGTCTCGCCGGTTCCGTACGCTCTTGTCGCGTACGGCCTGGCGAAAGTCTTCTGGTCGGTGCGCTGCCCGACCCAGGTGGCTCCCGAGTACGAGGGCGGCGCTTCGACGTCCGTCCCTACGGAACCTTCCCTAAGCAGGCGCCTTCGCGGCGGCAGCGTCGGCGGCCCCTGATGAAGCGGCCGGGGCGGCCGGGTCTGCCTCGCGGTCGGGCGCGAGCGGGTCGGTCACCGTGCCGGTCTCTTCATCGAGCAGCCCCTGCGCCAGCCTGGTCACCGCTGCGGGGACCGGCGGCGCCAGGTCGGCCACGGCGCGGAGACCGGACAGGACGTCGTCGGGTCGTACGGCAGGCGTCACGTGCCGAACAACCAGCCGCAGTATCGCACAGGGCTGGTCGGTCGGCCTATCAGCCGCCGAACCGTGCGTTTCGACGCTCTCCAGGCTCACGACCGCGGGACGGGCGTCGAAGGTGCGCGTGCCGTTCTTTGTCATGCGCTGGACCTCGACGCTCCCGGCGCCGTTGAAGGCGGCGACCGCGCGGTCCGCCTCGGCGGGGTCCACGCCGTCCAGCCGCAGCTCCCACACGGAAGCCGTCAGCCGGTCGGCGAGCCCCGGCGTGCGGGCCTCGACCGCCTCGACGATGTCCAGCCCGGCGGGCATCGACTCGTCGAGGAGGCCGCGCAGCCGCTCCGGGTCGCGGGACGCGGTGAGCGCGATCTCCAGGTACTCCGCCTCACTGCCCGTGCCGGTGGGTGCGGCATTGGCGTAGGACACCTTGGGGTGCGGGGTGAACCCCGCCGAGTACGCCATCGGCACCTCGGCGCGGCGCAGCGCACGCTCGAAGGCGCGCTGGAAGTCACGGTGGCTGGTGAACCGGAGGCGGCCGCGCTTGGTGTAGCGCAGTCGGATGCGCTGCACCGCGGGTGCGGGCGGCGGGCCTTCGGGCTGTCGCTTGCCCAGTGTCGTTCAGTCCTTCGTGAGAGCGGTCCTTCCTTATCAAGAATACGTGCACCGAACCGCTGAGGTTCCCCTCGGGCAAGAGCAGCGCGCAGCGGCGCGGCGCGTGGCCAGGAGGTCAGGAACAGGCGACCGCGCCCTGCAGCAGGTGGTGGCCGGAGAGGCCGGAGGCAGCCGGCCGCGACATGGCTGCCTGGCAGTGTCGAAGAAGATCAGCGGGCCTTGCCGACGGAGCGGGTGGCCGGCTCGCGGCCGAGGTCGCCGGCACATCCTCCCGCGAGCAGGGACACAACGAGGCCAGCCACGGCCACGCCGGCCCAGAGCCTTCGCCCGACCCCACGAACTGGCGACGTGCGAGGAGCAGCACTACCCCTCGTCAGAGATGTTCGTACCCTTCGGCGCCCGATAGCACCGTGAATTCACATCTACGGTGATGATCTGCTCAGGTTCCCTGAGCGCTCATTCGCCCACTCGATCGTGGCAGCATGATGCGTCTTCTCGTTGACGGCGACGATTTCCGGGTTGCGGGCGATCGACTTCGTCTCACCGTCCTTGGTGATTTTCCAGCCTTGCGCTGGAAGTTCTCTGCGGAGGCTGTCCATGACCTCCTGGAAGGTCCCCCGATTTCAGGTCGTAGACGGACCACGGGTGATGGATCGAGTAGTACTCCTTCATGTCCGGGTCGACGGCGTCACAAATATTGACCGCGACGCTGGGATCAGTAACCTTTCCCTTTACGCCCATCCAGTCCGGCTAGAAGTGGGCGCGCTTCACCGCAAATCCCAGTCAGAAATGATCGACCGTCTGACCGTCAGGCACCTGGTAGCAACCCGACGTGACGTTGATACCCAGACTCGGCGTCGCGTCTTTGGAGTACTCGACGATCCATACGCTGACCTTCTTCGAGTCGTTGTCCGCGATCAGGTTGAGTGCCTTGTTGGGGCTGTTGTCGTGGTAGACGTCTTTGATGACCCAGCCACCCGTATTGAGCTTCTTCTTGAGGTTCTCCATGGCGGTGTCGAGTTCCTCAGCCTTCGTCGGAGCGAAGTTCCAGGGGTGGTAGACCACGAAGTGGGTCTTCGGATCCTTGCCCTCGCACTGCTTGACACCGGGCCCAGGCTCGGATGCCTTGCCGGGAACGCCGGTGAAGTCGTAGATCTGGCTGGAGACGTCCTTCACGGTGGCCACCGCATCGTCGGTGCTGGAGGTCCCCGCAGCGGGAAGCCCACCACTCGACGTCTCGGACTTATTGGGCTTGGCGCTGGGGGAGTTGGTGCCGCTGTTGTCAGTCATACCGCATCCGCTAAGGAGAAGTCCGGTCAGCGCGAGCGCCAGAGAGGCACCGCCCAGGCGACGCCTGGAAGTAGGAGGTAGTACGTGGAGCATGACCTTCCTAATGTGCTCTTCGAGGGGTCAGAGAGGGCGGCGTTTCACGATGTGATCGGAGCGGGGGTCACTGCGGTGCGGTGACGTAGCCGTACTTGCCGACGACGACCAGCGCCTGGTTCTTCAGCGAAGTAGTGCCGTGGTTCCAGTATTCGCTGTGCCCATGCGAGCCGACTGTGCCTGCGGGTCCGCTGCCCTCGGGTTGCGTGTTCATCTGGTTCGCGCCGAAGTTGGGGTCGCTGGGGATGATGAACGTGCCGCCACCGACTTTCCACTCGGTACCGCCGTGGCCCCACCGACCGATGTCGGGCACAAGGTCGCCTGGGGCTTCCTCGTTCCACACGTGCCCATGCGGTGCGTCCATCTCGTCCGCCGAGCCGACCTTGACGCCAGGACTTCCGGCGAGGATCACGTCATTGGCGCTGAGGTGGCCGGTCTGGGCGGCAGCTCCGATGAGTGTGGTGCCGTACGAGTGGCCAATGGCAGTTCGGTGTGGCTCACCGGGGCCGGTGTGCGACACATCGAGTCCGTCCATGAACTGCCGGTAGGCAGGGGCTCCGTCGTAGGCGTAGTGCTCGAACGGGGAGTCCTTGACGATGTCCTGCGGGGCGTCGTAGCCGAGCCAGGTGATGGTCGAGACCGAGGAACCCGGTGCCGCCTCGTTCGTCTGGCGCCACAGTTCGGTCATGTGGTCGATGTTGCCACCGATCCCGCCCAGGTTGGAAGTCGTGCCTGGCACGAAGACCGCCTGGTTCTGCGCCGTGTCCGGGTTGCCGGTGGCGATAATCGCGCGGCCGTTGCCCTCCGCACTGAAGCCGAGGACGTACGCCGGCGGCAGCCCTTCCTTCCCCGTGCCGTCGATCCGGTTCTGGATCGCCTCCATGCCCTTGAGGGATGACTTGAGGTGGCGGTACTCGTCACCGTACTTGGAGTTCCACTCGATCCATTCGGTGGTGTGGACCTTGGACGCGTATCCGCCCGAGCTGATCCACTTCCATTCGTCTTCGGGTGGTTCCGGGATGCTGTTCAACCTGGCCTGGTATGCAGCCTGTTGTTCGTCGAGCACGGTCCGGTTTGCCTCGTCTCGGGTCTCGGCGGGCAGACCGTCCAACTTGCCCACGAGGTCGGGGTACGTGGAAATGTAGGCCTCTCGTTCCTCGAGGGTGAGGCCCTTCCACCAGTCGGCGTTCTGCTGGGGAGTTCCGTGGTCGGGCGGAGGCTTGATGCTGTCGAGGTAGTCGCCGGCGGCCTTGGTCACTCCTTGTGCGTCAGAGTGAGCGTCTCTCCAGTCGCGGTCGGAGACGGTGAGGTCGTCATCGGCCTTCAACGCTCGGAGCTTCGGTGCCCATTTGCCATCCGCCTCCGTCGCCTCCTTCAGGGCCGCGGTGATACGGTCCGCGATGACCTGGGCCTCGGCGTGATGCGGGTTGGGATCGAAGTTCGCAGACTGGCGTTCCACTGCCTGGGCTGTCGGATCGGTGGCGCCACTGATCGATCCGCCCTGGGATGGTTCCTTGTCATCACCTGCGGACGGGCCGGCGGGGTAGGTGACGCTGCCGTCCGGGTTGACGGTGAACTTCTTCGCCTCCGCATCGTCCAGCGCGGACAGCAGCTTTTTGCGCGCGGAGTCCATGTCGTAGGCGAACCCGTTGAGCGCCACGCTGGCCAGGCTGCACTCGATCTGGGTGTAGTGGAAGTTGGCCGACAGCTTCTTCAACTCCCCGATCGCGGCCTTCAGCGCCTCGCCGTGCAGCGACTTGTTCATTCCGGCGATGATCACGTTGTCGATCTCGTCCTTGGCCGCGCCGGCCATGTCGCTGGTCTCGCGGTAGCCGTCAGCTGCCTGCTCGAACTCGGACGGGTTGAGGTTCTTGAGTGTGGCGAGGTCCATTTCCGTCCATCACCGTCCCGAGCCGTCGCTGCCGAGGGCGGGCGTATCGGCGTACTTGAGGTCGACGTTACCGAACGCCGCCCGGACGCCCTCGTCCGTGAGGAGCAGGTCATGCCCGACCTGCTGAAGAACCTCTTTGACGCCACCACACCGCTCGTTCACGGACTTCACGTAGCGAGCCCAGGAGCCGTACACCTCTTGCTGCGCGCCGACGGTCAGACATCCCGCAGAGTCACCAAGGCCCTTCTGGCCATCGGACAGCTTGGTCAGAGCCTTGCCGATCTCGTCGCGCAGCCCGCCCACCCCTTCGCCCGCCTTGTTCCAGGCGGCCTTGGTGGACTTAAGTCCCTTGGTGACGCTGCTCGTGACACTCCCGCCGCCGGGGTCAGCGACGCGGTCAAGGTGGACCTTTTCCGGCCCGCCTCGCGCAGCAGCGTCTGCCTTGAGCTGTTCCCACTCGTCCCATGCCATGGGCGTTTCCCTCCCCGCTACCCGGTCTCCTACTGGGTAGCTCCTCGGCTCAGCCCGCAGTTCCCGTTTCCCATCGTTGGTGCCCACGCTAGGAGTTGCCGGCTGTACAGTGCGTCCGCGCGATCACTCAAATCCGAGCCTGAGTATCTGGACCTAGACCGCCACGCCGACACCGACACGCGGGCCAGGCCGGGCCATGGCTCAATACGGCCGGTGCTGGTCCTGCGGATTCCTGCTGGTCGGGCCGTATGACGGCGAAGGTCCGTAGGGCGCCGGTGAAGGTGCGACCTGTCCGGTTCCAGCCGTGCGCTTCCGGCGCCGCATCGCAGCGAAACCCGCGGCCGCGCCGGCGACGATCACGGCACCTGCACCGGCAGCCACCCAGGTCCCCGTGCTCGAAGACGAGTCATTCCTGGCTCCGGCGGCTTGGTGCTCCTTGCTGTCCCCGTACCCGGTCGACGGCGACACCGACGGCGCTGCGGACGCCCTCACCGGAAAGTCCGGCAGCGGGTACTGATCGGCCGGGCCCGGGTTGCCCGGGTCGGTCAGGGCGATGCGGGGGCGAACGATGCCGTAGCCGATCGAGTCCGTACGCTTCGAGCCGTCCACCGGGGCGCCGATGGTGTTCAGCATGACCCGCAAGACCTGGTTGTTCGTCCAGGTCGGGTGAGCGGACCAGATCAGAGCGGCGCTCGCCGACGCCATCGCCGTGGCATCACTGGTGCCGTGTGACGTGCACAGACCGGTTCTGCCTCCGCAGGCCTCGACCATGTCCTCGCCCGGGGCGGCCATGTCGACCTGCGGCCCGAACTCGGACTCGGCCGTCTTCTTGAGGTTCTTCCCGATGGCCGCAACACCGACAGCGCCCGGAGTCGCCGCCGGGTACATCACCGGGTTGCCCTTGTCTCCGGCGTTGCCGACACCGGCGAAGACCAAGGCTCCCTTGTCCAGTGCATACTTCACCGCACTGGTCAGCTCCGTTCCGCCGACGGTGGACGCCTGGGAGATGTTGATGACCTTCGCACCGTGGTCGGTGGCGTACCGGATTCCCGTGGCCATCGCCGTGGCGAACTCCTTGTCCGCCACGGCCGGATCGAGCTTCTCGACACGTGGCAGGCGGACGGGGAGGATCTTGGTCCCGGGTGCGAGACCGAACGCCCCGTGCCCGCCGGCACGTGCTCCGGTAGCAGCGATGAAGCCGGCCATGCTGGTGCCGTGGCCTTCGTAGTCGGTGTGCTCGTCACCACGTTCGGTGCCGGCCATGTCCTTGCCAGGCAGGATCCGGCCCGCCAGGTCGGGATGGTCCGCGTTCACCCCGGTGTCGAGGACCGCGACGGTGATGCCCTGGCCCGTGCTGGTCTTCCACATCTGCTCGGCCTTCATCGCGTCCAGGAACCACTGCTGGCCGCGCACCGACTCGGCATGGGCGGGCAGCGCTGCCGCGCCCACGAGCAGCATTCCTGCAGCGGTGGTGAGTGCCGCGCGGCGGGCGATGAAGCTGGGCATGTGAAGCGGTCCGTTCCCTGCGAGACGGTCAGTCGACAGTGGGAGGCACGATACGGCGCCTGTCGGGCAACCAGGTCTCCTCGTCCTCGGCGACGAATCCGGGACGCTGATCGCGGCGTTCCTTGTTGCGGCGCTTCTTGCCGTCACGCTGCGGAGTGCGGAGGCCGCCCGCGATCCCGTCACGCGATGCCGCCGTGCCCGGGACGGCACGCTCACCGGAAGCTGTACGGGCCGTGCGCTGGGCGGGAGGAGCCCCCATGACACCCCGCCCGGGAGCGGCAGTGCTGCCCGCAGGCGTCTGTCCACGGGGCGTTGCTGCCCCTGCGAAGCCTTCGTTGCCCACGACGCCTCTTCCGGTGCCAGGGCGGGGCACAGATCCGGGACATCCCCCTGGCGTCGAGCCGGTCATGCTGCGGCCTTCCGCTCGGCCGCCGGACATGCTGCGCCCCATGGTGGCCTGTCCCTCGGGTTCGCCACCGACGACGATGCCCCGATACGGCATCGCCCTGCCCGTGGGCGGCTGCGAGGGGCGGCCGCCCACGATCCCCCGAGCGCCCGGAGTGCGTCCGTACTGCGCCGATGCGGTCGCGTGACCGGCGCCAGGAGCGGTACGTCCGTCCTCAAAGCCGGGCATGCCCGTCCGAGGGCGTGCGGTTCCCTGCCCCGGTGTGGGCGGACGGGTGGTACCGATGGTGCGGCCTTGTCCAGGGGGCTGCGACGGACGGGAAGGCAGCTTCGCCCCCGAGAGCGTACCGGTGCGTCCCGTCGCCGGGCCGGTCATCGGCGGCACCGGCACGCTTGGCGTGCTCGGGCCGGACGTGGCCGGGCTGTGCGTGGGAAGCGGCGCAACACTTGTCGCGGTCGGCGTGTGCGTGGTGGGGAGAATCGCCGTCGAATCGATCCCTGTGTGCGGAACACTGGCGGGATCCGCGTGCAGAGTGCCGCCTGCAGACACCCCACCAGCATGACCCGTCACTGTGCCCTGCGGCGCATGGTCCGGCGTCCCCTCGGACGCAATGCCGGCATCGCCTGTGACTCCTGCGCTGGACACCGCATCAGACGGAGCCGACCCAGTAGCGGTCCCCGGGAAGGCCGTGTCCTTGCCAGATCCGATGCTCTTGGAGCCCTTCGGTACGATCGCGGCCGGTGGCGGCGGGATCGCCGGCTCCCCCAGCGCCGCGATCTGTTCCGCCGACTGCTGGTACGCCTGCCCCAGCTTCGTCATCTCGTCCGCGGTCTGCTGGCGCACCTGCTCCTTCTGCGCGGTCGCCATCGCCAGGATGCCCGCCGAATCAGGGTCGTGTGGCGCCGCCTTCGCCGCATCGATGTTCGCCTGGGCCCCACCGTCGTCACGGGGTACCGACGCCTTCGCACGGGCGATCGCGTCCGCGGCGTGCGACAGGTACATGCCCGAATCGTTGGCGTAGTCCGCGACCCGCAGCGTGGCGTTGGCGAAGTCTCCACTCCACGTGCGGAAGGAGTCGGCGCCCTGTCCCTTCCACTCCACATACTGCGGACGGGTCTTGAGTTCACCGGCGATCTTCTCGATCTCCTTGGCAGCCGCGAGGAACTTGTCCGCCCCAGCCTGCAGGTCATTGGCGTTCGCCTCATCGAGCCACGCCAGCATCTCCTCATGGGACATGTCCTCGAACGGATCGGCGCCCATCAGATGCCACCCGCAGTCTCGGCGTCCGGCGCCTCCGCTGAGGACTTCCGACCGCCCGGCCCGCCACTGTGCTCGCCCGCCTGGTGGGGCAGATCAGGCGTGTACTCAGCGCCGAAGTTCTTCTTCGCCTCCGCGTGGATGGCGTTGAGCCGGTCACGGACATCCGCATCCACGTTCTCGTATCCCTGGTGCGAGGCGAGCACCGCGAGCCCCATGCCCTCGATCGAGTCAGAGACCAGCCTGGACAGCTCCTCCAGCGACTCGACCACAGTGGCGTGCGCGGTGTGCAGCCTGTCAGCCGGATGCCACACCCCTGCCCCGCCGCCGTAGCTGGCCCGGGTCGGCTGGTCCATGCCCACCTGATGCGCGCTGGCCGGCGACTGCTTGAGGTCTTGGACGAGCTGGTCGATGCGCTTTTGGAACTTCGTGAACGACGTCAGCTCCGTCATCAGGTCCTGAGCGGCACCTGCGGCGTCCTTCACCGCGTCGAAAGCCCCCGACGCCCATGAGCTGCTGTCCCCCGTGGGCACATGGCCTCCTCAGACACATCCCGTGGCCTGCAAGCCAACTACCGTGACTGTATTGGCGTCCTGCACCAAGGCGCCTGAGTACCGGTACTCAGGCGCCTCACCACGCAGGAATTGACGCGAAGCCAACCCGTGGCGGCCGACCAAGCTCGGTGGGCCCGCCCCGCGCCGCACCCCCCGCGCATGCCCCACAAGGGCAGGCCGATCCTCCACGACCTGAAGCGCGGAGGAACATGCCCCAGAGGCATCAGGCCGCGGCTATCGGCACCGTTACCGAGACCACGCCGATCACGCGGCCAGCACCACCCGCGCAAACGACGTGCACACCCGTCACAAGCCCGCGTATCCCGTGCGGCGACGTGGGCGTCAGTCGTTGTGGTGCGCTCGCCGTCTCGGTTGCCGGTCAGCCCAGTCAGTTCCCCCCGAGCCACAGTCCACCGCCCGTTTCACTTCCGCCTGGGGGAAAAGAAGCGGCCTCAACGGCCGAGAGGCGTCCGGGACCCTCGTCCGGACGCCTCTCGTCACCTGGACCCACTCGGCCGCAGAGACAATGCCCTCAGCCCGCCGGGGAGCCGGGAGCGGCGTGCGCCTCTCGGGCCGCTCCCGGCCGCCCCTGATCAGTGCGTGTGCCCGCTCCCCGCCGGCTGCTTCACGCTCAGCGGCAGCAGTTTCCGGCCCGTCGGGCCGATCTGGATGGACGTGTCCATCGCCGGGCACACCCCGCAGTCGAAGCACGGCGTCCACCGGCAGTCCTCGACCTCCGTCTCGTCGAGGGCGTCCTGCCAGTCCTCCCAGAGCCAGTCCTTGTCCAGACCGGAGTCCAGGTGGTCCCAGGGCAGGACCTCCTCGTAGGAGCGCTCACGGGTGGTGTACCAGTCGACGTCGACGCCGAAGGGGGCGAGCGCCTTGTCCGCGCAGGCCATCCAGCGGTCGTAGGAGAAGTGCTCGCGCCAGCCGTCGAAGCGGCCGCCGTCCTCGTAGACCGCGCGGATCACCGCGCCGATGCGGCGGTCGCCGCGGGAGAGCAGGCCCTCGACGATGCCGGGCTTGCCGTCGTGGTAGCGGAAGCCGATGGAGCGGCCGTACTTCTTGTCGCCGCGGATCTTGTCGCGCAGCTTGGCCAGGCGGGCGTCGGTCTCCTCGGCCGACAGCTGCGGGGCCCACTGGAAGGGGGTGTGCGGCTTGGGGACGAAACCGCCGATGGAGACCGTGCAGCGGATGTCGCCCGAGCCGGAGACCTCGCGGCCCTTGGCGATGACGCGGGTGGCCATGTCGGCGATCTGCAGGACGTCGTCGTCGGTCTCGGTGGGCAGGCCGCACATGAAGTACAGCTTGACCTGGCGCCAGCCGTTGCCGTAGGCGGTGGCGACGGTGCGGATCAGGTCGTCCTCGGAGACCATCTTGTTGATGACCTTGCGCATCCGCTCCGAGCCGCCCTCGGGGGCGAAGGTCAGGCCCGAGCGGCGGCCGTTGCGGGTCAGCTCGTTGGCCAGGTCCACGTTGAAGGCGTCGACGCGGGTGGAGGGCAGCGAGAGACCGATCTTGTCGTCCTCGTAGCGGTCGGCGAGGCCCTTGGCGATGTCACCGATCTCGCTGTGGTCCGCGGAGGAGAGCGACAGCAGGCCGACCTCCTCGAAGCCGGTCGCCTTCAGGCCCTGCTCGACCATGTCGCCGATGCCGGTGATGGAGCGCTCGCGCACCGGACGGGTGATCATGCCGGCCTGGCAGAAGCGGCAGCCGCGCGTGCAGCCGCGGAAGATCTCCACCGACATCCGCTCGTGGACGGTCTCCGCGAGCGGGACGAGGGGCTGCTTGGGGTAGGGCCACTCGTCCAGGTCCATCACGGTGTGCTTGGACACGCGCCACGGCACGCCGGACCTGTTGGGGACGACGCGGGCGATACGGCCGTCGGGGAGGTACTCGACGTCGTAGAAGCCGGGGACGTACACCCCGCCGGTCTTGGCCAGGCGGAAGAGGAGTTCCTCACGGCCGCCGGGGCGGCCCTCGGCCTTCCAGGCGCGGACGATCTCGGTGACCTCCAGGACCGCCTGCTCTCCGTCGCCGATGACCGCGCAGTCGATGAAGTCGGCGATCGGCTCGGGGTTGAAGGCGGCGTGGCCGCCGGCCATGACGATCGGGTCGTCGACCGTGCGGTCCTTGGCCTCCAGGGGAATGCCGGCCAGGTCCAGGGCCGTGAGCATGTTGGTGTAGCCCAGCTCCGTGGAGAAGGACAGGCCGAACACGTCGAAGGCCTTCACCGGGCGGTGGCTGTCCACCGTGAACTGCGGGACGCCGTGCTCCCGCATCAGCGCCTCCAGGTCGGGCCACACGCTGTAGGTGCGCTCGGCGAGGACGCCCTCCCGCTCGTTGAGCACCTCGTAGAGGATCATGACGCCCTGGTTGGGCAGGCCGACCTCGTAGGCGTCCGGGTACATGAGCGCCCACCGGACGTCGCACTCGTCCCAGCTCTTGACGGTGGAGTTGAGCTCGCCGCCCACGTACTGGATCGGCTTCTGCACATGCGGGAGCAAGGCTTCGAGCTGCGGGAAAACCGACTCGACGGTCATCGCGGGGAACCTTCGTGAGCTGACAGGGGGACCCTCAAGCCTAACCCGGCCGAGGGACTGCCCCGAACGGCCGCGGTACGGACCCGGCCCGGCGCCCGGCCGCGGTACGGGCCGGCCCGGCGGCGGCCCGCGACGGGGCCGGCGCCGGGCCGGGTCCGGTGTCCGTGCGCTACGCCGACATGGGCCGCTGCACCCTGATCGACTGCAGCAGGCCCACCGCCACCCATACCGCGAACATGGACGAGCCGCCGTAGGAGACGAACGGCAGGGGCAGGCCGGTGACCGGCATGATGCCGAGCGTCATGCCGATGTTCTCGAAGGCCTGGAAGGCGAACCAGGCGACGATCCCGGCGGCGACGACGGTGCCGTACAGCTCGGTGGTCTCGCGGGCGATGCGGCAGGCGCGCCACAGGACGACGCCGAGCAGCACGATGATCAGGCCCGCGCCGGCGAAGCCCAGCTCCTCCCCCGCGACCGTGAAGACGAAGTCGGTCTGCTGTTCGGGGACGAACTGGCCGGTGGTCTGCGAGCCGTGGAAGAGGCCCGCGCCGGTGAGGCCGCCGGAGCCGATGGCGATACGGGCCTGGTTGGTGTTGTAGCCGACGCCGGACGGGTCGAGGCTGGGGTTGGCGAAGGCCGCGAACCGGTTGATCTGGTACTCGTCGAGGATGTGCAGCTGCCAGATGGCGATGCAGCCGACCGCGCCGGTGGCGAGCAGGCCGAACACCCAGCGGTTGGAGGCGCCGGAGGCGAGCAGCACGCCCAGGATGATGGCCACCAGGACCAGGACCGTGCCGAGGTCGGGCATGAGCAGCACGATCAGGATCGGCACGGCGGCCAGGCCCAGGGACTGCAGGACGGTGCGGTGGTCGGGGTACTCCTTGTCGCCCGCGTCCACCCGCGCGGCCAGCATCATCGCCATCCCCAGGATGATCGTGATCTTCACGAACTCCGAGGGCTGGATGGAGAAGCCGCCGCCGAGCACGATCCAGTTGCGGCTGCCGTTGATCGTGGCGCCGAGCGGGGTGAGCACCAGCAGGATGCCGAAGAGCGAGGCGCCGTAGAGGATCGGGACCGCGCTGCGCAGCGTGCGGTGGCCCAGCCAGACCGTGCCGATCATCAGGGCGAACCCGATGCCGGTGTTGAGCAGGTTGCGGATCAGGAAGTAGTACGGGTCGCCCTGGTTGATCTCGGTGCGGTTGCGGGTGGCCGAGAAGACCAGGGCGGTGCCGATGCCGGAGAGCGCGAGCGCCGACAGCAGTATCGGCCAGTCCAGGCGGCGGATCACCGAGTCACGGGCGAGGAGCCGGGTCCAGCCGGCCCGCTGGGGCCCGTAGCCGGGGACGGAGAAGTTGTTCGCGCCGGTCATGCGCCGGTCCTCCGGCTTCCCCTGCTTCCCCGGCGGCGCGGGCGCCTGCGGGTGTCACGGTTGCCCGTGGAGGTGTTGGTGGTCGCCGGTGTCTGCTGGCCGTCGGGGGCGGTGGTGGAGCCCTGCTCGGCGACCTGCTTGGCGATCTTCTCCTGGTCCTTGGCCGGGTCGCCGGGGATCTTCGGGGCGGGGATGGTGCCGTCGGGCTGGATCTTCGGCAGGCTCGTCTGCGGGGTGGGCAGCAGGGCCTTGCGGTTGTCGACGGAGCCGTCGGCCTGCACGCCGTACAGGGCGCTGTAGATGTTGCGCACGGCCTCACCGGAGGCGCCGGAGCCGGTACCGGCCTGGGCGATGGTCATGATGACCGTGTAGTCCTTGGTGTAGGTGGCGAGCCAGGACGTGGTCTGCTTGCCGTAGACCTCGGCGGTACCGGTCTTGGCGTGCAGCGGGATCTTGTCCTGCGGCCAGCCGTTGAACTTCCACGCGGCGGTACCGCGCGTGGCGACGCCGGCGAGCGCCTGGTCCATCATGTCGCGGGTGGCCTTGGTGATGGGCAGCCTGCCGTGCGCCTGGGGCTTGATCTCGGTGACGTGCTTGCCGTCGGGGCTGATGACGGCCTTGCCGATGGTCGGGGTGTACATGGTGCCGCCGTTGGAGATCGCGCCGTAGATCACGGCCTCCTGGATCGGGGTGAGCAGGGTGTCGCCCTGGCCGATGGAGTAGTTGATCTCGTCACCCTCGCGCATCTTGTTGCCTTCGAGGCAGTTCTCGTAGGCGATCTTCTCGACGTAGGTGCCGTTCTTCTTGCCGGACTTGCACCAGGCGTCCTTGTTGGCCTCCCAGTAGCGCTGCTTCCACTGGCGGTCGGGGACGCGGCCGGTGACCTCGTTGGGCAGGTCGATGCCGGTCTCCTTGCCGAGGCCGAACTGGTGGGCGGTCTTGAAGAACCAGTCCTTGGGCTTGCCCTTCTTCGGGTTGATCCCGCCGTCCTTCTTCCACTCGCTGTCCGCGAGGCCGTAGAAGACGGTGTCGCAGGAGACCTCGAGGGCGCGGCCGAGGGTGATGTTCCCGAAGTTCTCGCCCTCGAAGTTCTTGAAGGTCTGGCCGCCGACCGAGTACGAGCTGGTGCACGGGTAGGCGCCGTTGAAGTCGTAGCCGGCCTGCACCGCGGCGGCCGTGGAGACCACCTTGAAGGTCGAGCCGGGCGCGGACTGACCCTGTATGGCGCGGTTCAGCAGCGGGTAGTCGGAGTTCTTCCCGGTGAGCTTGGCGTAGTCCTTGGCGGAGATGCCGCCGACCCAGACGTTGGGGTCGTACGTCGGCGCGGACGCCATGGCGACGACCCGGCCGGTCTTGGCCTCCATGACGACGACGGCGCCGGAATCGGCCTTGTAGTTGGTGCCGGTGATGCTGTCGTACTGCCGGCGGGCGGCCTTCATGGCCTTGTCCAGCTCGTACTCGGAGACCCGCTGGACGCGCGCGTCGATGCTGGTGACCAGGTTCGAACCGGGCTCGGCCGCGTCCGACTTGGCCTTGCCGATGACCCGGCCGAGGTTGTCGACCTCGTAGCGGGTGACGCCGGCCTTGCCGCGCAGCTCCTTGTCGTACTGCCGCTCCAGGCCGGAGCGGCCGACCATGTCGGAGCGCAGATAGGGCGAGGAGGTGTCCTTGGCCCGCTGGATCTCGTCGTCGGTGACGGGCGAGAGGTAGCCGAGGACCTGCGCGGTGTTGGACTTGCCGGGGCCCGCGTAGCGGCGCACCGCCTCGGGCTCGGCGGTGATGCCGGGGAAGTCCTCGGCGCGCTCGCGGATCTGCAGGGCCTGCTTGGGCGTGGCCTCGTCGGTGAGCGGGATGGGCTGGTAGGGCGAACCGTTCCAGCAGGGCTGCGGGGTCTTGGCGTCGCACAGCCGGACCTTCTGCTGGATCTCCTGCGGGTCCATGCCGAGGACGCCGGCGAGCTTGGTGAGGACCGCCTTGCCGTCGTCCTTCTGCTTGAGCAGGTCGGTGCGGGAGGCGGAGACCACCAGGCGGGTCTCGTTGTCGGCGAGCGGCACGCCGCGGGCGTCCAGGATGGAGCCGCGCGTGGCGGGCTGGACGACCTGCTGGACGTGGTTGCCGGACGCCTCCTTCTGGTAGTGGGCGCCCTCGCGGATCTGGAGGTACCACAGCCGGCCGCCGAGGGTGCCGAGCAGGGAGAGGACGAGGATCTGGATGACGACGAGCCGGGTCTGGACCCGTGGGGTCCGGCCGGTCTCGGGAATGTTGGTCACTGGTGCTGCCTCCCCCTCTCAGTGTGCGGACGCGTCGTGGCCGGCGCGGGCGTGGGACCCGCCGCCGTTCAACCGCCGTGCTGTCACAGGCGCTTGACCCCCTTGATGCGGCCCACCCGGGCGGTGCGGGTGCGGGCCTTCGTCTTCAGACCGCCGAGCGCGCCGCGCTGGCCGCCGATGCGCAGTCCGGTGCCGGAGGAGAGCCAGCCCGAGGAGATGTCGGACTTCTTGGCCGAACCGGCCTCGGCGAGCGGGTCGTTCTCGGCGCGCCGGGCCAGCGCCATGATGCCGGGGACCACGAACGGCGCGAGCAGCAGGTCGTAGACGGCGGCGCTGATGAGCAGGCCGGGCAGGCCGACGTGGCGGGCGGCGGTGTCGCCGACGAGGGCGCCGACCCCGGCGTACAGCAGGGTGGAGCCGATGGCGGCGGCGACCACCACGGCCATCGGGCCGGTGGCCGACCTGACCTGGCCGGTCTCGGGCTTGATGAGTCCGGCGAGGTAGCCGATGACGCACAGCACGAGGGCGTAGCGCCCGGCGGCGTGGTCGGCGGGCGGGGCGAGGTCGGCGAGGAGGCCGGCGCCGAAGCCGACGAGGCAGCCGCCGACGTGGCCGTAGACCATGGCCAGGCCGAGCACGGTGAGCAGCAGCAGGTCGGGGACGGCACCGGGCAGGTGCAGCCGCGCCAGGACGCTCACCTGGATCACCAGGGCGACGACGACCAGCACGGTGGAGAGCAGGATCCGGTTGAGACGCATGGGGACTTTTCTCGCTCCTACTGCTGCTGGCCGTCGGTGGACTGCGCGTCGGGCTCACCGGTACCGCCGGTGTCGGGCAGGCCCGTGGTGCCGTCCCCGGAGCGGCCGGCGGTGTTCGCGTCGGCGGAGGGGGTGACGGTCACGGTGACGGTGGGCGTCGGGGTCGGCTTGGGCTTGGGCGGCAGGACCGTGTCACGCGGGTCCTTCTTCGGGGCCTGGACGACGACGCCGACGACGTCGAGCTTGCTGAAGCCGACGTACGGGGTGACGTAGACGGTGCGGGTCAGGTCGCCGCCGGAGGGGTCGACGCGGGAGACCACACCGACCGGGACGCCGGGCACGAACGGCTTGTCGGACTGCGAGCCGAAGGTGATGAGCCGGTCGCCCTTCTTCACCCCCGCCTTGCCGTTGAGGAGCTGGACGCGCATCGGGCGGTCGCCCTGGCCGGAGGCGAAGCCGAGTTCGTCGCTGCCCTCCATGCGGGTGCCGACGGTGAAGTCGGGGTCGTTGGCGAGCAGGACGGTCGCCGAGTCGGGGCCGACGGTGGTGACGCGGCCGACGAGTCCGTCGCCGTTGAGGACGGTCATGTCGCGGCGGATGCCGTCGTTCGAGCCGGCGTCGATGGTGATGGTCCAGGAGAAGCCCTGCGCGGCTCCTATGGCGATGACCTGGGCGCCCTTGATGCCGTACTGGCCCTGGCCGGCCAGCTTCAGCATCCTGTCGAGCTGGCCCAGGCGGCTGCGGGTGCGGTCGTCGCTGCCGAGCTTGGCCTTGAGCGCCGCGTTCTCCTTCTCCAGCGCGGCGAGCCGGTCGTGGCGGTCGCCGGAGTCGCGGACCGCGGAGACCGCGTTGCCGACCGGGTCCACCGCCCCCGACACGCCGTTCTCGATCGGGCCGAAGACGGTGGCGGCGGCGCGCCGGGCGCCGTCCACCGGGGAGTTCTCCCCGCCGCGGATGTCCACCGTGATCAGCGCGAACGCTACGGCGATCAGCAGCACCAGGAGCAGCCGGCTCTCTTTCGTGTCCCTCACGTGCGGCGGCCGTGCCCTTCCTCGTAGGAATTCGGGTGGCCCCTGGAGAACGCCGGTGGCGAAGCGCGCACCCGAGGGGCCCGTTTGTGGGAGCTTATGCCTCTATATCAACGATCCGCCGTACGAGAGGAGATCATCTCGTACGGCGGAATCGAAAAGCTGCGTCATCGGCGCGGCTGGGCGTCCAGGACCTGCTGCAGCGCCTCGAACTCCTCGACGCACTTGCCGGAGCCGAGCGCCACGCTGTCCAGCGGGTCCTCGGCGATGTGGATCGGCATGCCGGTCTCCCGGCGCAGCCGCTCGTCC
Source organism: Streptomyces sp. NPDC006743 (assembly GCF_040703815.1). Classification (NCBI taxonomy): domain Bacteria; kingdom Bacillati; phylum Actinomycetota; class Actinomycetes; order Kitasatosporales; family Streptomycetaceae; genus Streptomyces; species Streptomyces sp. NPDC006743. The sequence goes on along the minus strand of NZ_JBEYJA010000006.1, from coordinate 28,121 downwards.
AGGCCGCGCAGCAGCGCCCCGCCGCCGGTCAGCACGATGCCCCGGTCCATGATGTCGCCGGACAGCTCCGGCGGGCACTTGTCGAGGGTCGTCTTGACGGCGTCGACGATCGCGTTGACCGGTTCCTCGATCGCCTTGCGGACCTCGGCGGCCGAGATGACGACGGTCTTGGGCAGGCCGGAGACGAGGTCCCGGCCGCGGATCTCGGTGTGCTCGTCGGCGTCGAGTTCGTACGCGGAACCGATCGTGATCTTGATCTGCTCGGCCGTGCGCTCGCCCAGCAGAAGGCTGTACTCCTTCTTGACGTGCTGGATGATCGCGTTGTCCAGTTCGTCGCCCGCGACGCGGATGGACTGGGCGGTGACGATGCCGCCGAGCGAGATGACCGCGACCTCCGTGGTGCCGCCGCCGATGTCCACCACCATGTTGCCCGTGGCCTCGTGGACCGGCAGGCCGGAGCCGATGGCCGCGGCCATGGGCTCCTCGATGATGTGCACCTGGCGGGCGCCGGCCTGCGAGGAGGCCTCGATGACGGCGCGGCGCTCGACGCCGGTGATGCCGGAGGGCACGCAGACCACGACCCGCGGACGAGCCAGGTAGCGCCGCTTGTGGATCTTCAGGATGAAGTAGCGGAGCATGCGCTCGGTGATCTCGAAGTCCGCGATGACGCCGTCCTTGAGCGGGCGCACGGCGACGATGTTGCCGGGCGTGCGCCCGATCATCTTCTTCGCCTCGGCGCCGACCGCGAGGATGCCACCGGTGTTCGTGTTGATCGCGACGACGGACGGCTCGTTGAGTACGATCCCGCGACCCCTGACGTACACCAGCGTGTTGGCGGTCCCGAGGTCGACAGCCATGTCACGGCCGATGAACGACATTGAGTTCCCCATCAGGATTCGTCTGGCCTTCCCTGAGAGCTTTTGAGGGCATTTCAGGTACGGCGAGGTGGGTGCTGTGACGTGAAGGCTTCCATCGTAAACGCGCCTGCACGAACACTGCGCGAGGGTCTTCGCCATTGTCAGCAGATGGCGTACCGCCTCGCTTGTGGAGACGGCCCATCGGGGGCACGCGTTCCCCCGATCGGCACCGCGTATGCCGGTGGGCGGCCGGATGCGGACGGCCGCCCAGGTCAGGCGGTCAGATGAACTGACGGTACGTCAGAAAGGGTGAGCGGGGGCCGGTGCCGGGGTCTCCCCCGGGCCGGCGCCCCGGGCTCAGCCGCGGCCGGGGAAGAAGATCTTCACCTCGCGCTCGGCGGACTCCTCGGAGTCCGAGGCGTGGATCAGGTTCTCCCGCACGATCACGCCGTAGTCACCGCGGATCGAGCCGGGCGCGGCGGCGATCGGGTCGGTGGGACCGGCCAGGGCACGCACGCCCTCGATGACCCGCTCACCCTCGACGATCATGGCCACGACCGGACCGGAGGCCATGAACGCCACCAGCGGCTCGTAGAACGGCTTGCCCTTGTGCTCGCCGTAGTGCTGCTCCAGCGTGTCCTGGTCCAGGGTGCGCAGCTCCAGCGCGGTGATCTGCCAGCCGGCCTTGCGCTCGATACGGCTGATGATCTCGCCGGTCAGGCCGCGACGGACCGCGTCGGGCTTGAGGAGGACGAGGGTGCGCTGGGTCACGGTGGACTCCTTCTGCTGTACAGATGTGCGGTGGCACGACCCTACAAGGTCTTCGTCACACAGCGTCAGCCGAGGCGGAGCCGGCCCCGGCGGCCGGCGTGGCCCCGGCCGGCTCGGCGCCCTCGGCCTCGGCGGCCTGGGCGGCGAATCTCGCCTTCGCCACGTCGATCTTCCTGCCGAAGTGCACCGACGCCCACCACAGCCCGGCGAACACCGCGCCCAGGAAGTACATCACCGGCACGACGAACCCGGAGGCGATCAGCGCGATCTGCAGCGCCCAGCCGAGCGCCACCCCGCCGGGCCGGTTCAGCATCCCGCACAGCAGCACGCACAGCACCATCGCGATGCCGCTGACCGTCCACACGGTCGACATGGACAGGTCCGGGTCCTTCATCGCGACCAGCGCGGCGAAGCCGATGACGAAGAACTCACCGATCAGAGTCGAGGAACACAGCGTACGCACGGAAAGTCAGCCCCTCCCGAGGAGCAGTCGGGCCTCACCGACGGTGATGACGGAACCGGTGACGAGCACACCGCCGCCGGAGAACTCGCCCTCCTCCTCGGCGAGCGTGATCGCCGCCTCCAGCGCGTCCGGCAGCCGCGGCTCCACCTGGACCCGCTCCTCGCCGAACACCTCCACGGCGACCGCGGCCAGCTCGTCGGCGTCCATCGCGCGGTGGCTGGAGTTCTGCGTGACCACGACCTCCGCGAAGATCGGCTCGAACGCCTCCAGCAGACCGCGCACGTTCTTGTCGCCGCTCGCCCCGACCACACCGATCAGCCGGCTGAAGTCGAACGCCTCCTGCACCGCCTCGGCCGTGACCCGCGCGCCCGCCGGATTGTGCGCGGCGTCCAGCACCACGGTCGGCGACCGCCGCACGACCTCCATCCGCCCCGGCGAACTGACCGACGCGAACGCCTTGCGGACCGTCTCCGCGTCCAGCGGCTCCGCGCGCTGCGCGCCCACCCCGAAGAACGCCTCCACGGCGGCGAGCGCCACGGCCGCGTTGTGCGCCTGGTGCGCACCGTGCAGCGGCAGGTAGACCTCCGGGTACTCGCCGCCCAGACCGCGCAGCGTCATGAGCTGCCCGCCCACGGCCACCTGCCGCGCCACGACACCGAACTCCAGCCCCTCACGGGCCACCGTGGCGTCGACCTCCACGGACTTCTTCAGCAGCACCTGCGCCGCGTCCACCGGCTGCTGCGCCATGATCACGGTGGCGCCCTGCTTGATGATCCCGGCCTTCTCGCCGGCGATCTCCCCCGTGGTGTTCCCGAGCCGGTCGGTGTGGTCCAGGCCGATCGGGGTGATCACCGCGACGTCACCGTCGATGACGTTCGTGGCGTCCCAGCTGCCGCCCATGCCCACCTCGACGACGGCGACGTCCACCGGCGCGTCCGCGAAGGCCGCGTACGCCATGCCGGTCAGCACCTCGAAGAAGGAGAGCCGGTACTCCTGCGCGGCGTCGACCATCTCCACGTACGGCTTGACGTCCTGGTACGTCTCGATGAACCGCTCGGCGGAGACCGGCGCGCCGTCCAGGCTGATCCGCTCGGTGACCGACTGCACGTGCGGGGAGGTGTACCGGCCGGTGCGCAGCTCGAAGGCGCCGAGCAGCGCCTCGATCATGCGTGCGGTGGAGGTCTTGCCGTTGGTCCCGGTGATGTGGATCGAGGGGTACGACCGCTGCGGCTCGCCCAGGACGTCCATCAGCGCGGCGATCCTGCTGACCGACGGCTCCAGCTTGGTCTCGCCCCAGCGGCTCGCCAGCTCCGCCTCGACCTCGCGCAGCGCCTTGTCGACCTCCGGGTCCTCGGGCCGCGCGGGCACGTCGGTGCTCGGCGGCCCGCCCTGGGTGCGCAGGGTGCGGCTGCCGGCCTCGATCACCGCGAGATCGGGGTCGCGGGTCGTCTCGGCCTCGATGATCTCGTCGAAGGAGTCCACGGGATCGGGCTGCTCGCTGTCGTCGTACGGGGGGAGGTCGCTCACGGAGCCAGTGTACGGAGCGGGCGGGCCGGACGCGGCGCCGGTGCGGGGGGTGGCGGCCTGAGCCGGCGTCGGCGCGGGACGGCGGGGCGGGGAGCCGTGGTGGTGCGGGGGCGGCCGGGGGCGGTCCGGGCCGCGTCGGTGCGGGGGGGCGGGGCGAGAAGGGGGTGCCGACGCGGAGGTGGGCGCGGTGGCCGCGCGGCGGCGGGCGCGTCGCGGTCTCCCGCGCGGCTCCGCGCGGGCCCCAAGGAGCGCCGAAGGCCCCGGGAGCCTTCTCGGTCCCCGGGGCCTTCAGCGGCGTACGGACGTCACGCCTGCGGCAGCCGCTCCAGCTGGGCGGTGATGCGGGCGATGTCCTCCTCGGCCTTGGCCAGCCGCGTACGGATCTTGTCGACCACGTGGTCGGGCGCCTTCGCGAGGAACGCCTCGTTGCCGAGCTTGCCGTTCGCCTGGGCCTTCTCCTTCTCGGCCGCCGCCAGGTCCTTGGCCAGCCGCTTGCGCTCGGCGGCCACGTCGATCGTGCCGGACAGGTCCAGCGCGACCTCCGCCCCGGCGACCGGCAGGGTGGCCGTGGCGGTGAACGCCTCGCCCTCCGGCTGGAGCCGCAGGAGCTGGCGGATGGCGGCCTCGTGCGGGGCGAGCGCCGTGCCGTCCAGGGTCAGCCGGGCCGGGACGCGCTGGCCCGGCTGGAGGCCCTGGTCGGCGCGGAAGCGGCGGACCTCGGTGATGACCGACTGGAGCGTCTCGATCTCCCGCTCGGCGTCCGCGTCCCGGAAGCCGCTGTCGGCCGGCCACTGGGCGACGACGACCGACTCACCGCCGGTGAGGGTGGTCCACAGCGTCTCCGTGACGAACGGGACGACCGGGTGCAGCAGGCGCAGCGTGACGTCCAGGACCTCGCCGAGGACCCGCTTGCTGACCTCGGCGGACTCGCCGCCCGCCTGGAAGGTGGTCTTGGACAGCTCGACGTACCAGTCGAAGACCTCGTCCCACGCGAAGTGGAACAGCGCGTCGGACAGCTTGGCGAACTGGAAGTCCTCGTAGAACGCGTCGACTTCGGCGACGACGGAGTTGAGGCGGGAGAGGATCCAGCGGTCCGTGGCGGACATCGCCGACGGGTCGGGCAGCGGGCCGTCCACCGTCGCGCCGTTCATCAGCGCGAAGCGGGTCGCGTTCCAGATCTTGTTGGCGAAGTTGCGCGAGCCCTGGACCCAGTCCTCGCCGATCGGCACGTCGACGCCGGGGTTGGCGCCGCGCGCGAGGGTGAAGCGCAGCGCGTCGGAGCCGTACTTGTCCATCCAGTCCAGCGGGTTGACCGCGTTGCCGAAGGACTTCGACATCTTCTTGCCGAACTGGTCGCGGACCATGCCGTGCAGGGCGATGGTGTGGAACGGCGGGGTGCCGTCCATCGCGTACAGGCCGAACATCATCATCCTGGCGACCCAGAAGAAGAGGATGTCATAGCCGGTGACCAGGACGGAGTTCGGGTAGAACTTCGCGAGCGACTCCGTCTGCTCGGGCCAGCCGAGGGTGGAGAAGGGCCACAGGCCGGAGGAGAACCAGGTGTCCAGGACGTCGGTGTCCTGGTGCCAGCCCTCGCCGGTCGGGGCCTCGTCGTCGGGGCCGACGCAGACGACCTCGCCGTCCGGGCCGTACCAGACCGGGATGCGGTGGCCCCACCACAGCTGGCGCGAGATGCACCAGTCGTGGAGGTTGTCGACCCAGTCGAAGTACCGCTTCTCCATCTCCTGCGGGTGGATCTTGACCTTGCCCTCGCGGACCGCGTCACCGGCGGCCTCGGCGAGCGGGCCGACCTTGACCCACCACTGCATGGACAGGCGCGGCTCGACGGTGGTCTTGCAGCGCGAGCAGTGGCCCACGGAGTGGACGTAGGGGCGCTTCTCGGCGACGATCCGGCCGTCGGCGCGCAGCGCGGCGACGATGGCCGAGCGGGCCTCGAAGCGGTCCAGGCCCTGGAAGGGGCCGTGCGCGGTGATGACGGCGTGCTCGTCGAGGACCGTGATGGCGGGCAGGTCGTGGCGGCGGCCGATCTCGAAGTCGTTCGGGTCGTGGGCCGGGGTGACCTTGACGGCGCCGGTGCCGAACTCCGGGTCGACGTGCTCGTCGGCGACGACGGGGATGGAGCGGCCGGTCAGCGGCAGCTTGACGAGCTTGCCGACCAGGTGCTTGTAGCGCTCGTCGTCGGGGTGGACGGCGACGGCCGTGTCACCGAGCATCGTCTCGGCACGGGTGGTGGCGACGACGATGGTGTCGTCCCCCTCGCCGTACTTCATCGAGACCAGCTCGCCGTCGTCGTCCTGGTACTCGACCTCGATGTCGGAGATCGCGGTCAGGCAGCGCGGGCACCAGTTGATGATGCGCTCGGCGCGGTAGATCAGCTCGTCGTCGTAGAGCCGCTTGAAGATGGTCTGGACGGCCTGGGACAGGCCCTCGTCCATGGTGAAGCGCTCGCGCGACCAGGCGACGCCGTCGCCGAGGCGGCGCATCTGGCCGGAGATCTGCCCGCCGGACTCGCCCTTCCACTGCCAGACGCGCTCGACGAACGCCTCGCGGCCCAGGTCGTGGCGGGACTTGCCCTCCTTGGCCAGCTCGCGCTCGACGACGTTCTGCGTGGCGATGCCGGCGTGGTCCATGCCCGGCTGCCACAGCGTCTCGAAGCCCTGCATGCGCTTGCGGCGGGTGAGGGCGTCGATGAGCGTGTGCTCGAAGGCGTGGCCCAGGTGGAGGCTGCCCGTGACGTTCGGCGGCGGGATGACGACGGTGAACGGCGGCTTGTCGCTCTTCTCGTCCGCCTCGAAGTAACCCCGCTCCACCCAGCGCTCGTACAGCGGCCCCTCTACGTCGGCCGGCGCGTACTGGGTCGGCAGTTCGGTGTCGGGCGCTGGTGGCTGCTGCTGAGCGTTCTCGGTCACGGGGTCAGTTTAGAGGCGTCACGGCGCTGTCCCGAACCGCATTCTTCTGTAACGGTGCGCACCCCGATGGCCTGCACCCGGCGGGCCTGCGCCAGGATGTCAGGAACGCATAAGCATCTGGAGGGGAACCCCGTAATGAGCTACAACCAGCCGGGCCCGTACGGCGGGCAGCCCCAGCAGCCCGGACCGTACGGCCAGCCGGGCCCCTACGGCCAGCAGCCGCCGCAGGCACCGCCCGCGCAGCCCGGCTACGGCTACCCCCAGCAGGCCCCGCCGCCCCAGCCGCAGCCGCAGCCGGGTTACGGCTACCCGCAGCAGCCCCAGCAGCCGCAGCCCGGCCCGTACGGCCAGCAGGCCCCGCAGCAGCAGCCGGGTCCGTACGGCCAGCAACCCCCTCAGCAGCAGCCCGGTCCGTACGGCCAGCAGCCGCCGCAGGGCATCCCGGCGCAGGCTCCCTACGGCCAGCAGCCCCAGCCCCCGTACGGCCAGCAGCCGCCGTACGGCGGCATGCCCCAGCCGCCGGCCGCCGACAGCGGCGGCGGCCGCGCCAAGAAGACGGCGCTGATCATCGGCGCGGTCGCGGTCGTGGCGGCGATCGCGGTGGGGGCGTACATGGTGATCGGCGGCGGTGGCGGCAGCTCCGTCGCGGACGACGGCCCGCACAAGCTGGTGACGCCGGCGACGGTGCTCGGTGAGTACAAGAAGAGCGACAGCGACGCCTCAGACGGCATGACCAAGGACGACCTGAAGGACGCCCAGGCGTGGGGGGTGAAGAACCCCAAGGACGTCAGCGCGGGATACATGGCCGGTCAGGGGCTGACGCAGAAGATGCTGAACTTCAGCGGTGTCTACGGCACGATCGACGACCCGGAAAAGGTCGTCGACGCCATGTTCTCCAAGATGAAGTCGGAGTCCGAGAAGGACAAGGGCAGCGACGGCACCAAGGGCGAGCTTGAGGGCAGCCCACAGAAGATGTCGCCGTCGGGCTTCGACAACGGCGTCATGAAGTGCCAGAACGCCAAGATCACCAATGAGCAGGCGCAGAACGGCGCTCCGAAGACGATGAGCGTGCCCATGTGCATCTGGGCGGACCACAGCACAGTCGCCTACGTGCTGCCCATGGACGTGGCCAAGATGGCGACCGGAGGCGGCATCTCCCTCAAGGACGCGGCCGACCTCGCCGCCAAGCTCCGCAAGGAGGTCCGGGTCAAGATCTGACACCGGCACCGCACAGGGATGGGCCCCGGTCGAGCGACCGGGGCCCTTCCCTGTGTGCTCGTGCGCGGGCGGCTACGCCGTCTTCTGCTCCCCCGCTCCCCGGCCGCGGGCGTCGCGGGGGATCAGGGTCGGGTTGACGTTGGAGAGGACCACGTCGGCGGTGATGACGACGCGGGCGACGTCCTTGCGGGACGGGACCTCGTACATCACGCCCTGGAGGACCTCCTCCATGATGGCGCGCAGGCCGCGCGCGCCGGTCTGGCGCAGGATCGCCTGGTCGGCGATGGCCTCCAGCGCCTCCCGCTCGAAGTCCAGCTCGACACCGTCGAGTTCGAACAGGCGCTGGTACTGCTTCACCAGGGCGTTGCGCGGCTCGACCAGGATCTTCAGCAGCGCCTCGCGGTCCAGGTTGTGGACCGAGGTGATGACGGGGAGGCGGCCGATGAACTCGGGGATCATGCCGAACTTGACCAGGTCCTCGGGCATGACGTCCTCGAACTGGTCCTTGGCCTCCAGCTCCCTCTTGGAGCGGATCGTCGCGCCGAAGCCGATGCCCTTGGCACCCGCGCGGCCCTCGATGATCTTCTCCAGGCCGGCGAAGGCACCGCCCACGATGAACAGGACGTTCGTCGTGTCGATCTGGATGAACTCCTGGTGCGGGTGCTTGCGGCCGCCCTGCGGCGGGACCGAGGCCGTGGTGCCCTCGAGGATCTTCAGGAGGGCCTGCTGGACGCCCTCGCCGCTCACGTCCCGGGTGATCGACGGGTTTTCGCTCTTACGGGCGACCTTGTCGATCTCGTCGATGTAGATGATCCCGGTCTCGGCCTTCTTGACGTCGTAGTCGGCCGCCTGGATCAGCTTCAGGAGGATGTTCTCGACGTCCTCGCCCACGTACCCCGCCTCGGTCAGCGCCGTGGCGTCGGCGATGGCGAACGGCACGTTCAGCATGCGGGCCAGGGTCTGGGCCAGCAGGGTCTTGCCGGACCCGGTCGGGCCGAGCAGGAGGATGTTGGACTTGGCCAGCTCGATGGCGTCCTCGCGGCCCTGGCCGCCGCCGTTCTCGCCGGCCTGGACCCGCTTGTAGTGGTTGTACACCGCGACGGACAGGGCTTTCTTGGCGGCCTCCTGGCCCACCACGTAGCCGTCCAGGAACTCGTAGATCTCGCGGGGCTTGGGAAGCTCCTCCCAGCGCACCTCGCTGGTCTCCGCGAGTTCCTCCTCGATGATCTCGTTGCAGAGATCGATGCACTCGTCGCAGATGTACACACCGGGCCCTGCGATGAGCTTCTTGACCTGCTTCTGGCTCTTGCCGCAGAACGAGCACTTGAGCAGATCGCCGCCGTCACCGATGCGTGCCACGGTGTGCTTCCCCTTCGCCTGGGAGACGCCTGGACGCGTTGAGTCCAGCGGCTCCTGGTGCTGCCTTATGTCGACGGTACCTTGCCGGGCCCCCCGTTCGGGCCCCCCTTGGCACGGTTCACTTCGACGTGACCGCGCCAAGGGGCGACGGGCGGGTGCGGTGTCCGCGTCAGCGGACGGCGGCGTTGTTCATCTTGCGGGTGGAAATGATCTGGTCGACGAGCCCGTAGGACAGGGCCTCCTCGGCCGTGAGGATCTTGTCGCGCTCGATGTCCTCGCGGATCTTCTCGATCGGCGTGGTGGAGTGCTTGGCCAGCATCTCCTCCAGCTGCGCGCGCATCCGCAGGATCTCGTTGGCGGCGATCTCCAGGTCGGAGACCTGGCCGCGGCCGGTCTCGCTGTAGGGCTGGTGGATCAGCACGCGCGCGTTCGGCAGGGCCATGCGCTTGCCCGGCGTGCCGGCCGCGAGCAGGATCGCGGCGGCGGAGGCCGCCTGGCCCATGCAGACCGTCTGGATGTCGGGCTTGACGAACTGCATCGTGTCGTAGATGGCCGTCAGCGCGGTGAAGGAACCACCGGGGCTGTTGATGTAGACCGAGATGTCACGGTCGGGGTCCATCGACTCCAGGCACAGCAGCTGCGCCATGACGTCGTTGGCTGAGGCGTCGTCGATCTGGACGCCGAGGAAGATCACGCGCTCCTCGAAGAGCTTCGCGTACGGGTCGTACTCGCGGACGCCCTGGGAGGTGCGCTCCACGAAGCGCGGGATGACGTAGCGGGACTCGGCCGTGGGGCCGGTGTACTCGGCACGCGTACGGTCGTAGATGCCGCTGCCGGGGAAGTCGTTCACGATGTCTCCTGGAAAGGGGCTGGGCGGTCGGCCGGGGGCTGGGCGGGCTGAGTCGGCTCAGGCCCCGGTGCCGCCGCCGCCCGGCATGCCGGCGGCGTGGGTGATGACGTCGTCGATGAGGCCGTACTCCTTGGCCTCGTGGGCGTCGAACCAGCGGTCGCGGTCCGAGTCGCGGGTGATCTGCTCCACCGACTGGCCCGTGTGGTGGGCGGTCAGCTCGGCCATGCGCTTCTTGGTGTGCAGCAGCCGCTCGGCGTGGATCTTGATGTCGGAGGCCGAACCGGCCAGGCCCGCGGAGGGCTGGTGGATCAGGATCTCGGCGTTGGGCAGCGCGAAGCGCTTGCCGGGCGTGCCCGCGCTCAGCAGGAACTGGCCCATCGAGGCCGCCAGGCCCATGGCGATGGTCACCACGTCGTTCTTGATGTACTGCATGGTGTCGTAGATCGCCATACCGGCCGTGATGGAACCGCCGGGGCTGTTGATGTACAGGAAGATGTCCTTGTCCGGGTCGGCGGCAAGGAGCAGCAGCTGTGCGGTGATCTTGTTCGCGATGTCGTCGTCCACGGGCTGCCCGAGGAAGATGATCCGCTCGCCGAGCAGCCGGTTGTAGACCTGGTCGCCGAGGCCACCACCGATGGAGGGCTCGCCGGCGGCGGAGGGCATCAGATTCGTCACGTATCCACCTGCTCGTCTTACGACGGCGCCGGGCCGTCTCACGTGTTCTGCCGGGGCGTGGGGCCGTCCGGCCGGTTCCGGGGACTCCCCTGCCCTCGTATTCATGGACCCTAACGCGCGGGCCCCTTCGGGGAATCCCGCGAAGGGGAGTGTTCGCCGGGGGCGTAGCGCCGGGGCCCTCGGGGCGGGGTGGCCAGGTGTGACGACGGGCCCTGGGGAACATGCCCCAGGGCCCATCGTACGTACGTCGGAGACGCCGTGCCGGATCAGGCCTCGGCCTTCTCCTCGCCCTCGCCGTCACCCTCGGCGGAGACGGCCTCGGCGGTCTCGCCCTCGGCGGCCTCGTCCTCCTCGTCCTCCAGGTCGACGATCTCGCCGTTGGTGTCCTTCACGGTCGCGGCCTCGACCACGACGGCCAGGGCCTTGCCGCGGGCGACCTCGCCGACCAGCAGCGGAACCTGGTTGTTCTGGACGACCGCCTGTGCGAACTGGTCGGGGGACATGCCGGAGGAGGCCGCGCGGCGCATGAGGTGCTCGGTCAGCTCCTCCTGGCTCACGTTGAGCTTCTCCTTGTTGACCAGCTCGTCCAGGACGAACTGCGTCTTGATGCCCTTGACCGCGGCGTCGCGGGTCTCGGTCTCGAACTCCTCGGCGGTCTTGCCCTGGATCTCCAGGTACTTGTCGAGGGTCAGGCCCATCTGACCGAGCTGGTGGTGCTCGAGGTTGTGCTTGCGGGTGTTGATCTCGTCCTCGAGCAGCTTCTCGGGGACGGGGACCTCGACCAGCTCGAGCAGCTTGTCCAGGACGCGCTCCTGGGCCTGCGTGGCCTGGTCGTACTGCTTCATGTTCTCCAGGCGCTTGCGGCTGTCCGCGCGCAGCTCCTCGAGGGTGTCGAACTCGGAGGCGAGCTGCGCGAAGTCGTCGTCCAGCTCGGGCAGTTCGCGGGCGGCGACCTGGGTGACCTTGACGGTGACCTCGGCCTCCTTGCCAGCCGCGGAGCCGCCCTTCAGCTCGGAGGTGAAGGTGGCCTCGCCACCGGCCTCCACGCCCTTCACGGCGTCGTCGATGCCGTCCAGCAGCTCACCGGAGCCGATGGTGTAGGAGACGCCGTTGGCGATGCCGTCCTCCAGCACCTCGCCGTCGACCTTGGCCTCCAGGTCGATGGTGACGACGTCGCCGTCCTCGGCGGCGCGCTCGACCGGGCTGGTCGAGGCGAAGCGCTCGCGCAGCTGCTCGACCGCCTTGTCGACGTCCTCTTCGGTCACCTCGATGGCGTCGACCTCGACCTCGATGCCGGAGTAGTCCGGGATCTCGACGGTCGGGCGGACGTCGACCTCGGCGGTGAAGTTCAGCGTCTCGCCGTCCTTCAGCTCGGTGATGTCGACCTCGGGCTGGCCCAGCGGGTTCAGCTCGGCCTCGTTGACCGCGTCGGTGTAGAACTTCGGAAGCGCGTCGTTGACGGCCTCTTCCAGAACCGCACCGCGGCCGAACCGCTGGTCGATGACCCGGGCCGGGATCTTGCCCTTGCGGAAGCCCTTCACCGTGACCTGCTGGTTGATCTTCTTGTACGCCGCGTCGAGGCTGTCCTTGAGCTCCTCGAAGGGCACCTCGACAGTGAGCCGAACCCGGGTCGGGTTCAGGGTCTCCACGGCGCTCTTCACGGTTCGGTCTCCTTGTGGCTGACTTCTTGGATTTCGCCGGAGCCAGAGGGTTGTCCGGCGGATTAGCCGCCCGGAGGAGTTCGTAGGCCAGGAGGCCGGACACACGGGCGCGCAGTCTGCATAGTAACCGCAGCCGGTCAGCGCCCCAAAAGGCGATCACGGGAATCACGGGAATCGGCTGTGTGCACGGCGTGTCCGTGGGCGGTGAGGGCGGGGAACCCGGCGTGGGGGGGGCGGGTGACGGCGGTCGTGCTGGGGCGCCTGGCGCGTGGCTGTCCGGGGTGCCTGGCCGTACGGGGTGGCTGGCCCTTCGGGTGCCTGGCCGTACGGGGCGGCCTTTGCGAGCGGGGGGGCCTGGCCGTACGAGGCGCCCGGGCGGGTCGGGGTGCCGGGGTCCGGGCCGCTTGCGGGCCGACCGGGTGCCTGGGGTCCGGGCCGCGTGCGGGCCGGCCGGGGCGCCCTGCCCGTGCGGGGCGCGGGCGGTGGCGCCGGCCCGGTGGCCGGCGGATGGTCGGGGTGGCGGGATTTGAACCCACGGCCTTCCGCTCCCAAAGCGGACGCGCTACCAAGCTGCGCCACACCCCGTCTGGTGCGACACGTAGGGTACATGGCCGCAGGCCGCGCGACCGCGTAATTCCCTCCCGGGGGGTGCGGGGGTGGCCCCTTGCGGGGCTGTGCGGCTCGGTGGGACAGGGCGCCGTACGGGGGCTCCGCCCCGGACGCCGTTTCCCCCCCACCCACCCGGATCGGTAAGGAGCAAGGTGCCCTCCCGGGGCTCCGCCCCTGCGCCCCTGCGCCGGACCGGGTCCGTGCGGCCGGTCCGGGCTGGGTGTGGACCGGGCCCATGAGATCGCGCCATGCGGGGGGAATGGACGGGCAGGGGGCCGCGAGGGGGCGGGCGCCTTGCGGCCGTCGGGAGGGGGCGCGGGGCCGGGCGGGTGCGGGCGCGCGGGCGTGATGCGGGCGGTCGCGCGGGCGCCGGGCCGGAAGGGGTGTGCGGGGACGGGGCCGGACCCGCTACGATGCCTGTGTGCCGCGGTCGGTCGATCAGCGGCGCGTTGTGTGCGGGCGTAGCTCAATGGTAGAGCCCCAGTCTTCCAAACTGGCTACGCGGGTTCGATTCCCGTCGCCCGCTCTGTCCGGCCAGGGGCCGGGTCCGGGGAGTGATCTCCGGACCCGGCCCCTCGGCGTTCGCGGGGCGAGGCGGGGCAGGCCGAGCCTGCCCCGGACGGGTCGGGTCGGGCCGGGCCGGGTCGGGGTCCCGTCCGCCTCAGAAGTTGATCGAGTTGATCGTGTCCGCTATCGAGTTCATGAAGCGGTTGATCGACGGGGCCATGCCGGTGGAGGCGAGGAAGAAGCCGAAGAGGACGGCGACGATGGCCGGACCCGCCTTGATGGAGCCCCCTCGGAGCAACACCACCAGGATGATCGCCAACAGCAGCACCACTGACAGTGAAATGGCCACAACTGATCACACCTTCGGTCGGTCCGCTCTCCCGGCCCGGGGCTCCCACCCCACGCCCCCGCTGGAACCATCGTGCCACCAACACGGCCCGCCTATGCCGCGCCTGACGCATCATCGGTCAGGTCCGTGACACGCGGCCCGCGCACCGCAGCGGTGACGCGCCCCGCCCGCCAGAGCCCGCCAGGCCCCACCAGGCGTTCCTGCGCACGGAGTCACGGCGGTGGGCCGGCGCGGTGGCGGGCCGGCGGGCTCCGGCGACTCGCCGGTTAATTCGGTGATTTCGTTTCGACGTCTGCACAGATCGTTCGCCGGTAATTCGAATTCCCGTCGCCGGGCGGCCGCCATCCGTCCGTTCCGGTCAACTGGTCATGACCAATCCGGACATTGAGGGTTCCGCTCCGTGCGACCGGTGTGGCACGCGCCACCTCCCGGGTCACGTATTTCTCGCAGAATTCTGGGCATCCGCCGCGCACAGCCGGGATCGCCGTCGGAGGTTCCGCGAAAACCGCACGGACGACGCTAAGGTGCCTCAGATGTTCCACGCTGCCTCCTCCCCCGGCCAGAACAGAACACCTCTCCCCCCAGCCCAGGAACCGGTTCCGGAAGCGCCGCTCCCGGACAGACCCCGCGGCGGCGCGGGCCGGTCCGGAAAACAGCGCGATCCCTTCTTCGACAATGCGAAGTACCTCGCGATCGTGCTGGTGGCGTGGGGTCATTCCTGGGCCCCCGTGATGAGCGGCAACCGGTTCCTGGAAGGCGCGTACAACGTCGTGTACCTCTTCCACATGCCGGCGTTCGTCATCATCTCCGGTTTCTTCTCCCGTGATTTCGATCTGCGGCCGAGCCGGGTCAAGCGGCTGATCACCGGTGTCGTCGTGCCGTACGTCCTGTTCGAGACGGCGTATTCACTCTTCCGTGTCGTCGTCGGTGGTTCCGGTGACCTGTCCGTCAGCCTTCTCTCGCCCTGGTACCTGACCTGGTTCCTGTGCGCCCTGTTCATCTGGCGGCTGACGGCTCCCGTGTGGAAGCTGGTGCGCCACCCCCTGCCGGTCGCGCTCGGGATCGCGATGCTGGGCTCGGTGTCCCCGGCCATGGGCGGCACGCTGGACCTGCCGCGCGTCCTGCAGTTCCTGCCCTGCTTCGTGCTGGGGCTGTGCCTGAAGCCGGAGCACTTCCGGCTGGTGCGCCGCCGCTCGGTGCGGCTGCCGGCGGCCGCCGTGTTCGCGGCGGCGCCGGTCCTCGGCTGGTGGACCGCGCCGAGCGTGAACATCGGCTGGCTCTACCGCAACGGCGCCGCTCAGGACCTGGGCGCGCCGTGGTGGGCGGGGCCGGTCATGGTGCTGGTGATGTTCGCGGGCGCGGTGCTGCTGACCGGGTGTTTCCTCGCCCTGGTGCCGGGGCGCCGGATGTGGTGCACGGCGCTCGGCACGGGCACGCTGTACGGCTATCTGCTGCACGGCTTCGTGGTCAAGGGCGTGCTGTACGCGGGCTGGTTCGAGACGCCCTGGCTGCACAGTCCGCTCGGCGCGCTCGTCGTCACCGTGCTCGCGTCGGCCTGCGTCACCCTGCTGTGCACGCGGCCCGTGCGCGGGGTCTTCCGGTTCGCCGTGGAGCCGAGGATGGAGTGGGCGTTCCGGCGGGAGGCCGCGCATCCGGACGGCGGGCACGCCGGCGGGAAGGACGGCGGGCACGCCGGCGGGAAGGACGGCGGGCACGCCGGTGGGAACGGCGACGGGCGCGCCGGCGGGGCGCGGCACGAGGCTTTGGCCGGCGCGGGTGCCGGGACCACGACCGGGGCCGTCTAGGCCGGCGCCGGGGCCGCCGGCGGCACCGGCGGGCCGAGCCGGCGCACGCCCCGGCCGGCCGCCCTCCCCCGCGGCCCCGGGCGCGTGCCGCCTCACGAACCGGCCGCCTGCCTCGCCGCTCACCCCCGCCGGGCGGCTGCCTCTCCGCTCACCCCCACGGCAGCTGCCTCTCCGCTCACCCCCACCGGGCGGCTGGGGCCGCACGTCCACGCCGGACGGCCGGAGCCGTCCGGCTCCCGGTCAGGCGGGCGGCTCGCCCTTCAGGTGCCGCATCAGCCGCTCGAAGTGCTGCCAGCCCGACAGGTCGGACGGGTCGCCCGGGAAGTCGTAGTACAGCGCCGGACGGGTCTTCGGGCCCAGTTCGCGCGGGCGCCTCTCCAGGGGCGTGTTGCGGGCGCGGTCGCCCGGCATGGCGCGTACCTCCTCGGCGCCGAGGACGAAGGCGTACGGGACGCCCGGGCCCTCGAAGCGCGGCGGCACCGACAGGTCGCGGCGGGCCCGGCGGATCTGCACCAGCATGGACTGCAGGTCGTGCCGGGTGGCGAGGATCTCCGCCGCGCGCGGCACCGCGGGTGCCGGTACCTCCTGGCCGGGGCCGTAGCCGAACGCCAGGGTGACGTCCTCCTCGACGCCGCCGGTGGTGCGCGAGACGCGGACGGTGGCGAGGCCGGGGCGCTCCGGGGTGCCGACGACCACGAACCAGGTCGGCTCGGGCGCCCGTTCGTGGGCGACGTCGGTGAACTGGCGCGGGGACCAGGGCAGGTTGGCGGGTTCCTCGGTGCCCCAGCCGGCCGGCGGCTCGCCGGTGATCTCGCGCCACACGGCCTCCAGGGCGCCGCCGAGGACGAGGCGGTCGTCGGCGGGGTGGACGGCCCGGTAGGAGATGGCGAGCTGGCGTTCGCCGGTGTCGGCGACGTCCCGGGAGAAGGAGGCGGCGACCGGGGTGCGCGAGTCGTCGGGGGTGGCCTGCGGTGACTCGACGGTGACGAACAGGCCGTTGTTCCACTCCAGGACGGCGCCGGACAGGCCGTCGTAGTAGCCGTCCTGCTCGTCCTGGACGACCCAGCGCGAGGGCCAGCCGGGCAGGGCGGTGCGGACCGCCGGGGACAGGCGGGTGCCGGCGGGGGTGACGATCTGCAGGCCGAGGCGGGCGTCGGCGGCCGCCCGGAAGGCATCGGCGAGCCAGGCGGTCATGGCGACCACGGGCCGGTCCTGGATGACGACGGCGACCTTGTCGGTGAGGACGTCCACGGCGGGCTGGGCGGCGGCGGGCACGGGGGCCACGCTCACCCCGTCGGTCTTCACCACGGCCAGCGACCGCGCGGCCTCGGGGGGCCAGGCGGTGCCGCCGACGAGGGCGGCGAGCCGGGCCGCGAAGGTCCCGGCGAGGTCCTCGCCCTCCTTGACGCCGGTGGTGGCGCGGGCCTCGGTCCACCAGTACGGCACCTCGGGCTCGCTCGCGCCGAGCAGCCGCTGCGCCTCTCCCCTGACCTGGACGAGCAGCGGGGCCTCCACGGAGACGAGGGGCCTGCCCTGTTCGTCGCAGAGCCGCACCACGGCCCCGCCGTCCTCGGCGCCGACCAGCTTGTCGGGGCCGCCGGAGAGCAGGCCCGCGATCACGCTCAGCGGGTCGGGCATCTTCTTGGTCAGGGCGACGACGTCCTTGGTCATGGCTTTCTCTCACCTGTTCCCGGCGTAGACGGTCTGGATCAGCCGGTTCGGCTCGCCCCGGCGGACCAGCACGCCGCGGCCGGGCGGCTGCTGGCTCGCGTAGACACCGGGGAAGAGCTGGCCCTCACCGCGGTCGCCGGACATCACGAGCGCCGCGGAGCCGGACTCGCGCAGGCCCTGTAGCAGCGGCTCGTACAGGCCGCGGGAGGCGCCCGCGACCCGGCGGGTGAGGACGAAGTGCAGGCCGATGTCGACGGCGGAGGGGATGTACGGGACGAAGGGGGCGAGGGGCTGCTGTCCGGCGGTGGTCAGGACGTCGTAGTCGTCGACGAGGATGACGATGCGCGGGCCGGAGCCCCAGCTGCCGGGTTCCAGGTCGGCGGGGTCGGCGCTCTCGTCGGGCAGCCGTTTCTCCAGTTCGCCCGCGATGCCGGTGGCCAGCGCGCCGGCCAGTTTGGCGTTGTAGGCGTAGCCGCCCCGGTACTCCTCCGGGACGGCGCCGCGCAGGCCGCGGCGGGGGTCGAAGACGCCGAAGACCAGCTCGTCGTCGCCGTGGCGTTCGATCAGGCCCTCGGCGATCACCTTGAGCAGATTGGTCTTGCCGCACTCGCTGTCGCCCATGATCATCAGGTGCTGGTCGTGCTCGAACAGGTCGAGCAGGACGGGCGCGAGTTTCGTCTGGTCCAGGCCGACGGGGACGCGGCGCGGCTCGGCGGCCGGCCCGGGCAGCAGTCCCGGTTCCAGCAGGTGCGGCAGGACGCGCACCGGCTGGGCGACGTCGCCGGTCCAGGTGGCGCGGACGGTACGGGCCGTGCGTTCCAGGACGGTGCCGAGTTCGGCGGTGTCGTCGAGGCCGTCGGTGCGGGGCAGCGCGACCTGGGCGAAGAGCTTGCGGTCGGTGAGGACGCGGCCCTTCTCCTCCGGGGAGAGGGTCTCGGCGAGCTTGCGGTCGATGCTGGACTCGCTGGGGTCGTTCAGCCGCAGTTCGACGCGGGTGCCGAACTGGGACTGGGTGGCGATGCGCACGTCGTTCCAGCGCAGCATGCCCGCGACGACGTGGATGCCGTAGCCGCTGCCGCGCTTGAGGATGTCGACGACCGCGTCGTCCAGCTCCTCGAAGTCGTCGCGCAGCGCGCCGAAGCCGTCGATGAGCAGCACGATCTCCGTGGACGCCAGTTCGGGCAGCCGGCCCGCGGCGCGCAGGGTGCGCAACTGCTCCAGGGAGTCGATGTTGTGGATGCGGAACAGTTCCTCGCGCTGGTCGAGCATGCCGCGCACCGAGTCGATGGTGCGGGCGGCGCGCTCGCGGTCGGCGCGGCCCGCGACGCCGCCGACGTGCGGCAGTCCGGACAGGGCCTGGAGGCCGCCGCCGACCAGGTCGAGGCCGTAGACGCCGACCTCCTGCGGGGTGTGGGTGAGCGCCAGGGACAGGGCGAGGGTGCGCAGCAGGGTGGTCTTGCCGGACTGGGGGCCGCCGATGACGGCGGCGTGGCCGCCCGCGACGGTGAGGTCCAGGTACCACTGGCCCTGCCACTGCCGGGTCGGGTCGTCCAGGACGCCCAGCGGCACCTGGAGCGGGCCGCGCCGCCTGGCGAGCTGCATGCCGCGCGCGCCCACCTCGACGGGCCCGGCGACCTTGTCGAGGGCGACGGCGTCGGGCAGCGGGGGCAGCCAGATGCGGCGTACGGTGCGGGCGCCCGCGTCCTCGATCTGCTGGACGAGGACGCCCATCTCGGTGGGGCCGGTCTCGCGGCGCCGCATCTGCGGTTCCTCGGCTCCCGCGGACTCGTCCTGGCCGAGGGTGTTGTACGCCGCGTACTCCAGGGCGAGCGGCCCGGTGTCCTCGGTCTCGCGCTGCACGGGGCCGCGGTAGGCGCCGGAGACGTAGCTGGCCTTGAACCGCTCGTAGTGGCTGGTGTCGACCTTGAGGTAGCCGAAGCCGGGCAGCGGGGGCAGGTGGAAGGCGTCGGTGGTGTCCAGGACCGTGCGGGACTCGTCGGCGGAGAAGGTGCGCAGGCCGAGCCGGTAGGACAGGTAGGTGTCCAGGCCCTTGAGCTTGCCGCCCTCGATGCGCTGGCTGGACAGCAGCAGGTGCACGCCGATGGAGCGGCCGATGCGGCCGATGGACAGGAACAGGTCGATGAAGTCCGGTTTGGCGGTGAGGAGTTCACCGAACTCGTCGATGACGACGAACAGGTGGGGCAGCGGTTCGAGGTCGGGGCGCTTCTCGGCGCGCAGGGCGGCGTAGTGGCCGATGTCGGCGACGTTGCCCGCGTCCTTGAGGACCTGCTGGCGGCGCTTGACCTCGCCGGCCAGGGAGGCGTGGACGCGTTCGACGAGGCCGGCCTGGTTCTCCAGGTTGGTGATGACGCCGGCGACGTGCGGGAGGCCGGCGAACGGGGCGAAGGTGGCGCCGCCCTTGTAGTCGACGAGGACGAGGGCGAGGTCCTCCGGCGGGTGGGTGGCGACCAGGGCGAGGACGAGGGTGCGCAGCAGCTCGGACTTGCCGGAGCCGGTGGCGCCCACGCACAGGCCGTGCGGGCCCATGCCCAGTTCGGAGGACTCCTTCAGGTCGAGCAGGACCGGTTCGTGGGCGTCGCTGACGCCGATCGGGACGCGCAGGAAGGCGCGTTCGCCGCGCGGCGCCCACAGCCGGTCCAGGTCGAGACGGGCGACGTCGTCGATGCCGAGGAGGTCGGCGAAGTCGACGGGCCCGGTCAGCGGGGCGTCGACCATGGACTCGGCGGACAGCCTGAGCGGGGCGAGCATGCGGGCCAGGCCCTCGGCGAAGGGCACGCCGACCTCGTCGACGGTGCCGTGCGCGCTGACCGGTTCGGCCTCGCGCAGGTCCTCGATGAGGATGCGGTCCTCCTCGACGGTGATGCGCACGCCGACGCTGCCGGGTTCCTGGACGCGTTCGTCGAGCAGGTGGAGCACGGTGACGCTCATCTCGCGCAGGCCCACCGCGTCGTCGGGGCGCGGCAGTTCGACGGCGTCGGCGCCGTGGCCGTCGGCGACGACGAGGAGCCGGGAGGTCATGGCGAGGGCGTCGGGGCCGGACAGGCCGCGCCGCACCTCGGCGGCGTAGGAGGCGCGGCGGCGCAGTTCGGCGCCGGTCTGCCGGCCGAGCTGGGGCAGGGAGGGGGCGATGCGGCGGGCGGCGACGGGGCCGTCGAACTGCTCGGTGTCGAGCAGGTGCGGCAGCCACTTGGCCCATTCCCAGTCGCCGATCCGGTCGCCGGGGGCGGCCAGGGCCATGGCGACGTCGTCGGGGGCGTGGGTGGCGGCGGTCTGCACCATCAGGGCGCGGGCGACGCGGAGGGTGTCCTCGCGGCGGCCGATGACACTGATGTTGCCGACCCGGTCGAGCGGGACGGTCAGCGGCAGTTCGGTGCCGGTGCTGAACCGGGACATCAGCGCGGACGCCTCGTTCAGCATGAACTGGTCGGGCGGGGTGAGCACGGAGGAGCCCTGCTGGGCCACCTTCAGGTCCCGTACGGGCATCTCGCCGGTGCCGACCCGCACCCGTAGGAAGTCCCCGTCCGTCCGGCGCCGCTCCCACAGCCGGGCGGGGTCGCGGACGATGTCGTAGAGGGCGTCCGGCGGCGGGTTGAGCACCTGGGCGCGCTCGCGCCGTTCGCGTTCCTCCTTGGACAGTTCCTCGCGCAGGTCCTCCAGGTAGGCGAGGTAGGCCTCGCGCTGGGTGCGGCGGGTGCGCTGCGCCTTGCCGCGCTGGGAGAAGACCAGCGTGAGGGAGCCGGCCAGGGTGACGACGAGGATGATCGCGCCGAGGCCGGCGAACTGGCTGTTGCGCACGACCGTCATCATCACGACGGACGACATGACACCGGCCACGGGCAGTAGCGAGGTGGCGATGGAACCGGCCTTGCCCTCGGGCAGGTTGGGCGGTGCCTCTATGGTGCGTGGCTCGGGGGCGGCCGGGGGCCGGGTGGTCCGGGCCGGGCGGTGGATCAGTCGGGTGCTCATCGTGGGTGCCTCGTCCTCGTGTTCCCCTCGTCTACGGGGTCCAGCGGCTCGTCTACGGGGTTCGGCGGCGCGTCCGGGGGGTTCACGGCGCGTCTGGGACAGCCGGGGTTCAGCGGCGTGTCTGGGACAGCCGGAAGACCTCGGCGGCCAGGGCGGTCGCGGCCTGCCGGGTGGCGCGGGCGAGCAGGTCGGTGCGGATGGCGCCGCCGGCCGCCAGGTGCCGGTCGTAGGGCAGCACGCGGACGGCCGCGCCGGTCGCCTTCAGCTGCTCGGCCGCCTTGTCCAGGTCGACCCCGGTGTGCGGCACGGTCTCGGTGAGCACCACGACGGTGGAGGTGGTGATGGAGCGGGGCAGCCCGCGCATCCACTCCAGGACGGCGTGCGTGCTGGCGAGGCCCTCCAGCGTGGCGGGCACGGTGAGCACCCGGGCCTGCGCGGCGGACAGCGCGGTACGGGCGACCTCGGCGGGCAGGGTCTCGCAGTCCACGACGGTCACGCCGAAGTAGCGGCGCAGCGAGACCATGACCCGTTCGTAGCCCTTGGTGTCGAGCATCGCCCCGACCTGCCCCTGGCTGCCGGGCAGCAGCCAGGCGTTGTCGGGGAGCTGGACGAGGTAGCCGGTGACGTCGAGCAGGGACATCTGCGGTTCGACCAGGCCGGCCAGGTCGCCGGTGGTCCAGCGCAGGCTCTCCGCGCCGAGCCGCAGCGGCAGCGAGCCGAGCGCCGGGTCGGCCTCTACGACCAGCACCGGGTCCTGCCGGTAGTGCGCGTAGGTGGTGCCGAGCAGCGCGGCGACGGTGGTCTTGCCGGAACCGCCGCGGATGGAGGTCACGGCGATCTGCCGGCCGGTGGTGACGGCCTGCTGGAGCACCTCGGCGGTGGCGGTGGTCTCGGCGACCTCGCGCGCGGCCGAGGAGGAGACGGTGCGGCGCACCGCGCGCAGCGCCCGCGCCGCGAACGGCTCACCGCGGCGCGGCTTGCCGCCCGCGGCGGCCAGCCGCTTGTCGACCACGGGACGGGAGTCGGGGGTGGCGGTGCGGTGGGCGTGGGGCGCGGGACGCGCGGCGGGGGCCTGCGGGGCGGTCCGGGCCTGGGGCAGGGGGTGCTGGGGCACGGGGTGCTGAGTCTGGGTGTGGGGTTGGGGTGCGGCCTGGGTGTGGGGCTGGGCGGGGGCCTG
The DNA here is from genome assembly GCF_040703815.1 of Streptomyces sp. NPDC006743. Taxonomy (NCBI): domain Bacteria; kingdom Bacillati; phylum Actinomycetota; class Actinomycetes; order Kitasatosporales; family Streptomycetaceae; genus Streptomyces; species Streptomyces sp. NPDC006743. The sequence continues at coordinate 5,705 of NZ_JBEYJA010000006.1, read as the reverse complement.
CTGGGGCGGGTAGCCGTACGCCGGGGCCGCCGCCGCGGGGGGTGCCTGCGCCGGGGCCGGGGCTGGTGGCTGCTGTTGCCCGGGTGCGTCCGCGGACGGTGCCTGCCGCACCTGCGGCTGCGCCTGCCCCCATTGCTCCGGCTGTTCGTGCGGCCGCTGCTGCGGCAGGTCCTGCTGCGGCAGGTCCTGCTGCGCGCGCCGCGCCTGCGCCGGGTCCTGTTCCTGCGGTTCCCGCCGGGACGCGCCGCTCCTCAGATCGCGCAGCACGTCGCTCTGCCAGTTGTCCCCGTTCGGCATGTCGCCTTCTTCCCTGCCTCGTCATCCCGCCCGGAGCGCCGGCGCGTCGTCCGTCAGTCTCAGAACTTGTCGAGCAGTTGCCCGTAGATGCCGAACACCCCGACGGCGAGCGGGAACAGCCCGATCACGCCGAGGGACTCGATCAGGTCGGCGAACCGCCGCAGCCGCACCCGCACGTGCTCGGGCGGTTCCACCGCGAGGACGAGCAGCGGGAGCAGCGCGGCCACCCCGAGCAGGACCAGCGCGCCCGCGCCGCCCGCGTGGTGCATCCACAGCACCGCGAGCCGCACGACGAGCACCGCCGCCGCCGCGAACAGGGCCACGACCTCGGCGACCAGCGGGAAGGCCCGCGCCCGGGAGAGCAGTACGACCGCGGTCAGCGCGGCCAGCGTCACCGTCCACGCGGTCGGCTGCCGGGCGGTGGTCAGCAGCCAGCCGCCGGCAGCGGCGGAGGCGGCGGTGACCACCGTGGCCAGGGCGAGTCCGCGGTGGGTGGCGGCGAGGGCGTTGGCGACCTGGTGGCGGCTGACCGAGACGCCCGAGCTGCGCCGGTCGTCGAGTGCGGTGAGCCCGGAGGCCATCAGGGCCAGCCGCGGCAGCAGTCCGAGCAGGACCACGGAGATCACGGCCATCACCGCACCGAGCCGGTCCGGCCGGTCCTGGAGGGCGGCGACGGCCTCCCACACGAGTGCGATCACGGCTGCCGCGCCCGCGCCGACGAGGCCGCCGCGGCCCAGCGGTGAGAAGTAGGCCAGCAGGACGAGGGTGACCACCAGGGCGCCGACCACACCGGCCAGCCGGGCGGTGCCCGACCAGTCGTAGGCGTCGGCGGCGGTCCACGCGGTGAGCAGGCCGAGCCCGCCGGTGGCGAGCAGCAGCGCGGTGGCCAGTCCCCGGTTGCCCTGGCCGATCCGGGCCACCAGGGCGCCGGCGACGAGGCACACGGCGGTGACGGCGGCGAGCGCGGCGGTGACGTTCTCCAGCGCGAACTCGCGCCGGGCGAGCAGGCCCGCCGCCACCGCGAAGGCCACGGTGGCCACGCCGGCGCTGGCCCGGCGCGCGGCCGGGCGCCAGCGCCAGGCGCGCAGGTCGAGGTCGTCGGCGACCTGGTCGGTGACGTCGTGCACGACCGGTGCGGGCGGTGCGGCGTGGGCGCGGACGAGCTGGAGGACCGCGCCGTCGGGGACCTCGGCCGAGGACAGGGTCGCGTCGTGCGGCAGGACCGAGCCGTCGGAGGCGATCAACTGCCGGGTGGCCGGGCGCGTGGACGCGCGGTCGTCCAGCAGCCGCAGGATGTCGGGGAGCAGTTGGCCGATCGGGGTGTCCGAGGGCAGGACGATGTCGGCGCGTCGGCGTTCACCGACCAGGGTGACCCGGCTCAGCTGGGTCCGTGACGTCGTTGCTGTGCTCACCACTCACCGGAACCTATCATCGCGATTTCTCCGTCACCGGCCCTGCGTGACGTGATCATGTCGGTCGCGCACAGCGTCCTCACCGCTTCTCCCCCTGCCTGCCGGGCGCCGTCGCGCCGGAGGGGGTACCGGAGGCGGAGGGCCCGCCCGACGCGGAGGGGGACGGGTTGTACAACTGCTCCTGCTGTTGCTGCTGCTTCTTCTGCTCGGCCTTCTGCTTGGCCAGGGTGGACTGAAGGAACGACCAGCCGACGCAGCCCGCGCACAGGACGGCGGCGATGGCGATGCCCGCGAAGACCTTGCCGAGCCGTTCGTCCACGGTGCGCCGTCCGCGCTGCGCGCCGAACAGCAGTGCGTCGCGCATCCGGCGCCGGCGCACCGCCACCGACTCGAGCAACTGGCTGTCGTAGTCCCGTGCCATCCCGTCGTCCTGTGCGTAGCTGTAGGTGCGTGCTGGTGCTGTGTGTGTGCTCGTGCTGTGTACGTGCTGGTGTCGTGCAGGTGCTCCGCTTGTAGGTGCTGGTGCTGCTTAGGTGCTCGGTGCTGGTGCTGCGTAGGTGCTCCGTGCTGGTGCTGTGCTCGTGGCGTGTGCGTACTCGTGGCGTGTGCGCGCCCCGTGCCAGGCGCGAGCGGTCGGTCGTGCGGTCGGTGTGGGGGGGCGCTCGTGCGGTCAGTCGTCCGGGCCGAGGCCGAGGTGGCCGCGCATCGTGGCGTACTTGTGCGCGAGCCGCCGGGCGGTGGGCTCGTCCAGGGCGGCGAGGCGGCGCGGGTCGGCGTTGTGCGCGAGGTCGGCAGCCTTGACCAGCCGGGCGCCGGGAGTGGCCAGGATCCGGCGCGCGTACGCCTCCGGTTCCTCTCCCGGCCGCTTGGTCACGGCCCGTACGACGTCCTTGGCCCGCTGCGGCAACGGGGCCGCGTCGAGCCACTCCTCACCGAGCGCACCGTCCTCCAGGGCGTCGTGCAGCCAGGCGGCGGCGACGAGGTCGTCACCTCCGCCGCGTGCGTGAACCCCCTCGGCGACGGCCGACAGGTGCTCGGCGTACGGCCGTCCGGCCTTGTCCGTCTGCCCGGCGTGCGCGGCACGGGCGACGGCTTCGGCCTCGGCCGGACTCATCTGCGCCCCGGCCCGCACCGGCGCCTGCGCCAGCTGTACGCGGGGCGACCTTTCCTGCGGCATCGCGGATCCCCCTACTTCGCTTCCGCAACATAAAGCATGAACGGGCCGCCCGTACACCCGGGGTGCGGCCCGGCGGCCCCTGCCCTCTCGTCCCGCCGGGAGGCGTTCCAGGTGCGCAGGGAGAGCGCAACGGCGTCCAGCAGACCGATCTTCAAGGCCGTGGCCAGCGTTCCCTCGCACATCCGCTCGCCCCGCACGATCGCGGTGGCGGCGCGTACCGCGTCAGCGGGGTGCAGAGCGCCGACGGGCGCGTGCGGGTCCATGGGGTTGTCGACCCAACGGTGCTCCGGGGTGACGGCACCCACCCCGCTGAGCGCGTGGACGGCGCGCCACAGCGGCTTGGTGTAGACCGGGAAGGACACGTGGTACACCCCCTCCCGCGACAGTTGCCCGCCGCCTGATCCGACCTTGCGGTCCTCGTCCGTGAGCACGTCGAAGGCGTCGGACAACTCCTGCCAGGCCTGGCTGTCGCAGGGATGGAGCTGGGCGAGCAGACGCCGGTCGTCGGCGGCCGTGACCGTACGGGAGAGTTCCTCCAGCGCGGCGACGGAAGGGGCGCCGGTGACAGGCCCGGCACCGGGTTCCCGGCTGAGCGAGGCGACCACGGCGTGCGGCGCCAGACCCTCCCTTTGAGCCTCGTCCACTTTCCGGTACCACTCCCGCCCCGCCTGGTAGGCACTGAGACTGCTCGCCGGCCGATCGATCCAGCCGACACCGTCGAAGCCGCCCCAGGCGTAGCCGATGACTTCACCGTCGGGGGTGGTGGCGGTGGTGTAGTGGACGGGGTGGCGCGTACCGCTCGAAGCGCTCGACATGTCCGGCGGCGGTCAGTCCTGGTCGGCCAGGTCTTTGACGGTGCCCAGGCTCGGCGCCTGCCGCAGGGAGCCGGGAACGACATGACTGGGGCCGGTGGGGTCGGTGTCCCGGACGATCTCGGCCAGGGCCGCCGTCGGGCGCAGCCCCCGCGTTTTGGCGTCCCGGAGCTTGGACACGTACAGGGCCCCCCGGTTGAAGGCCTCGTCGCCCCCGGCCCGGCGTACCTTCCAGCCTGCGGCGTCGTCCTCGTCGTTGGCCCAGACATAGCCCAGGACCGTCCCCTGCGGGTTCGCGACGGTCACGAACTGGACAGGCTTGTCCGTGCTGCGGACGTAGTGCGGCGCGCTGGCGACCTCGTTGAACCGAAGGGGCTCCGTGGTCCGAGGAGAGACGTGCCGTTCGCGGCTCATGGTGTTGCCTTCCTGTACTTGCTATCTCGGCAGGACTTCCCCGTACACCTGCACCTGGCCATTTTCCATGAACACGCGTGTCACCCGGTATGCCGTGCCTCGTCCGAGCAGCAGTTCCCGCTCACCCATGCCGAATTTGCCGACCTTCTCGACCCACAGAGCCGGAGTCCCCTTGGGGACCCTGAGATGCAGGATCGCTTCGGAGTGCGCGAAAGCGCTCACCGGATGGTCGCCGAGCGACGTCGACAGGTATCCAGGGTCGCCATAGGTGTTGTGCAGCATCTCGAGCGGGTCGTCGAGCTGGAGGTGCCCGATGCCGGTGCCACGGACGACCATCACGTCCTCGGGAACGGGATGGCCGGCGAGCGCCTTGTCGACCTCGTCGATGTTGTGCTGGACATATGGGCTCCACTTCGACGCGTCGCCCCGCAGGTACCCGTTCATCTCCTTGTACGTGCCCCAGCCGTCCGGATGCGGAGCCGGAAGGTTGTAGTCGGGCTCGTCCGTGTAGTCCCACACCGCCTTGCGCTCGACCTCCGGCATGTTCTCGGCGTAGTGGTTCCAGTACGCCTGGCCGTACTCGACGGCATCGGTGTCGGCGGCGAAGGGTCTCGTGCCGTCGGAAATCTCCGCGTACGCCACCTGGTGCTGCTGGGCGGGCGTGAGCCTGTCCCACTCGGCGTCGGACACGAGCGGCTTGTACTCGAACGGCTCCCCAGCGGTCCCGTGGCCCGGCCCGTCGGTGCCGGCGTGCCCCGGAGTGCCGTGGTGAGCGGCGGTGTCCACTGCGTGGTGACCGAGGTCCGTGGAATCGCCCCCATGCACGGGCTCGTCCGTGTGACCTGCGTGGTCGGTGGGGTGGTCACCGCTGTGGTCCGGGTGGCCGCTTTCGTGGTGGTCATGCTCCGGCCCGTGGGAGGAGCCGCCGCTGTGGCCGCCGGGTGTGTCGTGGGCGGGGCCGTGCGCGCCGCCGTGATCGTGACCGTTGCCGTGCCCACCGCTGCCGTGGCCACCGCTGCCGGGGACGTCGTGGGTGGGCGTGCCCGCGGGGGTGTGCTCGTGCGAGTACGGGGGCGCCGTGTGGTCGTAGGAGGTCGGGGTCGGAGTGTGGTCGTACGAGGTCGGAGGGGTGTGGTCGTAGGACGACTGAGGCGCCGTGTGGTCGTGCGCGGACGAAGGTGCCGTGTGGTCGTACGAGGACGAAGGTGTCGTGGGGTCGTAGTGGCCGGCCGCGTCGGTCGTGTGGGTCACGCCGTCCGCGCCCGTGTGAACGCCGGCGTAGACCGGCTGCTGGCCGTGGATCGTCCAGTGGTCCGGGAGGGTCGGGACCTTCGGGAGGTTCGGGGCGACCTCGTGCGGGATCGGCGTCGTGTCGACGACGCCGTCGGGCGTCATGATGTTGCCGTGCGGGTCCAGCAGGCGCCCGTCGGGCAGGTGGACCGAACCGTCCGGCAGGGTCGGCATGTCGATCTTGCCCATGCCCTTCAGGGCCTTGGAAATGTCCCCGATCTTCGACAGACCCGCCCCGGCACCCTTGGCGACATACGTCATCGGATCGATGACCTTGCCCGCCTTCCCCGCCACCGACAACGC
>NZ_JBEYJA010000005.1:0-257629 GCF_040703815.1 Streptomyces sp. NPDC006743 | reverse complement strand
AAACGCCCGGTTACATTCCGAACCCGGAAGCTAAGCCTTACAGCGCCGATGGTACTGCAGGGGGGACCCTGTGGGAGAGTAGGACACCGCCGAACTACCTTTACAGCTCTGGCTCTTGGGCATACAGCCCAGGAGCCAGAGCTTTTTTGCGTTGAGGTAAGGTCAGACCGTAACGCAGGCACTTTTTCCCAGGAGGCCCCCGGGTGGAGGTCCAGGAGACCCGTGTCCAGACGGACAGGGTCCTCACCATCCCGAACATCCTCAGTATGGCGCGCCTCGTCGGTGTGCCGCTGTTCCTGTGGTTGATCCTTAGGCCGGAGTTCGGCGGCCCCAAGAGCGATGGCTGGGCCCTGCTGGTGCTTGCACTGAGCGGTGTCAGCGACTATCTGGACGGCAAACTCGCCCGTCGTTGGAACCAGATCAGCAACCTCGGCCGGCTTCTCGACCCCGCTGCCGACCGGCTCTACGTGCTTTCCACTCTGGTCGGACTCACCTGGCGCGAGATTCTGCCAGTCTGGCTGACCGCCGCTCTGCTGGCGCGCGAATTGATGTTGCTGGTGGCCGTCTCCGTCCTGCGCCGGCACGGCTACCCGCCGCCCCAGGTGAACTTCCTCGGGAAGGCCGCGACGTTCAACCTGATGTACGCGTTCCCCCTGCTTCTGCTCAGTGACGGAAGCGGATGGATCTCGTCACTCGCTGCGATTTTCGGATGGGCGTTCGCCGGATGGGGTACAACGCTCTATTGGTGGGCAGGAGTCCTCTACGTGGTGCAAGTCCGCCGTCTTGTCCGTGCGGACGCCATGGCCGACTGATCTCGCCCATTCAGGCAGCCGCGATGGCTCCGATGGCCCGCTTCGGAAAAGTGCGGGACAATCAGGACGGGTGAAGTCGGCTAGTTCGTCGTCTCTTGGAGGAGGACGCTTCCGACATGAAGGCCGTCGTGATGGCCGGAGGCGAAGGCACGCGCCTTCGCCCTATGACCTCGAGCATGCCCAAGCCGCTCCTGCCGGTGGCCAACCGGCCGATCATGGAGCACGTTCTGCGGCTGCTCAAAAAGCATGGGCTGAATGAGACCGTCGTCACAGTCCAGTTCTTGGCGTCGCTGGTCAAGAACTATTTCGGTGACGGTGAAGAGCTCGGCATGGAGCTCACCTATGCCAACGAGGAGAAGCCACTCGGTACCGCCGGAAGCGTCAAGAACGCCGAGGAGGCGTTGAAAGACGATGCCTTCCTGGTCATCTCCGGCGATGCACTGACCGACTTCGACCTCACCGACCTGATCCGGTTCCACAAGGAGAAGGGCGCGATGGTGACCGTGTGTCTCACGCGCGTGCCCAACCCGCTGGAATTCGGCATCACCATCGTGGACGAAGAAGGAAAGGTCGAGCGCTTCCTCGAGAAGCCGACCTGGGGCCAGGTCTTCTCCGACACGGTGAACACGGGCATTTACGTGATGGAGCCCGAGGTCTTCGACTACGTCGAGGCCGACGTTCCGGTCGACTGGTCCGGCGACGTCTTCCCTCAGCTGATGAAGGAGGGCAAGCCGATCTACGGCTACGTCGCCGAGGGCTACTGGGAGGACGTCGGCACCCACGAGAGCTACGTCAAGGCCCAGGCGGACGTCCTGGAAGGCAAGGTCGACGTCGACATCGACGGCTTCGAGATCTCGCCGGGCGTCTGGGTCGCCGAGGGGGCCGAGGTGCACCCCGACGCGGTGCTGCGCGGGCCGCTGTACATCGGCGACTACGCCAAGGTGGAAGCCGGCGCCGAGATCCGCGAGCACACCGTCGTCGGATCGAACGTCGTCGTGAAGAGCGGAGCCTTCCTGCACAAGGCCGTCGTGCACGACAACGTGTACATCGGGCAGCACAGCAACCTGCGCGGCTGTGTCGTCGGCAAGAACACCGACATCATGCGGGCGGCCCGTATCGAGGACGGCGCCGTCATCGGCGACGAGTGCCTGATCGGTGAGGAATCGATCGTCCAGGGCAACGTGCGGGTGTACCCGTTCAAGACCATCGAGGCGGGTGCCTTCGTCAACACCTCGGTGATCTGGGAGTCGCGGGGCCAGGCGCACCTGTTCGGCGCGAGAGGCGTCTCCGGCGTCCTGAACGTGGAGATCACCCCGGAACTCGCCGTACGGCTGGCGGGCGCGTATGCGACGACGCTGAAGAAGGGCTCCACGGTCACCACCGCCCGTGACCACTCCCGCGGTGCGCGGGCGCTCAAGCGGGCCGTCATCTCCGCGCTCCAGGCCAGCGCCATCGACGTACGGGACCTGGAGAACGTGCCGCTGCCCGTCGCCCGGCAGCAGACCGCGCGGGGCAGCGCCGGCGGCATCATGATCCGTACGACGCCCGGCGTGCCCGACTCCGTCGACATCATGTTCTTCGACGGACAGGGAGCGGACCTGTCGCAGGGCAGTCAGCGCAAGCTGGACCGGGTCTTCGCGCGGCAGGAGTACCGGCGCGCGTTCCCCGGGGAGATCGGCGACCTGTACTTCCCGTCCAGCGTCTTCGACTCGTACACCGGTTCGCTGCTGCGCAACGTCGACACCACCGGGATCGCCGAGGCGGGCCTGAAGGTGGTCGTGGACGCCTCGAACGGCAGCGCCGGTCTGGTGCTGCCCAGCCTGCTCGGCAAGCTCGGCGTCGACTCGCTGACGATCAACCCCGGCCTCGACGAGTCCCGGCCCACCGAGACCGAGGACATGCGCCGGTCCGGTCTGGTGCGGCTCGGTGAGATCGTCGCGTCCTCCGGGGCGGCGTTCGGCGTGCGCTTCGACCCGGTGGGCGAGCGGCTGTCGCTCGTCGACGAGAAGGGCCGCATCATCGAGGACGACCGGGCGCTGCTGGTCATGCTCGACCTGGTCGCCGCGGAGCGGCGCAGCGGCCGGGTGGCGCTGCCGGTCACCACCACGCGTATCGCCGAGCAGGTCGCCGCGTACCACGGCACCCAGGTGGAGTGGACGACCACGTCCCCCGACGACCTCACCCGCGTCGGCGGCGAGGAGGGGACGATCTTCGGCGGTGACGGCAAGGGCGGGTTCATCGTCCCGGAGTTCAGCAGCGTCTACGACGGCACGGCGGCGTTCGTGCGGCTCATCGGGCTGGTGGCGCGGACGCAGCTCACGCTCAGCCAGATCGACGCCCGGATCCCGCGGGCGCACGTCCTCAAGCGGGACCTGGCGACGCCGTGGGCCGTCAAGGGCCTGGTGATGCGCCGGGTCGTCGAGGCCGCCGGTGAACGCTTCGTGGACACGACGGACGGTGTGCGGGTCGTGGAGGCCGACGGCCGCTGGGTGATGGTGCTGCCCGACCCCGCGGAGGCGGTCACCCATCTGTGGGCCGAGGGTCCCGACGACGCCTCCGCGCAGGCCCTGCTCGACGAGTGGGCGGCCGTCGTGGACAGCGCAGGCCGGTAGAACCCGGCAGAACCCTGACGGCAGGACCGGTGTCGGCCGGGGCCGGACCGGCCATGACCGGTCCGGCCCCGCCGGCCCGGCCGTCGCTCCGGCGCACCCCGCCGGTCCGGCCGGTCCGGTGGGCCGGACGGTGACGGACCCGTAGAACATGTCCGGCACGCGCGCGCGTGCCGGACAAACGTGTCCAAGGGGGCCGGTCCGGCACGCCGGTGGGCCCGTTTCGGAGGTAGTGCCCGCGGCGTGCGACGATGTGCGGCATGCCGCAGCAACCCCCCATTCGGAGCACACCCGCGCGGCCCTCCCGTCCGGACGCCTCCATGTCGTTGATCACCAACGTCATGGACCACAGCCTCGACGACGGTTACGCCGAGGCCGCCGCACGGAAGAAGTCAGCCGGCGAGAGCGGTCTGCCGAAGACGCTGCGGGCGCGGCTCGGGCTGGCCGCCGGCCTGGTCCTCGCGGCGCTCGTGGTGACCGTGGGAGCGGCCCAGGCGCGCGTGGCGGCCCCCGTCGTCGCCAAGGAGCGCCAGGAGCTGATCGACCGCATCGACCGCGAGACGGCGGCGGCCGACAAGCTCGAGAGCGGCGTGGACAAGCTCCGTGACGACGTGAGCGCACGGCAGCGCCAGGCACTCAGCCGCAGTGGCGGCAACGCGCAGGCCGACCTGGCGGGGATCCTGGCCGGTGCCACGGAGGTGCACGGCCCCGGCGTGAAACTCGTCGTGAACGACGCGAAGGAAGCCGGCACGGGCGGCAGCGGCAACCCGCGCGAGACATCGGGATTCTCCGACACCGGGCGGCTCCGCGACCGGGACATGCAGCGCGTCGTCAACGGACTGTGGCAGTCGGGGGCCGAGGCCGTGTCGGTCAACGGACAGCGGCTGACGGCCCTGTCCGCGATCAGGGCGGCGGGTGACGCCATACTGGTCGACAACAGACCGCTGGTGCCGCCGTACACGGTGCTCGCGGTGGGGGACGGCAAGCGGCTGAGCACCCGGTTCCAGAACAGCCCCGACGGGCTGTATCTGAACGCCCTGCAGGACAACTACGGCATCCGGACCGGTATCTCCGTGGAGAGCGACGTCCGGCTGCCCGCCGCACCGAGTGTGATCGTGCGGACCGCACAGCCGACCAGCGAGACATCTGAGAAGGGCACATCGTGATCGCCGTACTGGGCCTCGTCGTGGGAGTCGTGGCCGGCCTGTTGGTCCGGCCCGAGGTTCCGGCGGTCGTCGAGCCGTATCTGCCGATCGCCGTGGTGGCGGCCCTGGACGCCGTCTTCGGCGGACTGCGGGCCATGCTGGACGGCATCTTCGACGACAAGGTCTTCGTGGTGTCGTTCCTGTCGAACGTGGTCGTCGCCGCGTTGATCGTGTTCCTGGGCGACAAGTTGGGTGTGGGCGCCCAGTTGTCCACCGGGGTGGTGGTCGTCCTCGGCATCCGGATCTTCTCCAATGCCGCGGCGATCCGGCGGCACGTGTTCCGGGCGTGAGAGAGATGACCGACCAGGACGAACTGCCCGGGAACAGGCTCCGCAAGGAACTGCCCGCGGAGGTGCCCGCGCAGCACTCCGCCGGCACGGGGCGTCCCGAGGAGACGCCGGCGCCCGCCCCGACCGGCCGGCAGCGGCTGGTGAAGGGGCTGTGGCCGCCGCGCTTCACCCGCGCCCAACTCGTCGTCGCGGTGCTGTTGTTCGGCCTGGGCTTCGGGCTCGCGATCCAGGTCGCCTCCAACAGCGACAGCGGCAACGCGCTGCGCGGCGCCCGGCAAGAAGATCTTGTTCGCATCCTCGATGAACTGGACGACCGCACTCAGCGTCTTGAGGACGAGAAGCAGGGCCTCGAGAAGCAGCGTCAGGAGCTGGAGAACAGCTCCGACCAGGCCGAGGAGGCCCGTAGACAGACGGTCGAGAAGGAACGGCAACTCGGCATCCTCGCGGGCACGGTGGCCGCGCAGGGGCCGGGTATCACGATGACGATCGAGGACACGAAGGGGACGGTCCAGGCGGACATGCTGCTCGACGCGATACAGGAGCTGCGCGCGGCCGGTGCGGAGGCCATCGAGGTCAACGGCGTGCGCGTGGTCGCGAGCACCTATCTGACGGACTCCGGCAAGAGCGTGGACGTCGACGGGAACAAGATCAGCACTCCGTTCCGTTTCAAGGTCATCGGCAAGCCGCAGGATCTGGAGCCGGCGCTCAACATCCCCGGAGGCGTGGTGCAGACCCTGGAGAAGGAGCAGGCCACCGTGTCCGTCGAGCGTTTGGACAAGATCGTCGTGGACGCCTTGCGAGCGGCGAAGCTGCCTGACTACGCTCGGTCGTCCTCCCAGTGAACCGGGGGTGCATGGCGGCCGTCCGGCAGGGGCATGAGGTTGCGGGGGGTCGGCGCACCGATTGGGTGGTGCGTGGTGGAAACTGTCTGGTGGATACGGACGTTGTGAGGATGTCCGGGTCGACCGGTGTACGCAGTCAGGGTTCGTCCTGCCCCACGGGCGGGTCTGTTTCGGTCAAGGGGAATCGCCCGTGAAGTTGTTTGCGAAGTTGTTCGGCAAGAGCGCGCGAGAGAGCGGCGAGAACGCGACCGCTCGTCATCGCGCCCAGCCAGGAGCCGAGGGCCAGCGCCCGCTGTTCAGGGACCAGGTCGCTGGTCAGGGCGGTGATTTCTCCGGTGGTCAGGGCGCGCCGTCGGTTGACCCTGCCCAGGCCGGCGGCATAGGTTTCGGCCAACCGTCAGCCTCATCAGGTATGGGCGGGGGGTTCGCCCCTGACCCGTACGCGTCCCATTCCCCGGCGGGGCAGCCGCGGCAGGAGGATCCGTCCATGTCGGCCCTGGTGTGTACGAGGTGCGGTAACCGCAATGCGGACAGCAGCCGCTTCTGTTCCAACTGCGGTGCGCCGCTGAGGCCCGGAGCGGTGCCGGAGCGTGCGGCGGAGACGACGTCGACGATCTCGATCTCCGGTCTGGAGGCCTACGACGCGGAGGCCACCGGCCAGACGCCGATGCTGTCTCCCGAGGCGCAGGCGGCCGTCGACGCGCTGCCGCTGGGCTCGGCCCTGCTGGTCGTGCGCCGCGGCCCGAACTCGGGCAGCCGGTTCCTGCTGGACGGAGAGCTGACCACGGCCGGCCGTCATCCGCAGAGCGACATCTTCCTGGACGACGTGACGGTCTCGCGGCGCCATGTGGAGTTCCGCCGCAGCCCGGACGGCTCGTTCACGGTCGCGGACGTCGGCAGCCTCAACGGTACGTACGTCAATCGGGAGCGGATCGACGAGGTCGCGCTGGCCAACGGCGACGAGGTGCAGATCGGCAAGTACCGGCTGGTCTTCTATTCGAGCCGGCAGGGCTACTGACCTCCCCGGACTCGGTCCGGGGAACCCCAGGGAAGGTCCATGCTTCAATCACCGAGCGGCGGTGCCGGACACGGTACCGCCGCCGCGGACAGTGGGCTGATGAGCATCGGCGCGGTGCTGAACGCGCTGCGCGACGAGTTCCCCGAGGTCACCATCTCCAAGATCCGTTTCCTGGAGTCGGAGGGGCTGGTCGAGCCGCGGCGCACCGCCTCGGGATACCGCAAGTTCAGCGCGGACGACGTCGAGCGCCTCGCCCGCGTCCTGCGGATGCAGCGGGACCACTACCTGCCGCTGAAGGTGATCCGAGAGTACCTGGACGCTGTCGAGCGGGGTGAGGCGGTCCAGCCGCCCGTGCTCGGCCGGCAACGTGGCGGCGAGACGGTGCCGAAGCAGGCCGAGGCGCCGGCGGCCGCCCGGATCGGGCGGGCCGGCCTGCTCGCGGCCGCGGAGATCGAGGACGGAGAACTCCAGGAGTGGGAGTCCTACGGGCTCGTCACCCCACTGGAGGACGGGGCGTACGACGCCGAGACGGTCACCGTGGCCTCGCTCATCCGTGAGCTGGGACGTTTCGGCATCGAGCCGCGTCACCTGCGGGTGATGAAGGCGGCCGCGGACCGGGAAGCCGGTCTGGTCGACCAGGTGGTGGCCCCGCTCAGGCGTCACCGCAATCCGCAGACCCGGGTGCACGCGGAAGACCGTACGAAGGAGCTGGCGGCGCTCACGATCAGGCTGCACGCCGCTCTGGTGCAGACGGCGCTCGGGGTACGGCTGCCCTGACAGCCCGGGTGCCGCCGCACCGGGGGACCGGGACGGCGCTGCCGAGGTGCCCGGGGCGGGTGCGCCGCCATCCGGGGCGGGTGCTCAAAGGCGTCGGGTACGGCCGCCCCGGGGGAGGGAACGAGGACGCCGTCCGGCGGCCGGATCGGTCGCACGTTCCCGGCCCGACTACCCAAACGTCCCGGGCACGGCCTAGGGTTGCTGTGTGAACGAGCTCGATGTCGTAGGTGTCCGGGTCGAAATGCCCTCCAACCAACCGATCGTGCTCCTGCGTGAAGTGGGAGGCGACCGCTACCTCCCCATCTGGATCGGCCCGGGGGAGGCCACGGCGATCGCCTTCGCCCAGCAGGGTATGGCTCCCGCGCGGCCGCTGACCCACGACCTGTTCAAGGACGTGCTGGAGGCCGTGGGCCAGGAGCTGACGGAAGTGCGCATCACGGACCTGCGTGAGGGCGTCTTCTACGCCGAGCTGGTCTTCGCCAGCGGAGTGGAGGTCAGCGCCCGTCCGTCCGACGCCATAGCGCTGGCGCTGCGCACCGGTACGCCGATCTACGGCAGCGACACGGTGCTCGACGACGCGGGCATCGCGATCCCGGACGAGCAGGAGGACGAGGTGGAGAAGTTCCGCGAGTTCCTCGACCAGATCTCGCCGGAGGACTTCGGCACCAGCAGCCAGTGAAACGCCCACATGTGCCACCGGCCGGCGAGACGCCCTCGAATCGAGGGCCTTCGCGAGACCATTCGGCTAGCCTTTCCCCGCGGTGGGGCACGGGAAACCACTCTTAGGGTGATTATCACTCGGCGTGCCGAGTGTGGCGATCGTTGACGCACCCCTGGTGACTGCCTACCGTCGAGGAGGCAGGTCAAGGACGGAGGTCGGCGTGAGAAGCAGCGGCGACGGTACGGCTGGGGGTGCCCCCGGACGCGAAGTCGGGGGAAGCGGTCCGTACCCGCTTCACGGCAGCGCGGCCGACCAGGCTCCGCAGCGGCCGGCGGCCGTGCCCGGCAGCAGAGGGGCGGCGTCCATGGCGTCCGAGCAGATCGGCTACCGGGGGCCCACGGCCTGTGCGGCGGCCGGCATCACCTACCGGCAACTGGACTACTGGGCCCGCACCGGCCTGGTCGAACCGAGCGTGCGGCCCGCTCACGGGTCCGGCACCCAGCGGCTGTACAGCTTCCGTGACGTCGTCGTCCTGAAGATCGTCAAGCGGTTCCTGGACACCGGTGTGTCGTTGCAGAACATCCGGACCGCGGTGCAGCACCTGCGGCGGCAGGGCTTCAGCGACCTGGAGCGCATGACGCTGATGAGCGACGGCGCGACGGTCTACGAGTGCACCTCGCCCGACGAGGTGCACGCCCTGCTCCAGGGTGGCCAGGGGATCTTCGGCATCGCGGTCGGCGTGGTGTGGCGCGACGTGGAGAGCGCGCTGTCGCAGCTGCACGGCGAGCGGGTCGACACGGGGGAGACCCTGGTCGGCCACAATCCCGGCGACGAACTGGCCCGGCGCCGGGGCCGGGCGGTCTGAGCGGCCTACGGGGCCGGCAGGGCACCCGATCGGCCCCGGCGGGGTCCGTGGGCGCCCGGTGGACCGGCAACCCCGTGACGCGGGCCCCTGGACCGCTCGGGGCTCCCGCCGCGGGGCGTCTGCGCCCGGTGTGGCGTCCGCGCCATGGGACCCGGGCCGGAGAAGCGGAGACCGGACGGCCTCCTGCGCCCGGGGTGACCGCAGTGTGGGCGGAGTGCGCGGGCCCGTGGTGGGGCGTTGTCAGTGGCGTGGTGCAGCATCGGAGGTGTGAGAACCGCGCCCACGATCCTGCATCTCGACATGGATGCCTTCTTCGCCCAGGCGGAGCAGGCGTCCAAGCCGAGCCTGCGGGGGAAGGCCGTCGTGGTCGGAGGACTCGGACCGCGCGGCGTGGTCGCCACCGCGTCCTACGAGGCACGGGTCTTCGGCGTCCACTCCGCGATGCCGATGGCCCAGGCGCGCCGGCTGGCGCCGAACGCCGCGTACCTGGTGCCCCGCTTCGGCTTCTACCGCTCCATCAGCGAACAGGTGATGGAGCTGCTGCGGGCCCTGTCGCCGCTGGTCGAGCCGCTCAGTCTGGACGAGGCGTTCGTGGACCTGGAGGCCGGGGGAGCGGCCTGGGACGAGTCCTCCGCCCGGCTGGCGGGAGCGCGACTGCGGGCCGACATCCGTGCCGTCACGGGGCTGACCGGCTCGGTCGGACTGGCCGCCTCCAAGATGCTCGCCAAGATCGCCTCCGAGCAGGCCAAACCCGACGGTCTCGTGCTCATCGAGCCCGGCACGGAGCGGGCCCTCCTCGGTCCCCTGCCGGTGCGGACCCTGCCGGGGGTGGGCCCCGCGACGGGGGACCATCTGCGACGGGCCGGGATCCACACGGTCGACGAACTCGCCGAGGCCGGTGAGGCCGAACTGGTACGGCTGCTGGGCAAGGCGCACGGGCAGGCACTGCACGCCATGGCGCTGGCCCACGACGAGCGGCCCGTCGTCGCCGAGCGGGAGGCCAAGTCGGTGTCGGTCGAGGACACCTACGACGTCGACATCCACGACCGGCTGCGGGTCGGCCTGGAGGTCCAGCGGCTCGCCGACCGGTGCGTCCAGCGGCTGCGCGGCTCCGGGCTCTCCGGCCGCACCATCGTGCTCAAGGTGCGGCGCTACGACTTCTCCACGCTGACCCGGTCCGAGACGCTGCGCGGGCCCACCGACGACCCGGCGGTGGTCCGGGAGGCGGCGGCCCGGCTGCTGGACTCCGTGGACACCACCGGCGGGGTGCGCCTGCTCGGCGTGGGCGTGTCAGGGCTCGCCGACTACACGCAGGAGGACCTGTTCGCACAGGCCGCCGGGGCGGGGGCGCAGGACACCGGCGAGGAGCCGGCGGGGCCCTCCGCCCCCGCGGCGGCCCCGCAGGACACCGCGCCCGTCGAGCGCCACTGGCCCGCGGGCCACGACGTCACGCATGCCGAACACGGTCACGGCTGGGTGCAGGGCAGCGGCGTCGGCCGGGTCACCGTGCGGTTCGAGACGCCCGGCTCAAAGCCGGGGCGGGTGCGGACCTTCCGTGTCGACGACCCGGCGCTGCAGCCGGCGGACCCGCTGCCGCTGGTGCGGCGAGGAGTGGCGGATCCGGCGGCAGAGCCCCCGGCTGTGCCGTCTTCGGCTGCCGCGTGCTCTGCCGCCGCGCCTTTCGCCGGGGGCGGGGAGGCCGGCGGCCGGGACTGAGGGAAGTGGTGGGAGGGAGTGCGACGTGCGGTGCGGGACGCAGGTGTCCCCGGCCGGTGGCCGGTGCGGCGGCGGTGCCGGTGTGGGTGAG
The DNA here is from genome assembly GCF_040703815.1 of Streptomyces sp. NPDC006743. NCBI lineage: Bacteria > Bacillati > Actinomycetota > Actinomycetes > Kitasatosporales > Streptomycetaceae > Streptomyces > Streptomyces sp. NPDC006743. The sequence goes on along the minus strand of NZ_JBEYJA010000005.1, from coordinate 246,743 downwards.
TCGGCGGGTGGACCGTGCCGCGCCCGGCCGGGGCCGGGATTCTTCAGGAATCCTCGGATCCCGACCCCGCCAGCTTGCCGAAGTCGCGGTCCGGGAGGGCGGCGGGCGGAGCGAGGTCGAGGCCGTAGTGGTGGTAGAGCTGGATCTCCTGCTCGGGGGAGAGGTGGCGGCCCACGCCGAAGTCGGGTGCCTCCTTGATCAGGGAGCGGTCGAAGGGGATGTGGAGGGCGCCCTCGACCAGCTCACTGGGCTCCAGGGGCACGAAGGCGTCCCGGGAGAACAGTCCGGTGCGTATGGCGGCCCACTCGGGCACACCGGTGGCGTCGTCGAGGTAGACCTCGTCCACCGTGCCGATCTTGTTGCCGTTGCGGTCGAACGCCTTGCGGCCGATCAGGTTGCGCGGATCGATCTCGGTCAGCACGGTCCCTCCACTTGGTCGCACCTCATCCGTAAGCACTACGAAAGAGCACATTCGGCGGGGCGGCCACTCGAAGGCTCCGGGTCACGGGCCGCTGGTACCCTGGCAGCGGCTGCTGACCCCGTGCGGGAGAGTCCTCCAGCACGATCGGAGGCGCCGAAGGAGCAAATCCTCCCCGGAATCTCTCAGGCCCACGTACCGCACGGACGAGGTCACTCTGGAAAGCAGAGCGGGTGTCGACGGCTTCCGCTCTCACCGACGGTGAAAACCGGGTGCCCACGGGCGGCCCGGTGAAGCTCTCAGGTTGAGATGACAGAGGGGGAGGCCGTCGGGACACCCGCGCCGTGGTGTCCCTCGAAGGTCGCGTCAGACCAGGAGGCCTCCGCAATGACCGCCCAGCGCACCCCGCTCTCCGAGCTCGAACAGGGCATCCCCTTCGAGCAGCGCCACATCGGGCCCGACCAGGAGGCGCGGGCGAAGATGCTCGCGCAGGTCGGCTACGGCTCGCTCGACGAACTCACCGCCGCCGCCGTGCCGGACGTCATCAAGAACGCCGACACCCTCGACCTGCCCGGCGCCCGCACCGAGGCCGAGGTGCTGGCCGAGCTGCGCTCCCTCGCCGACCGCAACCAGGTCCTCGGCTCGATGATCGGACTCGGCTACTACGGGACGTTCACGCCGCCCGTCATCCTGCGCAACGTCATGGAGAACCCGGCCTGGTACACGGCCTACACGCCGTACCAGCCCGAGATCTCGCAGGGCCGGCTCGAAGCGCTGCTGAACTTCCAGACCGTCGTCGCCGACCTCACCGGGCTGCCCACCTCCGGCGCCTCCCTGCTCGACGAGGGCACCGCCGCCGCCGAGGCACTGGCGCTGTCCCGGCGCATGGGCAAGAACAAGAAGGGCCTGTTCCTGGTCGACGCGGACGCGCTGCCGCAGACGATCGCCGTCATCCGGACCCGGGCCGAACCGACCGGCGTCGAGGTCGTCGTCGCCGACCTCAGCGACGGCATCCCGGCGGACCTCGCGGAGCGCGAGATCAACGGCGTCCTCCTGCAGTACCCCGGCGCCTCCGGTGCCGTGCGCGACCTCAAGCCCGTCATCGACCAGGCGCACGAGCTGGGCGCCCTGGTCACCGTCGCCGCCGACCTGCTCGCCCTCACCCTGCTCAAGTCCCCCGGCGAGCTGGGCGCGGACATCGCCGTCGGCACCACGCAGCGGTTCGGTGTGCCGATGGGCTTCGGCGGGCCGCACGCCGGCTACATGGCGGTCCACGAGAAGTTCGCGCGCAGCCTGCCCGGCCGTCTGGTCGGCGTCTCCGTCGACGCCGACGGCAACAAGGCCTACCGGCTGGCCCTGCAGACGCGCGAGCAGCACATCCGCCGCGAGAAGGCCACCAGCAACATCTGCACCGCCCAGGTGCTGCTCGCCGTCATGGCCGGCATGTACGCGGTCTACCACGGCCCCGAGGGCCTGAAGGACATCGCGCGGCGCACCCACCGCTACGCCGCCGTCCTGGCCGAGGGCCTGAAGGCCGGCGGCGCGCAGGTGGTCCACGGCTCCTACTTCGACACGCTCACCGTCAGGGCCGAGGGCCGGGCCGCCGAGATCGTCGCCGCCGCCCGTGAGGGCGGGGTGAACCTGCGCCTCGTCGACGCCGACCACGTCTCGATCGCCTGCGACGAGACCACCACACGCGCCCAGCTGCACGCCGTGTGGTCCGCCTTCGGCACCTCGGGCGACATCGACGCGCTGGACTCCGCGGCCGGTCAGCCGCTGCCCGAGGCCCTGCTGCGCACCGACGGCTACCTCACCCACCCCGTCTTCCACCAGTACCGCTCCGAGACGGCGATGCTGCGCTACCTGCGCAAGCTCGCCGACCGCGACTACGCGCTCGACCGCGGCATGATCCCGCTGGGCTCCTGCACGATGAAGCTCAACGCGACCACGGAGATGGAGCCGGTCACCTGGCCCGAGTTCGGGCAGCTGCACCCCTTCGCGCCCGCCGAGCAGGCACAGGGCTACCTCACGCTCATCCGCGAGCTGGAGGAGCGTCTCGCCGAGGTCACCGGCTACGACAAGGTCTCCCTCCAGCCGAACGCCGGTTCGCAGGGTGAGCTGGCCGGTCTGCTCGCCGTGCGCGGTTACCACCGGGCCAACGGGGACGACCAGCGCACCGTCTGCCTCATCCCCTCCTCCGCGCACGGCACCAACGCCGCCAGCGCGGTGATGGCCGGGATGAAGGTCGTCGTCGTGAAGACCGCCGAGGACGGCGAGGTCGACATCGAGGACCTGCGCGCGAAGATCGAGCAGCACCGCGACCAGCTCGCCGTGCTGATGATCACCTACCCGTCCACGCACGGCGTGTTCGAGGAGCACGTCGCCGACATCTGCGCCCAGGTCCACGAGGCCGGCGGCCAGGTGTACGTCGACGGCGCCAACCTCAACGCCCTGGTGGGTCTGGCCAAGCCGGGCCACTTCGGCGGCGACGTCTCCCACCTGAACCTGCACAAGACCTTCTGCATCCCGCACGGCGGCGGCGGCCCCGGGGTCGGTCCGGTCGGTGTGCGCTCGCACCTCGCGCCGTACCTGCCCAACCACCCGCTGCAGCCCGAGGCCGGTCCCGAGACGGGCGTCGGCCCGATCTCGGCCGCTCCGTGGGGTTCGGCCGGCATCCTGCCGATCTCCTGGGCGTACGTCCGGCTCATGGGCGGCGAGGGCCTCAAGCGCGCCACGCAGGTGGCGGTGCTCTCCGCCAACTACATCGCCAAGCGCCTGGAGCCGCACTTCCCGGTCCTCTACACCGGCCCCGGCGGTCTGGTCGCGCACGAGTGCATCATCGACCTGCGCCCGCTGACCAAGGCGACCGGCGTGAGCGTGGACGACGTGGCCAAGCGGCTCATCGACTACGGCTTCCACGCGCCGACGATGTCGTTCCCGGTGGCCGGGACGCTGATGATCGAGCCGACCGAGTCCGAGGACCTGGCCGAGCTGGACCGTTTCTGCGACACGATGATCGCGATCCGCGCCGAGATCGACAAGGTCGGGTCGGGGGTGTGGCCCGCCGAGGACAACCCGCTGCGGGGCGCTCCGCACACCGCCGCCGCGCTCGGCGGGGAGTGGGAGCACGCGTACAGCCGTGAGGAGGCCGTCTTCCCGGCCGGTGTCTCGGCGGTCGACAAGTACTGGCCGCCGGTGCGCCGCATCGACCAGGCCTTCGGCGACCGCAACCTGGTCTGCTCCTGCCCGCCGCTGGGCGCCTACGAGGACTGAGCGGCGCGGGAGGCCCGCACCGCGACCGCAGGGCTCCGCCCCGGCACTCCCGTGAGGGGGCCGGGGCGGAGCCCTCTCGCGTGGGCTCGGGCGGGCGGCTCAGGTCCGGTCGATGTGCACGTTCGTCGACTTCACACGGGCGGTGGCCTCCATGCCGACCTCCAGGCCCAGTTCCTCGACGGCCTCCCGGGTCAGCAGGGAGACCAGCCGGTGCGGACCGGCCTGGATCTCGACCTGGGCGGCGACGTCGCCGAGCTTGATGGCGGTCACGATGCCGGGGAAGGCGTTGCGGACCGAGGTGTAGGAGGAGTCCTCCTCGCCGCCGCCGGTTCCGGCCAGCTCCACGGAGAACGCGGCGAGGTCCCGTCCGTCGACGAGCCGCCGCCCGTTCTCGTCGCGGTGGGTGGCCACCCGGCCCGCGTCCGCCCACCGGCGTGCGGTGTCCGGACTGACGCCGAGGAGACGGGCGGCCTGGCCGATGGTGTAGGACTGCATGCCGGTCACGATAAGGCTCTCCGGGGGCGTGGCGGACGCAGGGGCCGCGCCCGCGGCCGGTGGGCGGCGCCTGCGGTCAGGACCCGCTGCGCCCGTCCCGGCGCTGCCCCGCCGGGCGGTGGTCCTGCCGTCAGGGTGCCCCCGGGCCGCCGCACAGGCCGCGGCGCCGCCGCCGGCCTTCCGGCGGGGGCCGGGCGGGCGCAGGCGTGGGCTGGTGGCGGGCTCAGGCGGTGTGGACGTGGGGCCGCTTGGCGCGGTCCGGTTCCGCCTCCCGCAGGACCTCGCGGGTGACGGGGGCGACCTCGCCCTGCCCGAAGAGGAAGAAGCGGAGGAAGTTGCGGAACGGGTTGCCCTCGGTCCACTCGAAATAGATGTGCGGGGTGTGGCCCGTCGTGTCGCGGACGTGCAGGAGCAGGGCGGCCAGGGCGTTCGGGACGGAGGCGGACTCCAGCGTCAGGACGCGGTAGCGGTCGTGCAGGACCTCACCGCGCACCTTGAGGCCGGCCTCGAACTCGGAGGGGTCGGTGACCGTGACCTCCGCGAAGACGAAGTCCTCCGTGGCCGGGATGTCGTTGTCGGAGCGGATCTGTTCGATCTTGTCGCGGTACTGGGCCTTGTCCCGCCGGTCGGGCTCGTTGGCGATGAACCGGATCTTGCGGCTGGCGATGTCCCTGACGAAACGTTCCGCCATCGGGTCCAGCGTCACGCTGGTCACCCGCAGCTCGAAGGCGCGGGCCAGCCGGGACAGCAGCGAGACCAGGATGATCCCGGCGATGAAGCAGGCACCGATCTTCACACCGTCGGGCCGCTCGATGACGTTCACGACGGTCGTGTACAGGAACACGGTGGCGATCACCGCGAACCCCACGGTCCACTTGCGCTGCCCGGCCTTGTGGGCGGCGATGGTCACGGCGATGGCCGCGGAACTGATCAGGACGAGCACACCGGTGGCGTAGGCGCCGCCCTGCTTGTCCACGTTGGCGTCGAAGATCCAGGTGACCACGAAGGCGATCACGATGAAGACGATGACCATCGGGCGCACCGCGCGGGCCCAGTGCGGGGCCATGCCGTAGCGCGGGAGGTAGCGCGGCATCAGGTTGAGCAGCCCGGCCATCGCGGAGGCGCCGGCGAACCACAGGATCGCGATGGTCGAGATGTCGTAGACCGTGCCGAAGGTGTTCCCGATGTAGTGGTGCGCGAGGTAGGCCAGGGCACGCCCGTTGGCCTTGCCGCCGGCCTTGAACTCCGCCGCCGGGATCAGCAGCGTGGTGATGAAGCTGGTGGCGATCAGGAAGCAGCTCATGATCAGCGCGGCCGTGGTGAGCAGCTTCTTCGTGTCCCGGATCCGGCCGGTGGGCCGCTCCTCGGTGTCGGCCGCGTCGCCCCTGACGTGGGGCATCACGGCGACGCCGGTCTCGAAGCCGGACAGGCCGAGCGCGAGCTTGGGGAAGACCAGCAGGGCCACGCCGACCATGGCGAAGACGCTGCTGTGCTGAACGGTCAGGGCGCTGGTCCAGTCGGTCACCAGATGTCCGGCCGTGATGACGTGCCACAGTCCGACGATCACCACCACGACGTTCAGGGCGAGGTAGATGCCGACCAGCGCCACCGCGACGCCGATGGCCTCCAGGAAGCCCTTGAGGAACACCGCGCCCAGCAGCGCCACCAGCAGGAGCGTGATCAGCATCTGGTGGCTGTGCAGGGAGCTGGTCAGGTGCGGGTTCTCCACCAGGTGGGTCGAGGCGTCCGCGGCCGACAGGGTGATGGTGATGAGGAAGTCCGTGGCGGCGAAGCCGAGCAGGGTCAGGACGAACAGCTTGCCCTGCCAGAACGACAGCAGCCGCTCCAGCATGGCGATCGAGCCCTCGCCGTGCGGGCTCTCCTCGGCCACCCTGCGGTACACCGGCAGCGCGCCCACCAGGGTGACGAGCACCAGGACGAGGGTGGCGACGGGCGACAGCAGACCGGCGGCCAGCGCCGCGATGCCCGGCTGGTAGCCCAGGGTGGAGAAGTAGTCGACACCGGTCAGGCACATGACCCGCCACCAGCGCTGCCCCTTGTGCGGGGGCTCCGGTGCGGCGTGCGGCGCCTGCTGTATGCCCTTGCCCATGTCGGACAGGCCTTCCAGCATCCAGGCGCGCAGACGGCTGGGAGGGTGTTCGGTGATGGCCATCGGCCCTGCTCCTGAAGTGCGGCTCAGCCCGGGGTGCGGCTCAGCGTGGGAATCCGGCCGGACCGGCGGACGGGGCCCCAGCGTATGCGGAGCGTGACGTTCGGGCCGTGCGTACCGGGGTCGGCACGCGTCAATCTTCCGTTAATAACGACCGGGGCGCCGCGCCCGTTCACCTGGGCGGACGACCTCGTGCCCGCATCGGAGCGGTCCGTCCGGCGGCCGGTGAGCGCGGTCCGCGGCGTGCCTGGCTCACAGCCCCGGGGTGTGCGGTACCCGGCTCATGGCTCCAGTCCCGAGACGCGGAAGACGGTGAGGGCCGTCTCGCGGTCCACCTGCTCGGCCAGGTCGCGCAGCGCGCTCCGGCCGTACCGCAGACAGCCGCTCGCCGCCGACTTCCGGGCGTCCTCCTCGAGTCGGCACCACAGGGCGGGGTTGTCCACGAGGGTCCGGGGATCGATCTCGACGCATGCGCCGAGCGCGTCCCGCAGGACCAGGCGCCGTGAGACGCCGTCCATGACCCGCACCGACACCAGCCGGTCCGTACGCACCCGCCGGTGACGCAGCGGCGCGCACGCGGCGAGCCAGCCCTCACCGGCACTCACGCGGGCCGGGCAGAGCACGCCCAGGAGGCCGGCCGACAGGGCGAGCCAGAGCACCGCGCGCCACCAGGTGAGGCCGCCGGTGGCCCCGTCGATCGACAGCAGCAGGCCGAACAGTGCCACCGCGCACCGGACGGCGGTGTGCAGATCCCCCGCCCAGTGGCGGTCGCGGGCCACCGCGGCGGAGCGCCGCGCGGGCGTCTGCGCCGTCGGCCGCCTGTCGGAGCAGTGCCTCATGACATCCACGCTAGGGCGCGCCCGTGATCCGGGCGAGGCTTCTTGACACGCTTCTGACGCGGCGCCGTCCGTTCTTGACGCTCCGCCCGCACCCTTCCGGCGCCCGGGGAGCCGGGAGGCATCCGCCTCTCACGATCCGGTCGTGATCTTGTCGGCGCCCCCGGCCGCCCCTACAGTGCGAGATCGCAAGGTTCGCCGCGCCCGGCGAAACATTCGGGACGCCGGTGCGAGACGCCGGGCGGGACTGCCCGTGCGGGGGCGTGCGCACGGGACGCGCGTGCGTACGAGACGGGCGTGTGTACGGGACGCGCGTGCGTACGAGACATGCGTGTGTGAGGGACGCGCGTCGCGGGGCGTGCGGGCGGGGCCTGTGGCCGAGACGTTCAGGAAGGAAGGGGCCGGCATCGATGCGGGCGTACGACAATCCGGTGATCCCCGGCTTTCATCCCGATCCCAGCGTGTGCCGGGTCGGGGAGGACTACTACCTGGTGTGTTCCAGCTTCGAGTACTTTCCCGGGGTCCCGCTCTTCCACAGCCGGGACCTGGTCCACTGGCGGCAGATCGGCAACGTCCTCGACCGGCCCGGACAACTGAGGCTGCCGGCCGACCTGCCCGCCTCCGCGGGCGTCTACGCGCCGACGATCAGGTACCACGAGGGCCGCTTCCACGTGATCACCACCAGCGTCGGCGGCGGCGGGAACTTCCTGGTCACCGCGGACCGCCCCGAGGGGCCGTGGTCCGACCCGGTCTGGATCGACCTGCCCGGCATCGACCCCGACCTCGCCTGGGACGACGAGGGGAACTGCTGGTGCGCCGTGGCCGGCGTGGGGCTGGCCCGTATCGACCCGGGGACGGGCGAGGTGCTGGAGGGCCCGCTGAAGGTGTGGTCCGGAACCGGGATGCGGGACCCGGAGGCGCCCCACCTGTACCGGGTCGGCGACTGGTGGTACCTGCTGGTGGCCGAGGGCGGCACGGCGCACGGGCACAGCGTCTCGGTGGCCCGGGCGCGTTCGCCGCGCGGCCCCTACGAACCCGCGCCCGGCAATCCGGTCGTCTCCCACCGCAGCACCGGGCTTCCGGTCCAGTGCACCGGCCACGGCGACCTCGTACGGGCCGTGGACGGGACCTGGTGGATGGTGCTGCTGGGGACCCGCCCCCGGGGGTACTTCCCCGAGTTCCACGTCCTCGGCCGGGAGACCTTCCTGGTGCCGGTGGAGTGGGTGGACGGATGGCCCGAGGCCGGCCCGGTCCAGGAGCGGCACCCGGCACCGGCGGCCTGGCACCCGCTGCCGCAGGAACCGGCGCGGGACGACTTCGACGCGCCCGCTCTCGCGCCGCACTGGATCTCTCCGCGCAGCAGGGAGGACGGCTCCTGGTCGCTCGGCCACCGACCGGGGTGGCTGACGCTGCACGCGACCGGGGACAGTCTCGACCGGCCCGGCCACACCTTCGTCGGCCGCAGGCAGCAGCACCCGGACTGCCGCGCGCGGGCCCGCCTCGACCCCGGACCGAGCCGGGCGGGGCTGTCCGTCCGGCTGGACGAGGCGCACCACTACGACCTGGAGATCCACGGCGGGACGGCGAGCGTGATCGCCCGGATCGGGCCGGTGCGGCAGCGGATCGCCACGCATCCCGTACCGGCGGGGCCGCTCGTCCTGAGCGTCGGCATCCGTACGTCGGACGTGCCGCCGCCCACGGTCACGGCCCCTGGCGGTGCGGCCCCCGGGCTGCGGCCGGGCGGCCCTGACGCGGTCTCCTTCTCGGTGGAAGGGCCCGAAGGAACGGTACGGCTGGCCGAACTCGACGGGCGGTACCTGTCCACCCAGGTCGCCACCGGCTTCACCGGGCGGGTGATCGGCATGTACGTGACCGAGGGCAGCGCGGCCTTCGACTGGTTCGCGTACCAGCCGGTGTCCCCCTCGGAGGCGGCGCACGGCGGGTGACGGGTCGCGCCGGCGGAGGAGACGCGGCGGGGCCGGTCCGCACGGAGTGTGCGGACCGGCCCTTGGTGGTGCGCGGACGGCTCCCGTTCGCGGTGCCGCCCGGTCGTGCTCGGTACGGGCCCGTGCTCGATGCCCGGCCGCGCTCGTGTGCCCTGCCCGGTCGTGCCCGATCAGGCGGCGGTCATCACCCGGTCGGCGCCCAGCGGGCGGTGCGGGGCGATGATCTGGCCGTCCGGCAGAAGCTCACCGGTGTCCTCGAAGAGCAGGACGCCGTTGCACAGCAGGCTCCAGCCCTGCTCCGGGTGGTGCGCCACAAGACGGGCGGATTCCCGGTCGGCGGAGTCGGCTGAGGGACACGGTGGCTGGTGCTGGCACATGGGTGGGATCTCTCGTCGTGTCGTGTGGTCCGGGATGGCTGTCGTGTGTGTCCTGCGGCTGGTGGCATGCTCCATGGCCGCCCCCCGTTTGATGATGAGTCGGACTGAAACCAGTGTTGCCCCGCGGACGTGATTCCGCAGGAATATCGCGGCACCGCCTCTCACAGATTCAGGACGCGTCACCCGCGCGAGCGGTTCACCTGCACCGCACGGTCCCTTCGGATGGTTCGAGGGGGCCGGATGGGGCTAGTCCGGTCGGGCCACCCGGCCGTGGGGCTTCCCGATCCGCTCAGGGGAGCGGGGTGCGACTTTGGCGAGCGGCGTACGGATCGGGTGGCGCGGGTCCGTACGTGGGTGCCGATGCCGAGCCGATGCCGGTGCGGATATGGATGGGTATACCGGCCGGTGTGACAGAGAGCACCCCGCTGCCAGGTGTCCGGCAGCGGGGTGGAGGGCGGCGGAGCGGGCTCAGGACTGCTCAGGGCCCAGGGGCCAGGAGACTCGGGCCCCTCGGGCGGTCGGGCGGCTCAGGCGGGCGAACCCATGAGCCGGATCGGTGTCACCCGGTGGGTGAGCAGGGGCAGCAGGTCGGCGACCCGGTGCGGCACGTGGGCCGGGATGCCGGGCGGGGCCGGAGCCAGCGGGACGAGCAGGTCGGTGGCGGCCGGGTGGCCGGTGGAGCCGTCGTCGGAGAGGTCGCCGTGTAGCCAGAGCGTGAGCGTGTACAGGCTGGGCATCGACAGCAGGCGCGGCTGGTAGGGCTGCGCCATGGTCTCCGCCTGCCGCAGGGCGCGCTCGGTCGAGGTGACGTACGGGCCTTCGAAGAAGTGTGAGAAGGCCCAGCCGTCGGGGGTGAGCCGGGTCTCCGCCGCGGCCACGGCGTGGTCGCCGCAGCGGATTAGGAAACGCCACCCCGCCAGCCGGGTCGCGGAGACTCCCTCGGGAGTGATCCGGTCCAGGACGTGCACGGGCAGCGGGAGGTCGGGGGTGGCCGGGTCCTGCGCGGAACGGAGGGCGGAGATCCGTGCCTCGCTCACCGCGGTGGGTGAACCGAGTGCCGTGAGGACGGAGCGGAGCGCGGGCGCGGGGGCCGGGGGGACATGCAGCGGCATGGTGGGTCGCCTCTCATTCGGCAGGCACGGTGGCGCGAGGGCGGGGCGGGGGCGGACAGCGCTGTCAGCTCTCGGGGCAGGGTGGCGGCCGGGGTCCGGTCAGTGAAGTGGGACGGAGCGCGGCCTGCCGCTTGATGCTTGACGGCACAGGTCCAGGGTCGTGGACGCCGACCTTCTGCCGTGGTGCAGAGTTTATACGACAAATGTTCAGGTGTTGTTTCGTCTACCCGTTTCCGGCGCGGACGGCAAGGGTTCATTCGGCCGGAGATATGCGGGAATCATCCCGGTTCCGAGCGGGTGGCGCCGCGATGACCTCGGGTTCTGTCCGCGCGGCGGACGGCTCGTTGTCGTCGGCGTTTTTCACGAGTCTTCGTGGGCACCCGAAACTGCTGGGTGTTCCATGCCCCGTGAATGTGCCTCCGGACACTTGAGACCAGGGTAGTCGGTGCTCGGCCGGCGCGGGACGTTATCGATCGCGTTCGCGGGGCATCATCCCTCCTGACCAGGACCCCGGCGGCCCGATCCTCAAGGCCCGCCCGAGCGAGGAAGGACGCTGCGATGGGGGAGAAGGTCGTGGCAGGACGGTTCGACCTGTCCGATCGCAACCGCTACCGCGACAAGCTCAGGCGATGCCTGACAGGGCTGGAGCGGCTGCTGGCGGAGAAGCGGTTCGACCGCCCCAAGAACCTCATGGGGCTGGAGATCGAATTGAATCTCGTGGGCTCCGACGGGATGCCGAAAATGCTGAATGGGCAAGTACTCGAGCGCATCGCCAGCCGGGACTTCCAAACGGAACTCGCCATGTTCAATCTGGAAGTCAACATCGCCCCGCACCGGCTGGGCGGCCGCGTATTCGACCGGCTCGCCGAGGAACTGAGAACGTCGCTGGCATATGCCGACCGGAAAGCCGGTGAGGTCGACTCCTCCATAGCGATGATCGGTATTCTGCCGACGCTGGACCGGGACGACCTGGTCTCCTCGAACCTCTCCGACGTCGACCGTTACACGCTGCTCAACGACCAGATCGTCGCGGCCCGCGGTGAGGACTTCACCTTGGACATCGACGGGGTGGAGCACCTCGTGTGCACCTCTAAGTCCATCGTGCCGGAGGCCGCCTGCACCTCGGTGCAGCTTCATCTCCAGGTCACCCCCGGGCGCTTCGCGGACGTGTGGAACGCGGCGCAGGCGGCGAGCGCGGCACAGATCGCGGTGGGCGCCAACTCGCCGTTCCTCTTCGGGCGCGAGCTGTGGCGCGAGTCGCGGCCGCCCCTGTTCCAGCAGTCCACGGACACCCGCCCGCCCGAACTCCAGGCGCAGGGCGTGCGTCCGCGCACCTGGTTCGGTGAGCGCTGGGTCACCTCGGCGTACGACCTGTTCGAGGAGAACCTCCGCTACTTCCCGGCGCTGCTGCCGATCTGCGACGACGAGGACCCCCTGGAGGTGCTCGACGCCGGCGGCGTCCCGAAACTCGCCGAACTGGTGCTGCACAACGGCACCATCTACCGCTGGAACCGGCCGGTCTACGACGTCGCGGACGGCGTGCCGCACCTGCGCGTGGAGAACCGCGTGCTGCCCGCCGGGCCGACGGTCACGGACGTGGTCGCCAACGCGGTGTTCTACTACGGACTGGTCCGCGCCCTCGCCGAGGAGCCGCGGCCGGTGTGGACCCGACTGCCCTTCGAGGCCGCGGCGGCCAACTTCGACGCCGCCTGCCGGCACGGGATCGACGCCCGCTTCACCTGGCCCCGGCGCGGCCGTTCCTCGGGCACGGCCGAGACCGACGCGGTCACCCTGGTCCGCGACGAACTGCTGCCGCTGGCCGAGTCCGGACTGAACGCATGGGGCGTGGAGCCGGCGGACCGGGACCGCTACCTCGGGGTGATCGAGGAGCGGTGCCGGCGCCGGGTCAACGGCGCGCAGTGGCAGGCCGCCACCTTCCACCGGGCCCGGCAGGAGCAGGGACTCGACCGGAACGCGGCGCTGGCGGCCACGACCCGGCGCTACTGCGAACTGATGCGGATGGGTGAACCCGTCCACACCTGGCCGGTCGGCCTGCCCGAGCCGGTGCCGCTGGGCTGACGGCGGCTGCCCCTCGGGGGCCCGCGCGTGCCGTGCGCATGTGGCAGGGGCGGGGGGCGTTTCGCCACCCGGCCGGGGGCCGGTGTCGCGCGGCACGGCTGCGGTGGGCCATGGGTGGGACACGGCCGGGGGCTGCTGCCGGAGCGGGTGCGCCCCGGCCGGGCGGCCGGGCCCGGAACGCGGGGTTCGGGGACCCGGGGGCGGAGGAGCTGAGGGGGCGAGGGGCCGCTGAGGTAGGCCCAACTGCTCGGGGGCGGTGCTCTGTGGCCCGCTGACCCGGCGGTCCGCGCGGTGCCGGGCCGCGCCGACCTCCGGGTGGTGCGCCCCGGTGGTCCGTGCGGTGCCGGGCCGCGCCGACCTCGGGGTGGTGCGCCCCGGTGGTCCGTGCGGTGCCGGGCCGCGCCGACCTCGGGGTGGTGCGCCCCGGTGGTCCGTGCGGTGCCGGGCCGCGTGGAGCCCCACGGGTCTGCGCCTTGCTGACGTACGGTGCCGGGCCGGCCTGATCCCGTCCCGGGCCGGGCTGATCCGTACCGGGCCGCGCCGATCCGGGCGTTCGGCAGGGGGCGGCCGTGCCGCGACGCGGCGGATCGGGCAAGCTGTGACCTCTCAGGACGTGGACTGGAGGCGCGTGTGCAGGCGGAAGCGGGGCCCGAGGCCGGTTCCTGGCCGGGCGAGCGGCTGTCGCGGCGGACCTTGAGGGACGAGACGCTGCTCGTCCTGGCGCTCTCGCTCGGGGCGAGCGGCGTCTCCGCGCTGATCAGCTTCCTCGGGTCGGTCACGAAACCCGGCGGCCTCAAGGACCAGGCCGCCACCCTCAACGCCTCCGCCGCGCCGGGCCGTCCCTGGCTCGACCTGGCCTGGCAGCTCTTCGGGATCGCCACCGCGCTGGTGCCGGTCGCTCTCGTCGCGCACCTCCTGCTGCGCGAGGGACAGAGCCTGCGCACCCTCGGCTTCGACCGCTCCCGGCCCTGGCCCGACCTCGGCCGCGGAGCCGCCGTGGCCGCGGTCATCGGCAGCACCGGCATCGCCTTCTACCTGGCCGCCCGCGGCCTGGGCTTCAACCTGACCGTGGTACCGGAGGCGCTGCCCGGGGTGTGGTGGAAGTACCCCGTGCTGGTGCTGTCCGCCGTGCAGAACGCCGTCCTCGAAGAGGTCATCGTCGTCGGCTATCTGCTGCGCAGGCTGCGGCAGCTGGGCTGGGCCCCGGGGACCGCGCTGGCCGCCAGTTCCGTACTGCGCGGCTCCTACCACCTCTACCAGGGCATCGGCGGCTTCCTCGGCAACATGGTCATGGGCGTGGTGTTCGTCCGGCTGTACCGGCGGTGGGGCCGGGTCGGACCGCTGGTGGTGGCGCACTCGCTGCTCGACATCGGCGCGTTCGTCGGCTACGCCCTGCTGGCCGGGAAGGTCGGCTGGCTTCCCACCGCCTGACCGGCCCCGCCCGCGCCGGGTGACGGGCGTGGGCCGACGCGCTCTCAGGCGTGGAGTTCGCCGTCGATGACCGTGACCGCGTGGCCGGTGAGCAGGGTGCGTTCGCCGCGTACCTCGGTGCGGACCAGCCCCGAGCGCGGGGAGGCCTGGAGGCCGGTGAGGGCGGAGCGGCCCAGGCGCTCGGACCAGTAAGGGGCGAGGGCGGTGTGGGCGCTGCCGGTCACGGGGTCCTCGTCGATGCCCACGTTCGGGAAGAAGCACCGTGAGACGAAGTCGTAGCCGCGGCCGGGGTCCTCGGCCCGCGCGGTGGCGATGACGCCGCGCGCCGAGCAGGCGGCCAGCGCCTTGTGGTCGGGGGCCAGCGCCCGGACCGTCTTCTCGTCCGCCAGTTCCAGCACCAGGTCGCCCACGTCCGGGCCGGTGTCGAAGGCGGTGCGCGGCTCGGCGCCCAGGGCCTCGGCTGCTCCGGCGGGCAGTTCGACCTCGGTGAGCGGGGCGGTCGGGAAGTCGAGGGTGATCGCGCCGTCGTCGGCGGGCGCGGCGACGAGCACGCCGCTGCGGGTGGCGAAGCGCGCCGCACCCGAGTGCGCCCCGGTGGCGTACAGGACATGGGCGGTGGCGAGCGTGGCGTGCCCGCACAGGGCGACCTCGGTGACGGGGGTGAACCAGCGCAGCGCCCAGTCGGCCTCTCCGCCCGCGGGCAGCGGGTGCGCGAACGCCGTCTCGGCGTGGTTGACCTCCCGGGCCACCTTCTGCAGCCAGTCGTCCTCGGGGAACGCGTCCAGGAGCAGCACCCCGGCCGGGTTGCCGGCGAAGGGGCGGTCGGTGAAGGCGTCGACGATTCGAATCCGCATCCCCCGACCGTAGGGGCACCACCGGGCGTCCGGCCAAGGCCAATTCGTGCCGGGTGGCTCGTGGCCCGGACCGGCGCGGCCGGACGCAGTCGCCTGCGGAGCCGGGCAGAGCCGCCTGCGGGGGGCGAGAAGAGCTTCGCGGGCTGGTACTACGCGGTGACGGCCGGCGGTCACGTGGGCTACGAGTCGTGGCTGGAGCGGGATCCACCGCCGGTGCCGATCAAACTCCGGTGACGGAGGGGGAGCCGACGGTGTTCCGGCTCAGGCGGGAGGGCCGGTCAGGTGAGGTAGTCCGCGCGCCCCTCGTCATCGAGTTCGAAGGGGCCTTCGGGGATGATGCAGAACTCATTGCCCTCGGGATCCGCCATCACCAGGAACCCGCCGGCGTCGTACTCCTCCAGCCGGCGCCCGCCGAGCGCCTCGACACGTGCCTGCTCTGCGGCCGGGTCGGGTGAGGTGACGTCGAAGTGCATCCGGTTCTTCACCGACTTGGGCTCGCCGGTCCGCTGGAAGCCCAGGCCCAGGCCGTTCTCGCGCCGCAGCCATACGTAGGGTCCCATGCGGCCCACGACTGGCCGGCCAAGCAACTCGGACCAGAACGCGGCAAGCCGCTCAGGGTCAGTGGCATCGACGATGAGGGCATTGATCTGCAGAGGTGAGTCCGCCATGCCCTGATCCTCTCAAGGCCCACAGGACCGCTCAGCGTCGGTCGCCCCACGCACGGTGCGCGCTGACGAACCATCGATCGGTGGCACAGAGCAGGGACGGTCAGACTCCGGTGAGACGAACCCGCCGGTGGTCGATCTGCAGTGAGACCGATCGAACTTCGCTGAGACAGGTCAAGGAGGCCGTGGGGAAGGGGGTTGTCGGGCGAGCTGTTCCGATATATCGTTGAAGTATCGCGACAGATCAACGATGGAATGGAGTGATGGCGATGCGTACCCACGGGTTCGAACGTGGACACCGGCACGACGGCCGCCGGGGCGGCCTGGGAGGTTTCGAGGGGCGGCGGGCCGCCTTCGGTCCCTTCGGGCCGGGCGGGCCGGGCTTCGGCCCCGGCGGCCCTGGCTTCGGACCGGGTTTCGGCCCCGGCCCCTGGGGCGGGCGAGGGCGCGGCGGACCGCGTGGCAGGGCGCGGCGCGGCGACGTACGGGCATCGATCCTGGCCCTGCTCAGGGACCGGCCCATGCACGGCTACGAGATGATCCAGGAGATCGCCGAGCGCAGCGGCGGGGCGTGGAAGCCCAGTCCGGGCTCGGTCTACCCGACCCTTCAACTGCTGGAGGACGAGGGGCTCATCGTCAGTGAGTCCGAGGGCGGCAAGAAGCTGTTCTCGCTCACCGAGGAGGGCCGCGCGGCCGCCGGCGAAGGTCCGGAAGCGCCCTGGGAGGAGGCCTCGCGCGGTGTCGACTGGGAGGTTCTCGGCGAGATCCGCCAGGCCGGGTTCGGGCTGATGGAGGCGTTCGGGCAGGTCTGGAAGACCGGCAGCAAGGAGCAGCGCGAGAAGGCGCTCGCCGTCATCAACGACGCCCGCAAGAAGCTGTACCTGATCCTCGCCGACGAGGACTGAGCGTCCTTGTGACGGGCGCCCCGCGCAGTGGTCCGCGGGGCGCCTTCGCGCGGGTGCGGGGCTCGGGCTGGGCGGAGGGCTGCGGGCGGCTGTGCGCCTCCCCGGTGAACTCTGTGCGGATTGACCTGGTCTCATCCGTAAGGAGGAGATTCCGTCCGCCCGGGTCCACTCTGCGTGGGATGCGGAAATGCTTCTGGCCGGGGATGACCTGAGCCCTCGGGACTGATGGGCTGGGGGACGTGCGACCCCGTATCCCCAGGCAGCCGGTCCCCGAGCAGGGCGGCGGCCGCCCCGACGACGACGCCGGGCTCAGTGCCGAGCTGGTGGCGGTGGTCGCCGCTGCGCGCAGGAGGGCGGTCCGGGACGGGGACCGGCAGATCGACACCGCCCATCTGCTGCACACCCTCCTGGAGGCGGACCCCGAGGTGCGTGCCGTCTTCGCCGGCGGGCCGCGGATCGCCCGGCTGCTCGGCTACCTCGTCCAGCGCAGCATCGGTTACGGACTGCGCTGGCAGACCAGCGTCGAGGATTCCGGGGCCCTGCCCGTGGTGAGCGTGGGCGACGCCGTGGTCGCGGAGGCTGACGGCTGCTCACCGGCCGCGTCAGCCGCGCTGGAGCACGCCCGTGCGCGCGCCGCCCGCCGCGGCGACGGCCCGGCGGGCGGCCTCGACCTCCTCGCGGCGGTCACCGCCGACCCCGGGTCACGGGCCGTCGAGGTGCTCGCCCGCGCGGGGATCGACGCGCGGGAACTGGCCGCCCGCCTCGACGCGGCGGACGGCGGAGAGGGCGAGCGCCGGGAGCAGGCGGCGGACGTCAGGGGTGACGAACGCGGGGAGCCCGTGGTGACGGCCCTGGCCCTGGACGGTGAGCGCCCGGGGCGAGCGGAGAACGCGGTGCACGGCGAGCGCCGTGAGCGCGCGCAGGAGTACGCCGGCGGCAGCGGCACCACCCGCTGACCCTGCCGCCGCCCGCCACCCGCCCTCGGCGAGGGCCCGAGACTCCACCCTGTGGCCGGACACGGAACGCCTACCCCCGCCCGCGCCCGCGCCGCAGACCGTGCGCGCGGGCGGCGCGGCGCCCCCTCGGCGCCCTCCACGTGTGACGCCCGCGTCCAGCCGGTGAGACAGGTGCCAACGAGGGTGACGCTCATGTCGCCGCCTGTCATCATGTGCCGGTGGTTACGTCTGGGATCAGTCAGGGGCAGTCCGGCAAAGGCGTCGGGCTCGGTCTCGCGCTCGTTTCCGCGGTCGCTTTCGGCGGCTCCGGGGTCGCGGCCAAGCCGCTGATCGAAGCGGGTCTCGACCCGCTGCACGTCGTGTGGCTGCGCGTCACCGGCGCGGCGCTCGTCATGCTCCCGCTCGCCGTGCGCCACCGCGCGCTGCTGCGCAGCCGCCCCCTGCTGCTGGCCGGGTTCGGCCTGCTCGCCGTGGCGGGCGTCCAGGCGTGCTACTTCGCCGCGCTCTCCCGTATCCCCGTCGGGGTGGCCCTGCTCATCGAGTACCTGGCACCCGCCCTGGTGCTCGGCTGGGTCCGCTTCGTGCAGCGGCGGCCGGTCACCCGGGCCGCCGCCCTCGGCGTGGTCCTCGCCGCCGGCGGGCTCGCCTGCGTCGTCGAGGTCTGGTCCGGCCTCGGCTTCGACGCCCTCGGCCTGCTGCTCGCCCTGGGCGCGGCCTGCTGCCAGGTCGGCTACTTCGTCCTGTCCGACCAGGGCGGCGACGCCGGTGACCGGGCGCCGGACCCGCTCGGCGTCATCGCGTACGGGCTGCTCGTCGGCGCCGTCGTCCTGACCGCCGTGGCCCGGCCCTGGGGCATGGACTGGACGGTGCTCGCGCACACCGCGGACATGAACGGCACGGCGGTCCCGGCCGCCGCGCTGCTGGTCTGGATCGTGCTGGTGGCCACCGTCCTGGCGTACGTCACCGGCGTGCTCTCGGTGCGCCGGCTCTCGCCCCAGGTGGCGGGCGTGGTGGCCTGCCTGGAGGCGGTCATCGCGACCGTGCTGGCCTGGGTCCTGCTCGGCGAGCACCTCTCCGCGCCGCAGGTGGCCGGCGGTGCCGTCGTCCTGCTGGGCGCCTTCATCGCGCAGTCCTCGTCGCCCGCGGGGGCAGCGGCGGAACCGGCCGGGAGCGGCGGTGGCGAGCGGGAGTTGTCGGCGCGCGGAACGACGGTCTAGGGTGCCGGACATGCATACGCGCGCACTCGTCGTCTCGCCGCCGGTCGCCTGACCGAGCGGGCCTCCTTCCACGAGCCCGGCGCTCCGGCCCGACCCGCGGACCTTCCGCGGCCCGGAACGCGACCGGGCCCGCGCGGTGCTGCCCGCAGAAGAAGTCCGACGACCCCGTCGCACCGGGGTCCTCCTTGTGAACTTCTGCACTCTGCGGAGAGAACTCGTGTCGCATGCTTCTGCAGGCCTGCCCGTCGGGCGTGGCCTCCTCTACCTGATCGTCGCCGGTGCCGCCTGGGGCACCGCCGGTGCCGCCGCCTCCCTGGTCTACCGGGCCAGTGACATGGGACCGGCCGCGCTGTCCTTCTGGCGCTGTCTCGCGGGCGTCGTCCTGCTGCTCGCCGTGCGTCTGCTGCGGCCGCGCGTGCGGCCGGCGACTGCGGTCACCCGCGGCGGTGCCCTGCTGCGGGCCGGTGCCACCGGGCTCGGGCTCGCCGTGTTCCAGACCGCCTACTTCGCCGCCGTGTCCGCGACCGGACTGGCCGTCGCGACGGTCGTCACCCTCGGCGCCGGGCCCGTCCTCATCGCGCTCGGCGCCCGCCTCACCCTGGGCGAACGGCTCGGCCGGTCCGGTGCGGCCGCGGTCGCCGGCGCGCTGGCCGGCCTCGGGGTGCTGGTCCTCGGCAGCGGGGGTGCCGCCGTACGGCCGTGGGGCGTGCTGCTCGCCCTGGCCTCCGCGGCCGGCTACAGCGGCATGACGCTGCTGACCCGCCGGTGGGGCCGGGACGGCGGCGCCGACCACTCCGCCACGACCGTGGGGGCGTTCGCCGTGGCCACGCTGTGCCTGCTGCCGCTCGCGGCAGCCGAGGGGCTGGTGCCGCACACCGTCGAACCGGTCCGGCTGCTGTGGCTGCTCGCCTACATCGGCACCGTGCCGACGGCACTCGCCTACGCCCTCTACTTCGCGGGCGCGGCCGTCGTCCGCTCGGCCACCGTGTCGGTGATCATGCTCCTGGAGCCGGTCAGCGCGGCGGTGCTGGCGGTCACCCTGCTGGGCGAGCGGCTGACGGCGGCGACGCTGGTGGGCACCGCGCTGATGCTCGGCTCCGTCGGCGGCCTCGCCATCGCGGAGACCCGCGGCGCACGGTCCGCCGCCGAGGAACCTGCCCTGGTCTGACAGGGGAAGGGGCGCCCCGGCCCCTGCGGTCTCCGGGCCGCCGGGCGCCGGCGCCCCTGTCTCCCGCGCCCGCGGCACCGCCTACAGGTCCGCGAGGTACCCCGGGATCTCGGTGCCGGGCGCCAGGTCCGCCTCGGGGAGCGGAGCGCCGTAGGTCCTGCGCACCGGGACCACGCCGGCCCAGTGGGGGAGGGCGAGGTCCTCGGGCTCGTCATTGGCGCCGCCCGTGCGCAGCTTGGCCGACACCTGCGTGAGGTCGAGGCGGAGGACGGCGGTCGCGGCCAGTTCCTTCGCGTTGCCGGGGCGCGAGTCGGCCGACCGGCCGGGCACCACGTGGTCGACCAGCGCGTCCAGGGCCATGCGCTTCTCGTCGGGGTCGGTGACCTGGTGGGCGGTGCCGTGCACCACGACACTGCGGTAGTTGACCGAGTGGTGGAAGGCGGAGCGGGCCAGCACCAGGCCGTCGACATGGGTGACCGTCAGGCAGACCGGCAGGCCCGCCTCGGCCTGGCCCGCCATGCGCAGGGGACGCGATCCGGTCGAGCCGTGCACGTACAGCCGCTCGCCGACCCGGCCGTAGAGCGTCGGCAGCACCACGGGCGCCCCGTCGCGGACGAAGCCCAGGTGGCAGACGTACGCCTCGTCGAGTATCGCGTGCACCAGTTCCTTGTCGTAGGACGCCTTCTGCGCGGACCGGGTGGGGACGGTGCGGTCGGTCGGCGGGTAGATGTCGGCCGTCGGGGTCGGCTGCTGGGTCCCCTGCATTGCGGTCTCCATTGCACTAGTGCATAATTGACTTTGTGCTAGGAGAATATCGGATCGAGGGCCGTCGTGCAGCGGAGATCGCGGCGAGCGTCGAGCGCGCGGTGGGTGCCGGACACCTCGAACCGGGGCAACTGCTGCCCCCGATGAGGGAGTTGGCGGTCGATCTCGGCGTCAACCCCAACACCGTCGCGGCCGCGTACCGGGTGCTGCGCGAGCGCGGGGTCATCGAGACCGCCGGGCGCCGGGGCAGCCGGGTGCGGCCCGTGCCGGCCACCACCGGGCGGGACCGCATCGGCGTCGACGTGCCCGAGGGCGTGCGGGACGTGTCCGCGGGCAACCCGGACCCGGCCCTGCTGCCGGCGCTCGCCCCGGCCTTCGCGGCCGCCGCGGCCGAGGGCGACCGCGACCCCGTGCTCTACGGCGACGTGGCCGTCGACCCCCGGCTGGCGCGCGCCGCCCGCGCCGAGCTGGACGCCGACGGTGTGCCGGAGGGACCGCTCGCCGTGGTCACCGGCTCGCTGGACGGCGTCGAGCGGGTCCTGACCGCCCACCTCAGACAGGGGGACACGGTCGCGGTGGAGGACCCGGGCTGGGCCAGGACACTCGACCTGGTGCCGGCGCTCGGACTGCGCACGGTGCCGATGGGCGTGGACGACGAGGGGCCGCGCGTCGACGCCGTACGCCGGGTGCTCGCGGACGGCGCGCGGGCGCTGCTCGTCACCGACCGCGCGCAGAACCCGACCGGCGCGGCGCTGAGCGCACCCCGCGCGCGTGCCCTGCGTGCCGTGCTCGCCGGGCACCCCGAGACCCTGCTCGTCGAGGACGACCACGGCCACGGCATCGTCGACCTCCCCCTGCACCCGCTCGCCGGAGCCACCCGGCACTGGGCCTTCGTCCGGTCGGTCGCCAAGGCCTACGGTCCCGACCTGCGCCTGGCCGTGCTCACCGGGGACCAGGTCACCGTCGACCGGGTGCGCGGGCGGCAGCGGCTCGGGCCCGGCTGGGTGAGCCTGCTGGTGCAGCGGGCCGTCGCGCGGCTGTGGACCGAGTCCGCCCTGGACACCGGCGCGGTGGCGGCGGAGTACAGCCGGCGGCGCGACCTGCTCATCGGCGCGCTGGCGGAGCGCGGGGTCGCCGCGCGCGGGCGCAGCGGGATGAACGTGTGGGTGCCGGTGCCGGACGAGACGGGTGTCGTCGCCCGGCTGCTGCACGCGGGCTGGGCCGTCGCCCCGGGCGCCCGCTTCCGGCTGCACGAGCCGCCGGGTGTCCGGATCACCGTCTCGGCGCTGAGCGAGGAGGAGACCGAGCGGCTCGCGGACGCGGTGGCGGCGGCGCTGGGACCGGCCCCGGAGCGGAGTTACGTCTGAGGGAGGGGGCCGGGGCCTTCCGGCCGGCGCGGGGCTGAGGACTGGGGCCGGGGACTTCCCGGCCCGGTGCGGGACTTACGGATTCGTGCTCGCCGGCGCTGCCGGTTCGGGGCGGGCGGGCCGCTCGGCGGGGCGGACGCCGTCCGGCGCGGGAGCCGGGGGCCGCGCGCCGGACCGGACCGGCTGTCCCGGCGCGGTCGAGGCGGCGGCGCGGGCGCGCCGGGCGCCGTGTCCGGGCCGAGCCTGGGACAGGGCCGCCCCGGCCAGGACGATCACCGCGCCGACCGGGGTCGACCAGCTCAGGCGCTCACCGAGGACGGCGACACCGGCGCCGGCGGCGATGATCGGCACGAAGTAGGTGACCATCTGGGCGGTCGTCGGACCGACCTCGGCGACCAGGCCGTACTGCACGAGCATCGCGACGCCCGTGCCCAGCGCGCCCAGCGCGGCCACCGCGAGCAGCGGGAACACGCCCACGTGACTCGGCACGCTGGTGAACAGCGGGGTGACGACGGCCAGTTGCGCCGTCGCCAGCAGCAACTGGCCCCCGGTCAGCGACAGGTGCGACTCCGCGGCACCGGCCAGGGTGCGCCGGACGTAGATCCAGCCGACCGGGTAGCTCAGCGAAGCCAGCAGCGCCATCGCCGTGCCCCGGGCGTCCGGGCCGTGGAAGCCCTGCCAGGCGCCGAGCACGGTGAGCACGCCGAGGAAACCGAGCCCGAGACCCGCCACCCGCACCCGCGTCGGCCGGTCCTCGGAGAGGGCGACCAGGGACAGCGCCATGCCCCACAGCGGCGAGGTCGCGTTGCAGATGCCCGCGAGGGTGGACGGGATGGTCAGTTCCGAGTACGCGAACAGGGAGAAGGGCAGCGCGTTGAGGAAGAGACCGGCGACCGCGAGATGACCCCACGTGCGGGCGCCGCGCGGCAGCCGCTCCCGCTTCACCGCCATGGCCACGGCCAGCACGGCCGTGCCGAACACCAGCCGTCCCAGCGTCACCTGGAAGGGCGCGAAGCTCCGCGTGCCCACCTTCATGAACAGGAAGCTGAACCCCCACACCAGTGCGAGGAAGGCGAAACGGACCCGCCAGTGCAGCGGGCCGCGGGCCCGGCCGGGCGGGGCGGTCGGGGTCGGAGCGGAGGATGCGGTCGCGGAACTCATGGACGTAGCGTGCCCGGACACCACCTCGTAGCACAATCGAGAATTGGCGGCCGGTACCTCGTAGTATCGCTTACATGTTGAACCTGGAGCGCCTGCGCACCCTCGACGCCCTCGCCCGGCACGGCTCGGTCAGCGGTGCGGCCGACGGGCTGCATGTGACCACCTCGGCGGTCTCCCAGCAGATGGCCAAACTGGAAAGGGAGGTGGGCCAGCGGCTCCTCGCCAGGAACGGCCGGGGCGTGCGGCTCACGGACGCCGGCCGGCTCCTCGCCGAGCACGCGGCGCGCATCCTCTCCCAGGTCGAGCTGGCCCAGTCCGACCTGGAGGCCCAGCGGGGGCAGGTGGTGGGCGAGCTGCGGCTGGCCGCCTTCCCCACCGGCGCCCGCGGACTGTTCCCCCTCGCGCTGCGCCATCTGCGCGCCCGGCACCCGGCCCTCGGCGTCACCACCGCCGAGGTCGAACCCGCGCCGGCCGTACGGGCCGTGCTGCGCGGGGACGTCGATCTGGCCGTGGTGCTCGACTGGTACAACAAGCCGCTGCCCGTGCCCGACGGGCTCACCCGGGCGCCGCTCCTCGACGACCCGGTCGACGTCGCGATGCCCGCCACGCACCGGCACGCGGACCGCGCACAGGCCGCCCTGGAGGACTTCGCCGACGACGACTGGATCACCTGGGGCGACGACGAGTTCTGCCACGAATGGCTGCTGGACACCCTGCGGTCCAAGGAGGTGGAACCGCGCGTCGCGCACCGCGCGCAGGAGCACGCCACACAGCTCGCGCTGGTCGCCGCCGGACTCGGCGTCTGCGTGGCGCCCCGGCTCGGGCGGGGACCGCTGCCCGCCGGCGTGCGCACGGTCCCGGTGCGCCAGGCCGTGCGCAGGCACGTCTACGCGGTGTGGCGCACCGACGCCGACCGCCGCCCCTCGATCCGCGCCGCCGTGGAGGCCCTGCGGGAGGCGGGGGAGCAGATCGGCTGAGCGGCACCCGCCCGGGGGCGGGGGCTTCGTGCCGCCGTCTTCAGGCCAGTTCGATCCCGTCGCCGTGGACGGAGATCTTCCGGGCGGGCAGCGGCCGGAGCGCGGGGCCCTTCCGCACGCTCCCGTCGGTCACCGAGAACTCACTGTGGTGGCACGGGCAGCTGATCACCCCGTCCGCGATCCCGCTCACCGTGCAGCCCTGGTGGGTGCAGGTGGAGGAGAACGCCTCGAACCGGCCCTTCTCGGGCTGGGTGACGACGACGCCCCGGTCGGCGAAGATCCGGCCGCCGCCCTCTGGGATGTCGGACGTCCTGGCGAGGACCCCACCGGCACCCGGCGAACCGGCGGAAGACGGCCCGGAAGCCCCCGGCGAACCGGAGGAGGACGGTCCGGAGGCGCCCGACGCCGGCTCGCCGGCTCCGGAGGTGCCCGACGCCGGCCCGCCGTCCGGCCCGCAGGCGGTCAGGGTGACGGCGATCCCCGCCGCGCCCAGCGCCGCCACGACCGTACGGCGGGCCGGCTCCTGCGGGGGACGGTTCGATGCGCTGGTCATGCCGGCGTTCCCTTCTCGCGGACTCCGCCGCGGACTTCGCGACGGATCTGTGCGCAGGGGTACGTCCGCGCGGCGCCGGGCGTTCAGATCGCCTCCGGACCCGTCCGGGGCCCACCGGAGCCGCCCGGGGCCCCAGTAACCTGGGGCGATGCTCAAGGAAGTCAACGCGACCCGCTTCATCACACCCCTGCGGGAGGGCGGCTCGCTGCCAGGACTCGTCGAGGCCGACGACCTCGGGACGTACGTCCTGAAGTTCAGCGGCGCCGGGCAGGGCCGCAAGACGCTCGTCGCCGAGGTCGTGTGCGGAGAACTGGCCCGGCGGCTGGGGTTCCGGGTTCCCCCGCTGGTGACCATCGGCCTCGATCCGGTCCTCGGACTCGGCGAACCCGACGAGCGGGTCCAGGAACTGCTGCGCTCCAGCGGCGGCGCCAACCTCGGGATGGACTTCCTCTCCGGAGCCCTCGGGTTCGACCCGCTGGCCTTCCCGGTGGACGCCGGCGAGGCGGGGCGGATCGTCTGGTTCGACGCGCTCGTGAACAACGTGGACCGCTCCTGGCGCAACCCCAACCTGCTCAGGTGGCGCGGCGAACTGTGGCTCATCGACCACGGCGCGACGATGATCTGGCACCACAACTGGCCGGGTGCCGAGGCCTCCGCCGCACGCCCCTACGACGCCACCGACCACGCGCTCGCGCCGTTCGGCCCGGACCTCGCGGCCGCCGCCGCACACCTGGCCCCGCTCGTCACCGAGGAACTGCTCGCCGAGGTGACCGCCGAGATCCCGGACGCCTGGCTGACCGGGGAGCCCGGCTTCGGCACGCCCGGCGAACTGCGCCGCGCCTACGCCCGGCCGCTGCTCGCGCGGGCCGCCGTGATCCACGAGCGCATCCACGGAATCGAGGGGACGGCCAAGTGAGCGACCACGACACCACCGGGCGGCAGGCGGCGGACCACTCCGTCACGGGCCGCCGGCAGACGGGCGACCACCACATCCTGGGGGGCCGGCAGGCGGGGGAGCGCCACATCATCGGCGGCCGGACGAGCGAACGGGACGTCTTCGAGTACGCCCTGCTGAGGATCGTCCCGCGGGTCGAGCGCGGCGAGCGGATCAACGCCGGGGTGCTCGTCTACTGCCGTGCCAAGGCCTACGTCGGCGCCCGCACCCATCTCGACGAGGCCCGGCTGCTGGCGCTCGACCCGCACGCCGACGTGGCGGGCGTGCGGGCCGCCCTCGCCGCTGTGGAGAGCGTCTGCGCGGGCGGCAGCGCGGCCGGGCAGGCGGCGGGCGACGACGCCGGACGCCGGTTCCGCTGGCTGGCCGCGCCCCGCTCCACGATCGTCCAGCCCGGCCCGGTCCACACCGGACTCACCCTGGACCCGGCCGCGGAGACGGAGCGGTTGCTGGACCTTCTGGTGAGGTAATGGATCACACGCACCCGGTGTGCCGTTGACACCGGGTGCCAGGGCTTCTAGCGTCACACCCACCGAAGGTACTAAGCGGTTGCTCACCGCACACCGGGTTCTCTCAAGGGCGAGGAGAAGCAGCAATGTCCACCACTGACCAGCGGGTCGCCGTCGTCACCGGTGCCGCGCGCGGCATCGGCGCGGCCACCGCCGTACGACTGGCCGCCGAGGGCCGTGCCGTCGCCGTGATCGACCTCGACGAGGCCGCCTGCAAGGACACCGTGGAGAAGATCACCGCGGCCGGCGGGCGGGCCGTCGCGATCGGCGCCGACGTCTCCGACGAGGCCCAGGTGGAAGCGGCGGTCGCACGCATCGCCGAGGAACTCGGCGCGCCCACGATCCTCGTCAACAACGCGGGCGTGCTCCGTGACAACCTGCTGTTCAAGATGAGCGTCTCCGACTGGGACACCGTCATGAACGTGCACCTGCGCGGCTCGTTCCTGATGACCCGCGCGGTCCAGAAGCACATGGTGGACGCGGGCTTCGGCCGGATCGTCAACCTCTCCTCGTCCTCCGCGCTCGGCAACCGGGGCCAGGTCAACTACTCCGCCGCCAAGGCGGGTCTGCAGGGCTTCACCAAGACCCTCGCCAAGGAGCTGGGCAAGTTCGGCATCACCGCCAACTCCGTCGCCCCGGGCTTCATCGCCACCGAGATGACCAAGGCCACCGCCGACCGCGTGGGCATGGGCTTCGAGGACTTCAAGGCCGCCGCGGCGACCCAGATCCCGGTGCAGCGCGTCGGCGAGCCGGAGGACATCGCCAACGCGATCGCCTTCTTCACGGCTGACGCCGCCGGCTTCGTCTCCGGCCAGGTGCTCTACGTCGCCGGCGGACCGCTCGACTAAGGAAACACGCACATGACTTCCGTGGAACCCGCCGAGCCGTCGGGCAAGGTCGCCCTCATCACCGGCGCCAGCCGCGGCATCGGCTACGGCATCGCCGAGGCACTGGTGGCCCGGGGCGACCGGGTGTGCATCACCGGCCGCAACGAGGACGCCCTGAAGGAGGCCGTGGACAGGCTCGGCGCCGACCGGGCCATCGGCGTCGCGGGCAAGGCCCACGACGAGGCCCACCAGGCGGAGGCCGTCGAGCGCGTCATGGAGGCGTTCGGCCGCGTCGACCACCTGATCAACAACGCCGGCACCAACCCGGTGTTCGGACCGATCGCCGACCTCGACCTGAACGTGGCGCGCAAGGTCTTCGAGACCAACGTCGTCTCCGCGCTCGGCTTCGCCCAGCGCACCTGGCACGCCTGGCAGAAGGAGCACGGCGGCGCCATCGTGAACATCTCCTCCGTCGCCGGCCTCGCCCCCTCGCCGTTCATCGGCGCGTACGGCATCAGCAAGGCCGCGATGATCAACCTGACCCAGCAGCTCGCGCACGAGTTCGCGCCGAAGGTGCGGGTCAACGCCATCGCCCCGGCCGTGGTGAAGACGAAGTTCGCCCAGGCCCTGTACGAGGGCCGCGAGGAGGAGGCCGCCGCGGCCTACCCGCTCGGCCGCCTCGGCGTCCCCTCCGACATCGGCGGCGCGGCGGCGTTCCTCACCTCCGGGCAGTCCGACTGGATCACCGGGCAGACGCTCGTCGTGGACGGCGGCATCTTCCTCAACGCCGGCGTGAGCTGAACCTCCTGGCCGGTGACACCGGCGTGAGCTGATCCCTCCCACCCGGTGGGCCGTCCTGGACAGGGCGGCCCACCGGCGTTCTCCGGACCGGTCCCACGCCCTGCCCGGACGCGCGAAGCCGCCCGCCGCCATGCCAACGTGGTCATGAAAGCCCTGCTCAACAGGCATGTGAGGAGGGTTCAGGGCGTGCGAGGCTGCGGTGGTCGCCGGGGGCGCGGGAGCGTTGTCAGTGGTCGCCTGTAGTTTCGGTGAGCAGTAAGTGACCGCACATCGTGAGGACGTGACGTGACCGACATCGCCATGCTGCCCGAGTCCTGGCGCGGGGTTCTGGGCGACGAACTGCAGCAGCCCTACTTCAAGGAGCTGACCGAGTTCGTCGAGGAGGAGCGGGCGAGGGGTCCCGTCTACCCGCCGCGCGAGGAGGTCTTCGCCGCGCTGGACGCCACGCCGTACGACCGGGTGAAGGTCCTCGTCCTCGGACAGGACCCGTACCACGGCGAGGGGCAGGGACACGGCCTGTGCTTCTCGGTGCGCCCCGGTGTGAAGGTCCCGCCGTCGCTGCGCAACATCTACAAGGAGATGCACGACGAGCTGGGCACCCCCGTCCCGGACAACGGGTATCTGATGCCGTGGGCCGAGCAGGGCGTGCTGCTGCTCAACGCGGTGCTCACGGTCCGCTCCGGCGAGGCCAACTCCCACAAGGGCCGCGGCTGGGAGAAGTTCACCGACGCGGTGATCCGGGCGGTGGCCGACCGGCCCGACCCGGCGGTCTTCGTGCTCTGGGGCAACTACGCGCAGAAGAAGCTCCCCCTGATCGACGAGACCCGGCACGTGGTAGTCAAGGGCGCGCACCCCTCTCCCCTGTCGGCGAAGAGGTTCTTCGGCTCGCGTCCGTTCACGCAGATCAACGAGGCGGTGGCCCGGCAGGGACACGAGCCGATCGACTGGCGAATTCCGGACCTGGGCTGAGTCCGTTCCCGTGCCGCAATCCGGTCGGAGGTCTGGTACCGGTCCCGATGGGGGCGAGGGCGGGGTGGCCGGCGGGGGCAGGCAGGACCGGGGGGCGCCTTCAGGTGCCGTGTCCGGTGGCGCGTCCGCGTCGTCCACCGGCGGTGCCGCGGCGCCGCCGCCCCGGCCCGTGACGCCGCCGGTGTCCCGACTCGGGGTGAGACGCGGCCCTCCCGCGGGCAGCCTGAGCCGGAATGCCGGTGGGTGCCGTTAGCGTCGGGGGAGTCGGGTCGGGGAGAGGGCTGGAGGGCGCGTGGCGGAGCGGCAGGAGGAGACCGCGGACGACGCCGTGCTGACGCGGATCGGGCAGAGCGTCATGCTGCACCACGCGGGTGACCGGGAGGAGGCCCGGGGCCGGTTCCTCGCCCTGTGGCGGGAGATCGGCGCGGACGGCGATCCGCTGCACCGCTGCACACTGGCCCACTACATGGCCGACACCCAGGACGACCCCTGCGACGAACTGGCCTGGGACCTCAGAGCACTGTCGGCCGCCGAGGAACTCACCGACGAGCGGCGCGCCGGGTCCGGGGGCGCACCGGCGGCGGTCCGTGCCCTGTACCCGTCCCTGCACCTGAACCTGGCCGCCGACTACGTGAAGCTCGGCCGCCGTGAGGCCGCCCGGAGCCACCTCCGCCACGCTCGCGGCACGGCCGGCGGCCTGGCCGACGACAGTTACGGCGACGGGGTGCGCGCGGCGATCCACCGGCTGGAGCTGCGCCTGGGCGACGGCGGTCCCGGCGCCGGAGGGGATCCGGAGGGACCGCCCCGGCAGCGGTCGTAGCGGCGGTGCTCAGCGGCCGTAGGTCTGGCCGCAGATCTTCGCCTCGGGACTGTTCGCACGCCAGCCGCCGTACTGCTTGCCGAGCGCGCAGACACCCGGGCCGGCGGGCGGCGCTCCGTGCCCGGCGGGAGCCCGGCCCTGGCGTGCCGCGGGAGGCCGGGGCGGCGCGGGGTGGTGCGCGGGACGGCCGGGGGAGTGCGGTGCCGGGTGCGGGTGCGGGTGCGGGTGCGGGTGCCGCGCGCGCGGTGCCGGGGCGCTGGCCGGGGCCGCGGGTGCGGCCGGGTGCGGGGCGGCGGGCGGACGCGGGTGCGCGGACGGTTCGGAGGAGCCGGAGGAACCCGCGCGTCCCAGGGCCTCCCGGGCGGGAGCCTGGACGGCGCGCGGACCGGTGCCGCCCTCCGGGCGCGGGGCCGGGGCCGCGGCGGAGGCGGCTTTCGGCCCCGGCCCGCCGGAAGCCGGCCGCTGGACCGTGACGCAGCCGGTCAGGGCCGAGACGGCCATGGTGATCAGGAGCGTTGCGGCGGTCGTCGTTCGATGCACCCGCGTCACTCTGCTGCGTCCGGGGCGCGCGCGGCCCGCGGACCGGCGGAGGATGCCCCGCACGGGTGATCTCCCGCCCCGTAGGGAGTCCGGGCGGTGCGGGTGGGTGACGCCCGTGCGGTCGGCGCGGTGCGGGCGGGCGCCGCCTCTGCCGCCGGCCGGCGCGCCCGCGTCCCGCCCCCGGCTCGGGACCCGCCCCGTCAGTCGCCCGTCGCCCCGTCGAGGCGCTGGCGGATCAGGTCGGCGTGGCCGTTGTGCCGGGCGTACTCCTCGATCATGTGGGTGTAGATCCACCGCAGGTTGAAGGGCTCGTCGGAGCTCCTGCTCCTGCCCTTCGACAGGTCGTCCAGGCCGACGCCGGCGCAGAGGCGGCGGGCGGCCTCGATCTCGGCCTGCCAGGTGGCGTGGGCCTCGGCCCAGGTGTCGGTGGCGGTGACGTGGAAGTCGCCGTCGGGGTCCTCGTCGTCGTAGTAGAGCGGTCCGGCGTCCTCACCGGCCAGCACCCTGCGGAACCAGCTCCGCTCCACCTCCGCCATGTGGCGCACCAGGCCCAGCAGGGTCAGGTCGGACGGTGGGGTGGACGCGGTGCGCAGCTGTTCGTCGGTCAGACCCTCGCACTTCCACGCCAGGGTCTGGCGGTGGTAGTCCAACCAGCCTTCCAGCATGGTGCGTTCGTCGGCTGTCAGGGCGGGTTCGCGGCGTTCGGTCGTCGTCATGCGACGATCGTCGCTCAGGGGTGGCCCGCACACCACGGGTTTTCCCCCGCCGCGGAGCGGACCGGCCGGCGGTTCCCCAGTTCCCCCCGTGCCTCGCCGGGAGCGGGGAGCGGGGAGCCGGGCGCCCGGCGCACCGGTGAACGGGCTCGCGCCCGGTGCGGGCCCGCGGGGCGAGACCGGGCGCCGCGCGCTCCGGGCCCCTGCCGGGAGCGCCGCTGTGCGGCTTCGACGGGGCATCGCCGGCCGGCGGCCCACGCGGCGCCCGTATGCTGCCGTGCGGGCAGGAACCGCGGACGCGGGCACAACGGCGAGGGAGAACACGTGAAGGTCGGCTGCATCGGACTGGGCGACATCGCGCAGAAGGCGTACCTGCCGGTGCTGGGCACACAGCCCGGGGTCGACCTGCACCTGCAGACCCGGACGCCCGCCACGCTGCAGCGGGTCGCCGACAGCCTGCACCTGCCCGCCGGCCGGCGCCACACCGACCTGGACGCCCTGCTCGCGCAGGGCCTCGACGCGGCCTTCGTGCACGCCCCCACCGCCGTCCACCCGGAGATCGTCACCCGGCTCCTGGAGGCCGGCGTACCCACGTACGTCGACAAGCCGCTCGCCTACGAACTCGCCGACTCCGCCCGGCTGGTGGAACTCGCCGAGGAACGCGGCGTCTCGCTCATGGTGGGCTTCAACCGCCGCCACGCGCCCGGATACGCGCAGTGCGCCGAGCACCCGCGCGATCTGATCCTCCTGCAGAAGAACCGCGCGGGGCTGCCCGAGGAGCCCCGCACGATGATCCTCGACGACTTCATCCACGTCGTGGACACCCTGCGGTTCCTGGTGCCGGGACCGGTCGACGACGTCACCGTGCGCGGCCGGATGCGCGACGGACTGCTGCACCACGTCGTGCTGCAGCTCGCGGGGGACGGGTTCACCGCGCTCGGCGTCATGAACCGCCTCAGCGGCTCCGCGGAGGAGATCCTCGAGGTCTCCGGGCAGGACACCAAGCGCCAGGTGGTCAACCTCGCCGAGACCATCGACCACAAGGGACAGCCGACCGTGCGCCGGCGTGGCGACTGGGTGCCCGTCGCCCGTCAGCGCGGCATCGAACAGGCCGTACTGGCCTTCCTGGACGCGGTCCGCGCCGGCACGCTCCTCAGCGCCCGGGACGCGCTGGAGACCCACGAGCTGTGCGAGCGCGTCCTGCGGACGGTGCTGGAGCGCTCCGGCGCGGCCTGAGCAGCGCCCGCACCCCCTCGGTCACGCACAGCGCGGCCAGCACCAGCAGCGCCGCGTGCACCGGCCAGTCGCCGTAGCGGACGTAGAGGGTCGCGCCGTGCGCGGTCGGTACGTCGTACACCCGGGCCGTGCTCGCGCCGGTGCCGAGCCAGGGTCCGGCGCGCCGGCCGTCCGGGCCGTAGACGGCGGACACCCCGGTCAGCGTGGCGTGCACCATCGGGCGCCCGGTCTCGGCGGCGCGCAGCGCCCCGAGCGAGGCGTGCTGCGCGGGCGCCCAGCTGTGCTGGAACGTGGAGGTCGAGGACTGGGCCAGCAGCACCCCGGCACCGTCCCGCGCCAGGTGCCGGCTCATGTCCGGGAAGGCGGTCTCGAAGCAGATCAGCGGACCGATGCGCAGGCCGTGGCCGACGTCCATGACCACCTGCCCGCTGCCCCGCCTGCGGTCCTCGCCGGCGGCCTTGCCGACGGAGGTCGCCCAGCCCAGCAGCGAGCGGGCCGGGACGTACTCACCGAACGGGACCAGCCGCATCTTGTCGTAGCGGTCGCCGGTCGGGCCGTGCGGGCCGACCAGCACGGCACTCTTGTAGATGCCGGGCCGGTCGGAGCGCCGGGCGTCCACGTCGACCAGGACGTCCGCGCCGGTCTCCCGGGAGAGGGCCGCGAGCCGCCGGGCGAGGTCCGGCCGCTGCGCGAGGTCGAACCCGACGCTGCTCTCCCCCCAGACGACCAGGTCGACGTGGCGTCCCGCGAGGCCGCGGGTGAGCTGCTCCTCGCGGTCGAAGCGCCGCTGCCCGCTCTCGGTCCCGCCGATCATGCCCGGCTGGACCACGGCGATGCGGACCTGACCGTCGGTCTCCGGGCGCGGTGCCCAGGCCCAGGCCGCGGAGGTCAGCGCGGCGGTGGCGGCGAGGGAGGCCACCGCGGGCGCCCGGACCCCGCGCACCGCCACGAGCACGGCGACCGCCACGTCGACGGCCACCACCAGGAAGCTCAGCAGCCACACACCGCCGACCGAGGCCAGACGCAGGGCCGGTGCCACCTGCCACTGGCTGGCGCCCAGCATGCCCCAGGGGCCGCCCAGGCCCTGCCAGGACCGGACGAGTTCCACGGCCAGCCAGGCCGACGGCAGCACGACGAGGGAGACCGCGCAGCGGCCGGCGGAGGGCGTGCCGCCGAGGAACCGCCGCACCAGCCACCCCCAGGGCGCCCAGAGCGCGCCCAGCAGCGCCGCCAGCACCACCGTGAACACGTGCAGGCTCGGCAGCAGCCAGTGGTGCACGGCCAGCATGAAGCCCAGGCCGCCGCACCAGCCGTCGTACGCGGCCCGCCGCCCGGTCGGCGCGCAGCGGGCCAGCAGGATCCACGGGACGAGCGCGACGTACGCGAACCACCACAGCGCCGGTGCGGGGAAGGCGAGCATCGGCAGCGCACCGGCGAGGGCGGCGAGCACCGAACGCCGCCAGGGCGAGCCGAGCAAGCGGCCTGACGTCTTCATAGGGCGCCCTCCTACCCGTGGACGGCTCCGCTTACCCGGCGATCTTCGGACGGCTTCCAGTGTGCGCGCCGCCGGCCCCCCTGCCCAGGCGGGCGACGGCGCGGACTTTCCGGACGCTCCGGGAACCGGCCGCCCGCTTCCGGATGTCCGGCGGTCCGTACGACCCGGGGCGGCGCGTCCGGCGGCGGGCGGTCTTCGGCCGCACGGAACCCCGGCCGGACGACCTGCGGCTCCCGGGCCCGCCCCTTGCGCCCCGGGTCAGTGGGCGACCGCCCTCACTTCGCAGCCGTGGCCTCGCCGAGCCTGGCCGGCCGGGTCCTGATGGTCGCTTCCGGCAGGACGGCCGGGTCCTCGCCCCCGGACCCGCCGGGGCGGTGGAACGCGGAGAACGTGACGACCGTCGGACCCGGCCGAACGGCCAGGACGGCCTGCGGAACCCGGACCGGCCGCTCCTGTTCACCGTGTGGGGCAGTGAAGCAGCGCGTTCGTGCCGACGGCGGGAAGGGGCAGCCCCGCTCGCGGCCGAGGTGCGCGCGTTGGGCCGCTCGGGTGAGCTGGAGGGGGCCGCCGTGCCGCTTCCGCAGCGGCGGCCGCGGCCGCCGGCCGGCGAGGTGCTCCGGCGCCCGCGGGCCTAGGATGATCACATCCGGGCCGCCCGCCGGCGCGTGGCGCGGGTGTGGCAGGCAGCGGGCGAGGAGACCGGAGGTCGGTATGAAGCGTCTCGTGACGGTCGTCACCGGCGGGAGCCGGGGCATCGGCGCCGCCGTCTGCCGGCGGCTGGCGGCCGAGGGGCATGACGTGGTGATCGGCTACGTCCGTGACACCGGCGCCGCGGAAGCCGTGGCGGACGAGGTGCTGGAGGCGGGGGCACGCAGTGTCACCGTGCGCGTGGACACCTCCGTCGAAGCGGACGTCGAGCGGCTCTTCGCCACGGCCGAGGAGCGGCTGGGGCCCGTGACGGGCCTGGTCAACAACGCCGGCGTGACCGGGCCGCTGGGCCGTCTCGCCGATACGGACACCGCCGACCTGCGCCGCGTCGTGGACGTCAACCTGCTGGGCACGCTGCTGTGTTCACGGCGCGCCGCCCAGCTGATGGGCCCGCGCGGAAATGGCGTGATCGTGAACATGTCGTCCGCCGCCGCCACCCTCGGCAGCCCCGGCGACTACGTCCACTACGCGGCGACGAAGGCCGCCGTCGACGCGCTGACCATGGGGCTGGCCAAGGAACTCGGCCCGGAGGGCATCCGCGTCAACGCGGTCGCGCCCGGCATGATCGACACGGAGATGCACGCGGCGATGGGCGACCCGGACCGGGCCCACCGCGCCGCCGCCGGCATTCCGCTGCGCCGCCCCGGGCGGGCCGAGGAGATCGCCGCCGCCGTCGCCTGGCTGATGTCACCGGACGCCTCCTACGCGTCGGGAGCGGTGCTGAGGGTCTCCGGCGGACGTTGAACACGGCACCGCCGCCCGGCACCGGGAGGCCGCCTCGGGGCGTCAGCGGCTCCGGCGTGGCCTCACGCCGCTTCCACCACCCGGCCCCGGATGGCGGCGGCCCACTCGACCACCAGCAGCTCGTACTCCGCACGCTCCTGGGCCGACAGCGACCCGCCCGCACGCAGCCAGAGCGCCCGGATCTGCTCGTTAAGCTCGGCGGCGGACCGCACGGAACCAAGGGCCATGGAATTGGGGGACATGGCCACAAGCGTAGGGGCAAGCACTGACGCTGCGCTACCGGACGGCTACGGGAACCGTATGGAGTCGGTCACCGCCACCGCCTGCGCCGCTCGCACCCCGCCCGCCCGCTCACCCAGCCGGCTCGGCCGCGTGCGGACTGAGCACTCCGGTCGTGACCAGCCCGATGATGACGAGACCGAGTGCGATCCGGTACCGGACGAACGGCATGAAGCTCTTGGTCGAGACGTACTTCATGAACCATGCGATGACCGCGTACCCGGACACGAAGGCGACCACCGTCGCCGACAGCGTCGGCCCCCACGCCACCTGGCCGCTCTCCGTCGCGTCCTTCAACTCGAAGGCGCCCGAGGCCAGTACGGCGGGAACGGCCAGCAGGAAGGAGTAACGGGCCGCCGCCTCGCGCCGGTAGCCCATGAACAGCCCGCCGCTGATGGTGGCGCCGGAGCGGGAGACCCCGGGCACGAGCGCCATGGCCTGGCAACAGCCGTAGACGAGACCGTCCTTGACGCCCAGGTCCCGCAGATCCTTGCGCTGCTGGGGCGCCCGGTGCCGGCCGCTCTTCTCGTCGCGCGCCGCCAGCCGGTCGGCGACGCCGATGACCACGCCGACCCCGACGAGCATGGCCGCGGTGACCCGTAGATCGCGGAACGGGCCCTCGATCTGGTCCTTGAGCGTCAGGCCGAGCACCCCGATCGGCACGGAACCCACGATCACCAGCCAGCCCGTACGGGCATCGGGGTCGCGGCGCATCGAGGCGTCGAGGAGCGAGCGGGACCAGGCCGCGACGATCCGGCCGATGTCCTTGCCGAAGTAGATCAGCACGGCGCACTCCGTGCCGATCTGGGTGATCGCCGTGAAGGCGGCGCCGGGGTCCTCCCAGCCGGAGAAGGCGGCCGTCAGCCGCAGATGCGCGCTGGAGGAGACGGGGAGGAACTCGGTCAGCCCCTGGACGAGTCCGAGGACGAGCGATGCGAACCAAGACATGGAGGTACCGAGTCCAAGTGCCGGGCGGGAGAGGGTGACGGGTGCGGCGCGCACCCGGGCCGCCGTGAGCCGGGACCGGTGCGCCGAGGGGCAGCGTAGCGGTTCGACATGACGAGATCCCTACCGGGACTTTGCCGGCTCTTTACGGCAGGGGGTGTTCGCGACGGCGGTGTCCTCGGCGCCGGTGTCCTCAACGCCCGCGCAGATGATGCCGCTTGCGCCAGGCGATCGCCGCGCCCGCCAGCGCCGGGACGGCGATGCAGGCCATCGCGATCAGGAACGCCGGCGAGGTCGGCGTGGCGGCGCGGGCACCGGCGACGGCGTAGGCGGCGGTGTTCGGAACCGACCCCAGCGCCGTCGCGATCAGGAACGCCGGCCAGCCCATGCGGGAGACGGCGGCGCAGTAGTTGGCCGCCCAGAACGGCACCCCGGGGAACAGCCGGGCCGCCATCATCGAACGGAACCCGTGCCGGCTCAGCTGACCGTCCGCCGCCCTCAGCAACCTGCCGCGCAGCAGCGGCCGCAGCGCGTCCTGGCCCAGCACACGCCCCAGACCGAAGGCGATCCCGGCGCCGAGGACCGTACCCGCCAGCGCCGCCGCGAGCCCGAGCACCGAGCCGAACAGCGCGCCCGCGGCGAGGTTCAGCAACGGACGCGGCACGAACGCCACCGTGCACAGGCCGTAGGCCGCCGCGAACAGCAGGGCCGCGGCGAACCCGCCGAGTTGCGGCGGCCAGCCGTGCGCCAGCAGCCGCTGCGGCTGGAAGAGCAGCACGCACGCGCCGGCCGCCGCGAGCAGCGCGAGCAGCAGGGACAGCCGCGCCCAGGGCGACAGCAGGACTCTGGCGCAACGGGCGGACGCGGTGAGGGTGAGGGGCGCGGCCGTGAGGACGGCGGCGCCCGGCTCCGTGACGGTGGCCCGGGGAGAGGCCGTGGCGGTGCCCCCAGAGCGGTTGGTGGCATCGAGCATCTGGTGACATTAACCGACAGGTGTGTCTGATCGCCGTATGGTTCGTCTCATGAGGGTCACGGTCGCGGGCACCCCGGCGGTGCCGGACAGCGCTCTCACCGACACCGTGCCGGAGCGGCTGACCACCGCCTACGCCGCCGCGGCCTCCCTGGTGGGACACCGTGGACCTGCTCGCGGCGCACGTCGTCGGCCCGCTGGTCGCCGCCGGCCCGCGGCGGGCGGCGGACATGGACGCCTGGATCGCGGACGAGAACCGGTGGGTCGTCCGCGCCGCCCTGCTCCACCAGCTCCGCCACCGGCAACGCACCGACAGCGCACGCCTGTTCGCCCACTGCGTGCGCCAGGCCGGGCACCCGGACTTCTTCCTGCGCAAGGCCATTGGGTGGTCGTTGCGCGAGTACGCCAAGACGGACCCGCGGGCCGTACGGGACCTCGTGGCCCGCGAAGGGGGCCGGTTCGCGCCGCTGCCGGTGCGGGAGGCCCTGCGGAACATCGGCCTCTGAAGGCCGCCGGTGTCCTGGCCGGGCCGAAAACCGTTCGACGCGCGGCCGCCCTTCGGCGATGATCGACCCATGTTCCGGCACGCCTTCCTCCTCGCAGCATCCGCGGTCGCGGATGCTCCGGAGGCTGCCGTCCGGATCCTCGTCGCCGCAGTCGACGGCGCCCGAAGCTGACCCTCCCCGGATCGTCCGGCGGACCCCGCAGGGGGAGGGTCGGCACTTCTTCGGGGTCCCGCGTCACCTTCACCACCAGGCTTCGAGGTACAGCCATGCCCAAGACGGCGTACGTACGCACCAAACCGCACCTGAACATCGGCACGATGGGCCACGTCGACCACGGCAAGACCACCCTGACCGCCGCCATCACCAAGGTCCTGGCCGAGCGCGGCACCGGCACGTTCGTGCCCTTCGACCGCATCGACCGGGCTCCGGAGGAGGCCGCCCGCGGCATCACCATCAACATCGCGCACGTCGAGTACGAGACCGACACCCGGCACTACGCGCACGTCGACATGCCCGGTCACGCCGACTACGTGAAGAACATGGTCACCGGAGCCGCTCAGCTCGACGGGGCGATCCTCGTGGTCTCCGCGCTCGACGGGATCATGCCGCAGACCGCCGAACACGTGCTGCTCGCCCGGCAGGTGGGCGTCGACCACATCGTCGTCGCGCTCAACAAGGCCGACGCGGGCGACGGCGAACTGACCGACCTCGTCGAGCTGGAGGTCCGCGACCTGCTCACCCGGCAGGGCTACCCCGGCGACGCGGTACCGGTCGTGCGGGTCTCCGGGCTGAAGGCGCTGGAGGGCGACCCCCGCTGGACGGCGTCGATCGAGGCGCTGCTCGACGCGGTGGACACCTATGTGCCGATGCCCGAGCGGTACCTCGACGCGCCGTTCCTGCTGCCGGTGGAGAACGTGCTCACCATCACCGGCCGCGGCACCGTCGTCACCGGAGCCGTGGAACGGGGCAGGGTCCGCGTCGGTGACCGGGTCGAGGTGCTGGGCGCGGAGACCGAGACGGTGGTCACCGGCCTGGAGACGTTCGGCAAGCCGATGCAGGAGACGCAGGCCGGGGACAACGTGGCGCTGCTGCTGCGCGGCGTCCCGCGCGACGCGGTCCGTCGCGGACACGTCGTCGCGGCGCCCGGCAGCGTGCGGCCCCGGCGGCGGTTCACGGCGCGGGTGTACGTGCTGTCGGCGCGCGAGGGCGGCCGGACGACCCCGGTCGCCACGGGGTACCGGCCGCAGTTCTACATCCGCACCGCGGACGTGGTCGGCGACGTCGACCTCGGCGAGGCGGGGCTCGCGCGGCCGGGGGACACGGTCACCATGACGGTCGAACTGGGCCGCGAGGTGCCCCTGGAGCCGGGCCTGGGCTTCGCCGTCCGCGAGGGCGGCCGGACGGTGGGGGCGGGGACCGTGACCGCCGTCGACTGAACGCGGCCGGCGGGAAGCGGCCTTCCGGATCGCGCCTTCCGGATCGCGCCTTCGGGATCGCGGCTGCCTGCCGCCTCTCCCGGCCGGGACTTCCCCGGCCGGGAGAGGCGGGTGCCGTGCCATCGGCGGTGGTCGGTGGCACGGCACCCCGGCGGGGCCGCCGGTGCCCGCGCGCGGGCCCGCACCGCGGCTGTCTGCCCGGTGGGGGGGACCGTCCCGGCACAATGGTGGGGTGACCGAGCCCATACCCGTGACCCGCGCCGTCGATCACGGGACCGCCAAACTGATGCCCGACGTCGACCGCGAGCGCGCGTGGCTGCTGACCGTGGACGGCGCGCCGCAGTCGTACGTCGATCTGGACGCGCCCACCCACCTGGAGTTCGAGTACGCCCGCAGGCTCGGGCACGTGCTGGACACCGTGGCGCGGGAGGGCCGTCCTCTGGACGTGCTGCACCTGGGCGGCGGCGCGCTCACGCTGCCCCGGTACGTGGCGGCGACCCGGCCGGGTTCACGCCAGGACGTGGTCGAGGCCGACCGGGGCCTGCTGGAACTGGTCGTCGGACATCTCCCGCTGCCCCGGGGATCGGGCATCGGCCTGCACGCGGCCGATGCCCGCGCCTGGCTGGAAACCGCCCCGGCCGACGCGGCCGACGTGCTGATCGCCGACGTCTTCGGCGGCTCCCGGGTCCCGGCGCACCTGACCTCCCTCGCCTACGCGCGTCAGGCCGAGCGCGTGCTCCGCCCCGACGGCGTCTACCTGGCCAACCTCGCGGACGCCGCGCCCTTCGCGTTCCTGCGTTCCCAACTCGCCACGTTCGCCGCGGTGTTCGAGGAGATCGCGCTCATCGCCGAGCCGGGCGTGCTGCGGGGACGCCGCTTCGGCAACGTGGTGCTGATCGCCTCGCACCGCCCGATCGAGACGGCCGCCCTGGCCCGGCGCACCGCCTCGGACACGTTCCCCGCCAGGGTGGAACACGGCGCCGCGCTGCGGGAGTTCGTCGGCGCCGCCCGGCCGGTGCGGGACGAGGACGCGGTGGCGTCGCCCGAGCCGCCGGGCGGGGCGTTCGGCATCGGCTGAACGCCCCCGCCCCGCGGCGCAGCCGCTGCCACCCGCCGCCCGCTGCCACCCGCCGGTGCCGCTGACCGCTGACGCTGACGCAGGCGCCGTCACCCCCCGGTGGGCGTCCCGTGCAGGCGGACCGTGGCGAGGACCTTCAGGACGGTCTCCTTGGGCAC
Organism: Streptomyces sp. NPDC006743; assembly: GCF_040703815.1. Lineage (NCBI taxonomy): Bacteria > Bacillati > Actinomycetota > Actinomycetes > Kitasatosporales > Streptomycetaceae > Streptomyces > Streptomyces sp. NPDC006743. Next base: position 206,332 of record NZ_JBEYJA010000005.1, on the reverse strand, counting down.
CTCGTCGCGGACGCCCTTCACGCCGTAGAAGTTCCACGACACGAAGTCGCCGGCGGAGTTCTTGAAGCCGAAGGTGAGCGCCTTGCCGTCGGTCGCGCACTTGCCCTTCACCGGCGTCTTCGTCGACTGCGCCCAGGCGATGCTGCCCTGGATGCCCGAGGTGGTCTTGAAGGGCTGGGCCTTCTTGTCGAAGGAGATGCTCTTCTTGTCGGGCTGGGTGAAACCGCCGTACACCCACCACGGCACCGTGTTCACCGCGACCTCGTCGGTGTTCTTCGCGCCGTCGGCGCCCTTGACGCCCATGGTGGCCAGGGACGTGTTCTCGGTGCGTCCGTCCTTGTCGTCGTCGGACGTGCACCACTTCGACTTGTCCTGGGCGAGCCCGGACATGACCGCGAGCAGCTTGCCGGTCTTGTGGTCCTCGAAACTGACGCCGACACCGGGCGGCTTGACCTCCCAGTCCGCGGGCACGTCGAAGGCGACGCCCCACTTGGGATTCACGACGACCTTCCAGCCCGCGATCTGCGGCTTCTCGGTCTCGTTGCCGCGGGGGTTGTCGTCCGGGGCGGAGCCGGAGGGGCCTGCGGAGGTGGACGCCGACGCGGTCGCGGACACCGGCGGGGTCGCGCCGGAGCCCTCGGTACCGCCGTTCGCCGTGTCGTCCTTCTTCCCGCCGAGCACCAGGAAGCCGGTCACCCCGGCGGCCACCACCACGGCCGCCGCCGCGACGATCGCGACGAGCTTCGTCCGGTTGCCGCCGCCCCCGCCGTTCCCGCTGCCGCCGCCGGCCGGCGGCCGCGGCATGCCGGGAGGCACCGGCGCGCCCCACTGCGGCTGCGGCATCGGCTGCTGCGGAGGCTGGGGCGGCTGCTGGGCATACGGGTTGGGCTGCTGGTAGCCGGGCTGCTGATACGGATTCGGCTGCTGGTATCCCGGCTGCTGGTACGGGTTGCTCTGCGGGTCCTGCGGGTTCTGCTCGCCCCCGGGCGGCTGCTGTCCTGGCCACATGAGCAGTAACCCTAGGGCGCCGGGGACACGATTCGGTCACCGGGCCTTGTCAGGGACGTACCGGAAAGCGGAGGGGAGGGGCGGCGTCCGCCTCTGGTCAGCGTGGGCTACTCGTGAGTAACCTTCGGGCATGAACGCAGACCAGATGTCCATCGGCGAGCTGCTCGCCGCCACGGTGCCGATGGTGCGCACCCTGAACCTCGAGTACCTGGAGACCACCCCGGAGCGGGCCGTGCTCGCCCTGCCGGACCAGGAGGAGTACCGCAACCACGTCGGGGGCCCGCACGCCGGCGCGATGTTCACGCTGGGGGAGTCGGCGAGCGGTGCGATCGTGCTGGCCGCCTTCGGCGACCAGCTCGCGAGGGCGGTGCCGCTGCCGGTGGACGCCCGGATCGCCTTCAAGAAGATCGCCCTCGGCCCGGTGCGGGCCACCGCGACCCTCGGCCGTCCCGCCGCCGAGGTCGTCGCCGAACTCGACGAGGGCAAGCGCCCCGAGTTCCCGGTGACCGTCGAGATCCAACGCGAGGACGGCGCCGTGACCACCGAGATGACCGTCGTCTGGACCCTCCGCCCCAACAACTGACGGCCGGCCCGGGCGGAGGACGGGCGCGCGGGCCGGGCGGAAGACGGCGCATGGCCGGGGGAGGGGCCGGTCTCGGGTCAGGTACTGAGGCGGCGGTGGGCTCCAGCGGCGCAGGCCCGCGGGTCGGCGGACGCCGGCTCCTCACCTCGCTGACCTCGAAGATCACCGTCCCGGCCCCGCCGAACGGCCTTCTCACACCGCCCGGGCCGCGCTCGCCCGGCTCCCCGGCTCCGACGTGGACGGCGCTCGTGGCACGCCGCAAGCGTGAGCCGACCCGGTACGCTTCCTGGGGGGCGCGCCTTCGTGGCGCCTTCCGTGAACGCACGGACGCGAATCGGGGAGGAACCGGCGGTGCACGTCCAGGATTGGCTCGACACGGTGCCTTCGGCCGCTGTCTACGCGGTGGTGGCACTGGTCATCGGAGTGGAGAGCCTGGGCATTCCGCTGCCCGGCGAGATCGTCCTGGTCTCCGCCGCGCTGCTGTCCTCCCAGCATTCGGGCATCAACCCCGTCGTGCTCGGCGCGTGCGCCACCGCGGGCGCGGTGATCGGTGACTCCATCGGGTACGCCATCGGCCGCAAGGGCGGCAGACCGCTGCTCGCCTGGCTCGGCGGCAAGTTCCCCAAGCACTTCAGCGAGGGTCATGTCGCCACCGCGGAACGGTCCTTCCAGAAGTGGGGCATGTGGGCGGTGTTCTTCGGCCGCTTCGTCGCCCTGCTGCGCATCTTCGCGGGCCCGCTCGCGGGCGTGCTGCACATGCCGTACTGGAAGTTCCTGATCGCCAACGTCCTCGGCGGCATCTGCTGGGCGGGCGGCACCACGGCCGCCATCTACTACATCGGCGTCGTCGCCGAGTCCTGGCTGAAGAAGTTCTCCTGGCTCGGCCTGGTGGCGGCCGTGCTGATCGGCCTCGTGTCGTTCCTGGTGATCAAGCGCAAGGCCAAGAAGGCGCAGGTCGCCCACCAGCAGGAGACCGAGGCGGCGGAGCCGGTCGCGGCCGGCGAGTGACGCCGCCGCGCACCCCGCCCGGGGCGTACCGCCCCTTGCTGTTCCCCACCGGACCGGCCGGGCACCGGCCGCACCGGACCGGCCTCGGGCCGGCCCCGGCGGGTGAGCCTCGGACCGCCCCCGGCGGGCCGGTGACCTGCCGTCCCTCTGCGGGGACGGTCACCTGCCGCCCCCCGGCGGGCCGGTCCGCTACCGGCTCCCGGTCGGCGGGTGCTCCTGCGCGTGGACGTCGCGGTGCGCCTCGGCCAGTTCCGCGTACATCGTGCCGTTGAGCGTGATCCCCTGCCGTTCCTCCTCGGTCAGTTCCCGCCTGACCTTGGCGGGCACGCCCGCGACCAGCGATCCCGGCGGTACCCGCATGCCCTGCGGCACCAGGGCCTGCGCGGCCACCAGCGATCCCGCCCCGATCACCGCCCCGTTCAGCACCGTCGCGCCCATCCCGACCAGGCAGTCGTCCTCGACCGTGGCGCCGTGCACCACGGCGTTGTGGCCGATGGAGACGCGCTCACCGACGCTGACGGGGAAACCCGGGTCGGCGTGCAGCGTGCAGTTGTCCTGCACATTGCTGTGCCGGCCGACGGAAATCCGTTCCACGTCACCGCGCAGCACCGCGCCGTACCAGACGCTCGCGCCGGAGCCGAGCGTCACCTCCCCGATCACCGTCGCCGTGGGGGCCACGAACGCCTCCGCGTCCACCTGCGGCTCCCGCCCGCCGATGCCCGTGATCAGCGCCTTCTGCGTCGTCATCGTCCCGCCTTCCCCTGCCGTCCACGGCCTCGTCCGGGCCCGGTACCCCGGCACCGTACGTCATCCGGTGGGGTGAAGATCACAGGTGTCCGGCCGGATGGGGACACCAGGGGCTGAGTACGGTGAGCGGGTGCCTCAGCGCAAGAACACGTTCTCGTCCCGGTCCTCCTCATGGTCGCGCCGCCTCGCGCAGCGCGCCGTCCACGCGGGCTGGGCCTGGGTGCAGCGCACGGGTTCCGTCACGGCGGAACACCCCGGGCGGCTGCGCTTCGGCGCGATGGGAACAGGTACCAGACTGGCCTTTCCGCTCGGTACGGTCTTCGGCGAACCCTGGATCCACCTCGGTGCCCACTGCATCATCGGCGAGCAGGTCACGCTGACCGCCGGGCTGATGCCCGACCTCGACCTCGGGCCGGACCCGATCCTGCGCATCGGCGACGGCGTCGTCCTCGGGCGCGGCAGCCACGTCATCGCGGACACCAGCGTCACCATCGGCAGCGACTGCTACTTCGGCCCCTACGTCTACGTCACCTCCACCAACCACTCCTACGACGACCCGCACCAGCCCATCGGCAAGCAGTGGCCGCGGATGGAGCCGGTACGGATCGGCCCGGGATGCTGGATCGGCACCGGTGCGGTCGTCCTGCCGGGCGCCAGGATCGGGCGGAACGTGGTGGTCGCCGCCGGTGCGGTCGTCCGCGGTGAGGTGCCCGACCACGCCGTGGTGGCGGGGGCGCCCGCCCGGGTCGTACGCCGCTGGACGCCCGACGAGGGCTGGCAGCCGCCGCTGCGGACCCCGGCGCCGGTGCCGCTGCCGGACGGCATCACTCCGGAACAGCTGCGGGCGCTCGCGGAACTGGCCGAGGACGGCACGGGGCAGAACGGCCCCGGGCGGAAAGTTCCTGAGCAGAACGCCCCGGAGTAGGACAGTTGCCCGGAGGGGAGCAGGGTGGCAGGCAGCCGGCGGCGGAACGGCGGTCAGGAAGCAGGAGGCGGTACGGCGCAGGCGGGCAGTCCGGGGCGGCAGGCCGGTCGAACGGGCGCGGCGCCGCCCGGCCTTCCATCGGCGCGCGGGCCGAGGTCACCGCCGGGCGGCGGTGACCTCGCGTCCCTCAGCCGGTCGCCAGCAGCAGGGTCCCCACCATCGCCAGTCCCGCCCCCGCCGCCTGGACGGCCCGGAGGCGTTCGCTGAGGAAGCCGCGCGCGGCCAGCGCGGTCACCACCGGGTAGAGCGAGGCGAGGACGGCGGCCACGGTGACCGGGCCGTGCTGCGCGGCGACCGCGTAGGTGCCGTTGGCCGCGACGTCCGCGAGACCGACGAAGGCGAGCGCCGGCAGCGAGGCCCACGGGAAGCCGGTGGCGGGCAGCACCTCGCCGCCGCGGCGCGCGGAGGCGTACAGCGCGGCGCCGCCCGCCGCCACGTTGGTCACGCGCTGCACGAAGAGCGCCAGGAACAGGCCGGTGACGGTGGTCGAGGCCTCGGCGATCAGCGCGAACACGGTGCCGAAGCCGACCGCCGCGACGAGCGTCAGCAAGATCGTCCGCCGCTGCACGGTGGCGCCCCTCGTCCGGGGGCCGCCGGCCAGGACGACGCCGGTGACGGCGACCGCGATGCCCGCGATCTGCGTCGGCCCCGGCCGTTCGCCGAGCACCAGGCCGACACCGATGGGGATGGCCACGCTCAGGGTGGCGAGCGGGGAGACCACTCCCATGGGGCCGAGCGCGAGTGCCTTGTAGAAGGAGAGCATGGCCACCGGCCCGACCAGACCCGCGGCGACCGCACACCACAGCCGGGGACCCGCCTCGCTCCAGCCGCCGGTGGCGAGCACGATCGCGCCCAGCACCACGGCCGCGATCGACTGGGACACCACGACGACGGTCAGCGCCGGGTTGCGTCGTGTCAGCAGTCCGCCGCCGAAGTCGGCCAGGCCCCACAGGAGGCTGGTGGCCAGGGCGAAGAGTGCTGTCACGGCGACCTCGCAGAGTACAGTGCGGTGAACGATCGGGTGCAACCCACCGTAGTTCACTGTATTAATCTCTGTCATCCAAAATATTGGACGGAATGTGTCGGACCTCGAACTGCTGACCCAGTCCCTGGCGCGCAACGTCAAACGCTGGCGCGGCGAGCGCGGCTTCACCCTGGACACGCTCGCCGCCCGCGCCGCGGTCAGCCGCGGCATGCTCATCCAGATCGAGCAGGCCCGCACCAACCCCAGTCTGGGCACCGTCGTCAAGATCGCGGACGCCCTCGGTGTCAGCATCACCACGCTGCTCGACTACGAACAGGGCCCCCGCGTCCGAGTCGTCCCCGCCGACCAGGCGGTCCGCCTCTGGCACACCGACGCGGGCAGCTACAACCGCCTGCTCGCCGGTGCCGAGGCGCCCGGCCCGCTGGAGATGTGGGAATGGAAACTGGTGCCGGGCGAGTCCAGCGCGTCCGACCCGCATCCCGCGGGCACCTTCGAACTGGTCCACGTCACCGCGGGGGAACTGACCCTCGTCGTGGACGGGACGGAGTACCGCGTGCCCGAGGGCGCGAGCGCGTCGTTCGAGGCCAGCGCGGCGCACACCTACGCCAACCACGGCGACGTGCCCATGAACATGGTGATGGCGGTCTCTGTTCCGCCCGTGCACTGAGACGCCCGCCCGCGCCCCGGGCGCTCTTGCTAGCGTGCGGACATGCGCGCACCCATCGGACGCTTCGACCAGGTCACCGCCGCCCCGGACTGCCTCGACGAGCTGACCCGTCCGGTCGCCGACGCCGTACGCCACTGGCGCGGCAGCGTCCCCGCCGACCAGTTCGTCTACGTCGAGACCGACCCGCGGTGGGCCGACACCGCCACCTTCGTCGAGCACTACGGCCGCGACCTCCTGGAGCAGTCGGCGAACTGCGTGGTGGTCGCGGGCAAGCGCGGCGGCGAGTCGCGGCTGGCGGCCTGCGTGGTGCTCTCCACCACCCGTGTCGACGTCAACGGCGTGGTGCGCCGCCGGCTCGACGCGCGCAAGGCGTCGTTCGCGCCGATGGAGGTCGCCACGGGGGAGACCGGCATGGAGTACGGCGGCATCACCCCTCTCGGCCTTCCCGGGGACTGGCCGGTCCTGGTGGACTCGGCCGTGGTCGACCTGCCGTACGTCCTGGTCGGCAGCGGCCGCCGGCGGGGCAAACTCCTCATCCCTGGCAAGGCGTTCGCGGAGCTGCCGGGGGCCGTCGTCCTGGACGGGCTGGGGGTCTGAGCCCGCCCGCGGGAAGGAGCAGGGGCGAGCCGCGCCCCGGGACCGACCGCACTCAGGCCTGAGCCGCACTAGGGTCCGAGTCACGCTCGGACCCGAGCCGTACTCAGCTCGAGCCCACGCTCGGACCCGCGTCACGCTCAGGGGTGGCCGGCCGTGCCCAGGTACTGCTCGGCGAAGGCGGCCGCGGCGGACGGTGAGGTGAACAGCCGGCGCAGCCGGGCCAGCGTCGTGCCCGCCCGGTACGGGTCGCCCGCCGCCGTGCCGTGGTAGACGTCGGAGAGCCACTGGGAGAACTCCTGGTAGTCCCACACCCGCCGCAGGCTCGCCGCCGAGTAGCCGCTCAGAGCGCGGTCGTCGCCCGTGGTGAGCCGGGCGGCGAGCGCGTCGCCGAGCAGGAAGGCGTCGTACAGGGCCAGGTTCATGCCCTTGGCCGCGATGGGCGCGGTCAGGTGCGCCGCGTCGCCGGCCAGGAACAGCCGGCCGGAGGCCATCGGCTCCACGACGTAGTCGTGCATGTCGAGCACCCGTTTCTCCAGCAGCCGGCCCTCCTGGAGCGGCGGGGCGTCCGCCGCCGCGAGCCGCTGCCGCAGCTCCGCCCAGACCCGCTCGTGCGGCCAGTTCTCCGGGTCGTCGCCGGGCGGGCACTGCAGGTAGTAGCGGCTCACCTCGGCGCTGCGGGGCATGTGGCCGGCGAACCCGCGGGGGTGGACGCCGAACAGGACGCAGTCGGCCGACGCCGGGGCCTCGGCGAGCAGCGCCAGCCAGCCGATGCCGTAGTCGTGCCGTGCGATCCGGGCGTGCGCGGGCGCCAGGGCCGCCCGGCTCACCCCGCGCGCTCCGTCGCACCCGGCGACGAAGTCGCAGTGCACCACGTGCCGTTCGCCCGTCTCGGCGCAGCGGTAGGAGACCGACGGATGGTCGGTGCCGGTGTCGTGCAGGGTCACGTCCCGCACCCCGAAGCGGATGTCGCCGCCCCGGACGTCGGCGTACTCGCGCACGAGGTCCTTCACGAGCAACGGCTGCGGGCAGACGTAGTGGTGATGGCCCGTCATGTCGGTGTACGGGAAGCGGTGGCGCTCGCCGTCGAAGCGGAACTCGCAGGTGGTGTGCCGGCCCGCCCCCTCCAGCAGCCGCACCGCCAGCCCGCGTCGGCGCAGTCCCCGCACGGCCCCCGCTTCGAGGACACCGGCGCGCGGGCGCTGCTCTATGAACTGCCGGGACTTCGTCTCCAGGACCAGACAGTCCACGGAGGCGGCCCGGAGGATGTTGGCGACCGTGAGCCCCGCGGGCCCGGCGCCGATCACGACGACGGGACGGCGGGCGGGGGAGGCGGCGCGGGAGGAGGAGGCACCGGGGTGGGGGGAGATCTGGGTCACCCCGGCATTATGTCGGTGTCCTGTCAGGAGTGATCAAGTGCGCTCACGCGTGGCCGGGGCGGTCCGGCGTGAGGGCGGTCACCGGGCGGCCAGGCGCGGGATCTCGATCGCCGGGCAGCGGTCCATGACCATCTCCAGTCCCGCGGCCCTGGCGCGCGCGTAGGCCGCCTCGTCGACGACCCCCAGTTGGAACCACACCGCCCGCGCGCCCACGGCGACCGCCTCGTCGGCCACGTGGCCGGCCAGCCGGCTGTTGACGAAGACGTCGACGACATCGACGTCGAAGGGGATGTCCGCGAGGGAGGCGTAGCCCTGCTCCCCGTGCACGGTCTCCGCCGCGGGGTGGACGGGGACGATCCGCTTGCCGAAGCGCTGCAGCACCCCGGCGACGCCGTAGGCCGCACGGCCGCGGTTGTTCGACAGACCCACCACGGCCCAGGTGTCACCCAGCCCGGTCAGGATCTTGCGCACCGTCGCCGCATCGCCGTACACCACAGTTCTCCTCCGTGTCCCGCAGCAAAGACCCACCGACGCGGCAACACCGGGCACCGGCCGCCGATTCCCGCCCTGTCCGGATTCCCGTCCCGGTCCGCCACACCGGACGGAATGTGCCCCGCTTGCCTGCGCGCGGGCCGCAGGCCGCCTACGCTCGGGGCGTGCTGCGCATCACCGACGCCCGAACCGGCGAGCCCGTGGAGGCCGCCCCGGCCCGCCGTGGCCTGACCCGCGTCGAGGCGCACGCCTGCGGCTTCGACGCCTGCGGCCTGCGCGTGCTCCTCGTCGCCGACCTGCTCGTCCGCGCCCTGGAACTGGGGGGCACCCCCGTGTGGGCCCTGCTGACCGGCGACCGCGAACAGGCGGAGCTGCGGGCGGGCGCCGCGGCCCTCGGGATCCGGCCGTTCGAGGACAGCCACGGTCTCGGCGCCGCGCTCGGCGAGGCCCAGGTCGTGCACGTGGCCCGCGAGGAGGACGCCGGTGGGACCGGCGGCGTGCGGATCGCCGTGGCGCCCGTCGACACCGCGCTCCCCCTGACGCCCGCGGTGGACCCCGATCCGGCCGCCTGGCGCCTCGCCCTGCTCGGCCACCCCCGTACCCGGCGCGTGCGGCTGGACACCGACGCGCTGGAGGAGTCCCGCCGCACCCTCGCACGCTGGCGCGGCGCGGTCGCCGGCTGGGCGGAGCAGCCCTCGCGGCCCGTCCCCGACGACGTGCGCGCCCGGCTGCGCGGCGCCTGGGAGGACGACCTGGACGTGCCCGCGGCGCTGCGCGTCCTCGGGCAGGTGGAGACCCGGCCCGGCCTCGCGGACGGCGCCCGTTTCGAGACGTACGCCTACGCGGACCGGCTCCTCGGCCTGGACCTGACGCGCGACGTGGGACGTACCGTCTGAGCGCCTGCGCGGCGACGTGGGGACGTGCCGTCTGAGCGCCTGCGCGGCGACGTGGGGACGTACCGTCTGAGCGTCCGCGCGGCAAGGAGGCCGCGGCTCTGGGGGGCCGCGCCGCAAGGGGGCCGCCGCGCGGAGTGTCCGCGAGGCGGAGCGTCCGGTCGGCTGGGCGCGTGAGCGGCGGTGACCAGGAGCGTCCCCGTGGCCCGAAGCGCCGGGACGCGCCCGCCGCGGGCCGCGGGGCCGGCCGGTGCCGACCGCCTGCCGGGCCGCCGCCCTGGACCCCGCCGCGCTGCGCGCCTCGGCGCAGGCCGCGGAGAAGTTCCCGGCGTCCGTCGTGACGTACCGGCCCCGCACGGGACCACCCGGGCCGCTCTCCCGCCGGTGCCGCCCCCGTGGCGGCGGACCCGCCGGCGCCCGGAAGGCGCCCGGCCCGCCGCCGACGCGCACGGCACCGGCGGGAGGGTGCCCGCGCAGTCCGCATAGGCTGGCCGGATGCAGGACGAGTACCGCACAGTCGCCCGCGCGGGCGTGCACGAGACCGAGATCAACCGCTCCCGCTTCCTGTGCGCCCTCGCCCCGGCCGCCACCGAGCAGGAGGCCCAGGAGTTCGTCGCCGCCGTCCGCAAGGAGCACGCCGACGCCACGCACAACTGCTGGGCCTACGTCATCGGCGCCGACGCCGGGATCCAGAAGGCCAGCGACGACGGCGAACCCGGCGGCACCGCCGGCGTCCCCATGCTCCAGATGCTGCTGCGCCGCGACATGCGGTACGTCGTCGCCGTCGTCACCCGCTACTACGGTGGCGTCAAGCTCGGCGCCGGTGGTCTCATCCGGGCGTACGGCGGCGCGGTCGGCGAGGCGCTCGACGCCCTCGGCACCCTGACCCGCCGCCGCTTCCGGCTGGCCGCGGTGACCGTCGACCACCAGCGGGCCGGCAAGGTGCAGAACGAGCTGAGGGCGGCCGGACGCGCGGTGCGGGACGTGCGCTACGGCGAGGCGGTCACCATCGAGATCGGCCTGCCGGACGCCGACGTGGACGCCTTCCGGGCGTGGCTGGCGGACATCACGGCCGGGACCGCCGCCTTCGAACCGGGCGGCGAGGCGTACGGGGACGCGTGAAACCTCACGTGACGAAACGGGCATTACGTCCCTAAGTCCCGCAATCGTGGCCGTCGGTGACCGGCCGATACGGAAGTGACCGCCCGTACTGTCACACCCGGCGGTTACCCTTCGGGGATCATGAGGCTCCTGCACACTTCCGACTGGCACCTGGGCCGGGCGTTCCACCGCGTGAACATGCTCGGGGCCCAGGCCGCCTTCGTCGGACACCTCGTGGCGACCGTGCGGGAGCGCGGCGTCGACGCGGTGGTCGTCTCGGGAGACGTGTACGACCGCGCCGTGCCCCCGCTGGCCGCGGTCGAACTGTTCGACGACGTCCTGCACCGCCTGGCGGCTCTCGGCGTGCCCACAGTGATGATCTCGGGCAACCACGACTCCGCCCGCAGGCTCGGCGTGGGTGCCGGACTGATCGGCCGCGCCGGGATCCACCTGCGCACCGAACCGTCCGCGTGCGGCACCCCGGTGGTGCTCCGGGACGCCCACGGCGACGTCGCCTTCTACGGGCTGCCCTACCTCGAACCCGCCCTGGTCAAGGACGAGTTCGGCGTCGACCGGGCCGGCCACGAGGCGGTCCTGGCCGCGGCCATGGACCGGGTCCGCGCCGATCTCGCCACGCGCGCCCCCGGCACCCGCTCCGTCGTCCTCGCGCACGCCTTCGTCACCGGCGGCGAGGCCAGCGACAGCGAACGGGACATCACCGTGGGCGGGGTCGCCTCCGTGCCCGCGGGCGTCTTCGACGGCGTCGACTACGCGGCGCTGGGCCACCTGCACGGCAGCCAGGTCATCACCGAGCGCGTGCGCTACTCCGGCTCCCCGCTGCCGTACTCCTTCTCCGAGGCCCGGCACCGCAAGAGCATGTGGCTCGTGGACCTGGACGCGGCCGGGAGCGTCAGCGCCGAGCGGGTCGACTGCCCGGTGCCGCGCCCGCTGGCCCGGATCAGCGGCACCCTGGAGGAACTGCTGGCGGACCCGGATCTCGCCCGCCACGAGGAGGCGTGGGTCGAGGCCACCCTGACCGACCCGGTCCGCCCGGCCGACCCGATGGCCCGCCTCACCGAGCGGTTCCCGCACACCCTCAGCCTCGTCTTCGCACCCGAGCGCGCCCCCGACGACCCCGATGTGACCTACGCCCGCCGACTGGCGGGCCGCAGCGACGAGCAGATCGCGGAGGACTTCGTGGCGCACGTGCGCGGAACCGGCCCCGACGCCCGGGAACAGGCCGTCCTGCGCGACGCGTTCGACGCGGTACGGGCGGACGCGGCCGAGCGGGAGGTGGCCCGGTGAGCCCCCGGTACGCGCGGGAGGACGCGGCCGGGCACCGCGTCGCGGACCACCCGCGCAGAGGCCCGGCACCGCAGCACCCGGCGACCGGCCGCGCCACCGCCGCCTCGCGCCCGGCCGGCGACGGCGGCCCGGAGCGGCGGGATTCCGAGCGGCGCGGGCCGGGGCGCCAGGGGTCCGGGCGGCGCGCGCCGGAACGCCAGGGATCCGGGCGGCGCGCGCCGGGGTGGCTGAGGTCCGAATGGCACGGCCCGGAGCGGCGCGGGCCGGGTCGGCAGGGGTCCGGGCGGCGCGGGCCGGCGTGGTCGGCGTCCCTGCGGCGCGGGCCGCAGGACGGTACCGGGGAGGCCCGGTGAGGCTGCACCGGCTCGACATCACCGCCTTCGGGCCCTTCGGCTCCACTCAGACCGTCGACTTCGACGCCCTGTCGGCCGCCGGCCTGTTCCTGCTCCACGGGCCCACCGGAGCCGGCAAGACCTCCGTGCTGGACGCCGTCTGCTACGCGCTGTACGGCTCCGTGCCCGGCGCCCGGCAGAGCGCCCAGGGCACCACCCTGCGCAGCGACCACGCGGCCCCCGGCACCCGCACCCAGGTCACCCTCGACGTCACGGTCGCCGGACGCCGCCTGGAGATCACCCGGCAGCCGCCCTGGGAGCGCCCGAAGAAGCGCGGCACCGGCACCACCGTGGACAAGGCACAGACCTGGCTGCGCGAGTACGACGCGCCCGCGGGCGCCTGGAAGGACCTCAGCCGCTCCCACCAGGAGATCGGCGAGGAGATCACCCAGCTCCTCGGCATGAGCCGGGAACAGTTCTGCCAGGTCGTCCTCCTGCCCCAGGGAGAGTTCGCCCGTTTCCTGCGCGCCGACGCCGAGGCTCGCGGCAAACTGCTCGGCCGCCTGTTCGACACCCACCGTTTCGCCGAGGTAGAGAAACGCCTCGCCGACCGCAGGCGCGCCACCGAGACCCGGGTGCGCGAGGGCGACGCCGCGCTGCTCGCCGACGCCCACCGCATGCAGCAGGCGGCGGACGGCGCCATGGACCTGCCCGACCTCACGCCGGGCGAACCCGGCCTGGCCGACGCCGTACTGACCGGCGCCGCCGTCGCCCGCAGCACCGCACGCGAACAGCTGACCGTCGCCCACTGCGGGCTCACCGCCGCCGAGGCCGCGCACACGGCCGCCGAGCGCGCCCTGGAGGGCGTACGCGAACTCGCCCGGCTGCAGAGCCGGTTCGCCGAGGCGCAGCAGCGGGCCGCGCGCCTGGCCGAGCGGGCCGACGCCCACCGTGCGGCGCGGGAACGGATGGAGCGGGGCCGCAAGGCCGAGACGGTCGCCCCGGCCCTCGCCCTGCGGGAGGCCGCCGACACCGCGCACCGCCGTGCGGCGGCCACCGAGGCGCACGCGCGCGCCCTGCTGCCCGCGGGCTTCGCGGACGCAGGGCCGGCCGGACTCGCCGCCGCGGCGCGCCGGGCCGCCGAGGAACTGGGGCAGCTGGAGTCGGCCCGGCGCGCCGAGCGCCGTCTGACCGAACTCGCCGCCGAACGCGCGGAGGTGGACCGCCAGGCCCGCGCCGACGAGGACCTGCTCCAGGAGGCGGAGACCTGGCTCGCCGGGTGGGAGACGACCCGCGCACGGCTGCGGAGCCGTATCGACAGCGCCCAGGAGGCGGCGGGCCGGGCCGATCAGCTCGCCGTGCGCGGCGAGAGCGCCCGGGCCCGGCTGCGGGCGGCCCGGACCCGGGACCGGCTGACCGGGGAGGCGGAACAGGCGCGGCGCCGTGCCCTCGACTCCGCCGAACGCGCCGTGCGGGCCCGGGCCCACTGGCTCGACCTGAAGGAGCAGCGGCTGAACGGCATCGCCGCCGAACTCGCCGCGGGCCTCACCGACGGCGAACCCTGCGCCGTGTGCGGCGCCACCGAACACCCGGCGCCGGCCCGGAAGATCGCCGGGCACGTCGGCCGCGAGGCAGAGGAACGCGCCCTGGCCGCCTTCCAGGACGCCGAGGAACGGCGCGCCGAGGACGAGCGCCGCCTCGGCACCGTACGCGAGGCTCTGGCCGCCGCCACCGCGGAGGCGGGCGACACGCCCACCGACCGGCTCGCCGGGGAGACCGCCGAGCTGGAGCGGCTGCTCACGCGCGCGCGGGAGGACGCCTCCGTGCTGCACGCCGCTCAGGAGGAACTGCGCACGGCCGAGGCGGAACGCGAACGACGCCTGGCCCACCTGCGCCAGGCGGAGGCCCGCGCGGCCGCCCGGCTGACCCGCCGCGAGAACCTGGACCGGGAACGAGCCGCCCTCCGGACCGAGGTGACCGAGGCCCGTGGCGCCGCCGCCGGCGTCGCCGAGCGGGCCGCGGAACTGGAGCTGCGGGCGGCCCGGCTCGCCGACGCGGCCGACGCGGCGCGCGCCGCCGAGGAGAGCGCCCAGCGCCTCAAGGACGCCGACGGGCGGCTCGCCGAGGCCGCCTTCCGGGCCGGTTTCGACACCCCGCAGGCCGCGTCCGCCGCCCTCCTCGACGACGCCGCCCACCGCGACCTCCAGCACCGCCTGGACGCCTGGCACGCCGAGGAGGCCGCCGTGCGCGCCGTGCTCGCCGAGGCCGCCACCGTGACCGCGGCCCGGCAGCCGGCCGCCGATGTCGCCGCCGCCGAGGCCGCGGCCCACGCGGCGGCCCGGCGGCTGCGTGAAGCCGCTTCCGCGCGGGACGCCGCCGCCCGCCGCTGCGCCGAACTCGACCGGCTCTCCGCCCGGGCGGCCACCGGCGTGCGGCGCCTGGCGCCGCTGCGCGCCGAGTACGACCGGGTGGCCCGGCTCGCCGCCCTCGCCGCGGGCACCTCCGCCGACAACGAACGCAGGATGCGCCTGGAGTCCTACGTCCTCGCCGCCCGCCTGGAGCAGGTGGCCGCCGCGGCGACCGCCCGGCTGCAGCGCATGTCGTCGGGCCGCTACACCCTGGTCCACTCCGACGACCGGGCCGGACGCGGGCGCAGCGGCCTGGGGCTGCACGTCGTCGACGCCTGGACCGGCCGCGAACGCGACACCGCGACCCTGTCGGGCGGGGAGACGTTCTTCGCCTCCCTCGCGCTCGCCCTCGGCCTCGCCGACGTCGTCACCGACGAGGCCGGCGGGGTCCGCCTCGACACCCTCTTCATCGACGAGGGCTTCGGCAGCCTCGACGACCAGACCCTCGACGAGGTCCTCGACGTCCTGGACTCGCTGCGCGAACGCGACCGCAGCGTGGGCATCGTCAGCCACGTCGCCGATCTGCGCCGTCGCGTCCACGCCCAGCTGGAGGTCGTCAAGGGACGCTCCGGTTCGGCGGTGCGCCGGCGCGGGGTGGGCTGAGCGGGCCACCGGGGCATGCCCCGGACCGGCGGGGCGGACTCAGCGGCCGAGCGGGCGCCGGGACAGCGGCGAGGAGTACACGACGCTCGTCGTCACCGACCCCAGCGCGCCGATCCGGCCCGAGACCTCCTCCAGGTGCCGCATGGAGCGCGCGGTGACCTTGATGACGAAGCAGTCGTCGCCCGTCACATGGTGCGCCTCCAGGATCTCGGGGGTGGCGGCGACCAGGTCGTGGAAGGGCTTGTAGTTGCCGTGGGGGTAGCGCAGCCGCACGAACGCGAGGATCGGCAGGCCCAGCCGCTCCGGGTCGACCACGGCCGTGTACCCCTGGATGACGCCCGCCTCCTCCAGCCGGCGCACGCGCTCGGTGACGGCGCTCGGGGACATGGACACGGCCCGGGCCAGCTCCGCGAAACTGGCCCGCCCCTCCCGCTGGAGGACGTCGAGGATGCGCCAGTCGGTGGCGTCCGGGGAAAACACGGTCATGGGCGTTGGATAGCAGGCGAAACCCCGGCCGATCAAGGGGGGCGCCGGGGATCGTCACTTCAGCCGGGCGGTTTCCGGCCGTAGATTTCCGGTCGTCGGACCGGACCACGGAAGGAACAGCCGATGACCACCACCGCCGCCGGAACCAAGAGCCCCGGCCCGGGCGCCGCCCGCGCCGCCGTCAACGCCGTCCTGCGCGTCCCCCCGGCCACCCACGCCGAGGCCGCGGCCCACTTCTGGGCGAGTCTCGCCTTCCACGCCGACGTGTCCGACGTGGCCGCCGCGCTCGCGGACGGCGGCGAGCCGGGGTTCGTCCTCGTCGACTGCCGCTCCACCGAGGCCTGGGACCAGGGACACGTCCCCGGCGCGGTCCACCTGCCCACGGCGCTCGTCCCCGAGCAGGCCCCGGCGCTGCTCGACCGGTCCGTCCCCGTCGTCACCTACTGCTGGGGCCCGGGCTGCAACGGGGCCACCCGCGCCGCGCTCGCCCTCGCCGAACTCGGCTACCGCGTCAAGGAGATGCTGGGTGGGTTCGAGTACTGGGCGCGGGAGGGCTTCGCCTACGAGACCTGGCAGGGCGCCGAGCGCCGGAGTCCCGACCCGCTCACCGCACCGGCCGCGAGCGGGGACTGCGGCTGCTGAGCAGCAGCCGGGGGCGGGGCGGCCGGACCCGGGCCCCTCCGCCCCCTGGCTTCAGAGCCGGCTCAGAGCTGGGACAGCTCGTCCAGCAGGTCGTCCAGGCCCAGCGAACCCTGGGAGAGGGCCGCCATGTGCCAGGCCTTCGCGTCGAACGCGTCCCCGTGCCGCTTCCTGGCGTTCTCGCGGCCCAGCAGCCAGGCCCGCTCACCCAGCTTGTAGCCGATGGCCTGGCCGGGCATCGACAGGTAGCGGATCAGCTCGCTCGCCACGAAGTCCCGCGGACGGCTGCTGTGCGCGCCGAAGAACTCCAGGGCCAGCTCCGGCGTCCAGCGCTCGCCCGGGTGGAACGGCGAGTCCGCCGGGATCTCCAGCTCCAGGTGCATGCCGATGTCGATGATCACGCGGACCGCCCGCATCATCTGCGCGTCGAGGTAGCCGAGCCGCCGTTCCGGGTCGGTGAGGAAGCCGAGTTCGTCCATCAGACGCTCCGCGTACAGCGCCCAGCCCTCGGCGTTGGCGCTGACGATGCCCACGGTCGCCTGGTAGCGCGAGAGGCTGTCCGCCACGTGCGCCCACTGGGCGAGCTGGAGGTGGTGGCCGGGCACGCCCTCGTGGTACCAGGTCGACACCAGGTCGTAGACCGGGAAGCGGGTCTCTCCCATGGTCGGCAGCCAGGTGCGGCCCGGACGGGAGAAGTCGGCGGACGGCGCCGTGTAGTAGGGGGCCGCGGCGCCGCCGGGCGGGGCGATGCACGACTCCACCCGGCGCACCCGTTCGGCCAGTTCGAAGTGGGTGCCGTCGAGCGCTTCGATCGCCTCGTCCATGAGGCCCTGCAGCCAGTCGCGGACCTCGTCCACGCCCTCGATGTGCGTGCCGTGCTCGTCGAGGTGCGCCAGCGCCACCCACGGGGTCTCGGCGCCCGGCAGGACCTTCTCGGCCTCCTTCTTCATCTCGCCGAGCAGCCGGTGGAACTCCGACCAGCCGTACGCGTAGGCCTCGTCGAGATCCAGGTCGGTGCCGTTGTAGTAGCGGGAGAAACGCGCGTAGCGCTCGCGGCCGACCGTGTTCGGCGTGCCCTCGACCGCCGGGGCGTAGACGTCGCGCATCCAGTCCCGCAGACCGACGACGGCGGCGGTCGCCGCCCGGGCGGCCTCGTCCAGTTCGCCGCGCAGGGACTCGGGGCCGTCGGCCGCGAAGTCCTCGAACCAGCCGCGTCCCTGACCCGTGTCGGACCACTCGGTGAGCTGGCCGATGAAGGTCTGCGTCGGCCGCGGTGCCGCGTAGAGCTTGCGCTCCAGACCGGCGGTGAGGGACTCGCGGTAGCCGCGCAGCGCGGCCGGCACGGCCCGCAGCCGCTCGGCGACCGCCGCCCAGTCCTCGTCCGTGTCGGTGGGGGTGATGGTGAACGCCTCACGCACCGAGTGCACCGGGCTGTGGATGTTGCTGACGGCGCGCAGGCCCTCCTCGGCCTCGTGCACCGCGATCTCGGCGGTCAGCCGCTCGCGCAGCAGGCGCGCGCACCGGCGCTCGGCCTCGGAGTCCGCGCCGGGCCGCCGCTCGGCCTCGGCCAGCCGCGCCAGGGTGGTGCGCGCGAGGTCCGCGACCGCCTCCTGTCCGGCGGGCGAGGTGTCGGGCAACCTGCTCGAACTCTCCTTCACACCGAGGTAGGTACCGGTGATCGGGTCGAGGGCGATGAGTTCGTCGACGTAGGCGTCGGCGACCTGACGGGGCAGCGGGCTGTTGGTGTCTGACATGCGGACCATCCTCGTACGCGAAGAGGGTCCGCGTCAGCCCGGTTTGCCGGGCGAAGGGACCGAATCCGGTCGCTGCCGGGTCGATTTCGCTCAGAGCTTCGCGCGTTCGGTCGCGCGGCGCCGTGTTCTTCCGCGTGCCGCTCCGGCGCCGATCCCGCCGGGGCGTGGCGCCCCACGTCCCGCCGGTCCCTCGGCGCGCCGTTCCGCGTCCGGTCCCTCGGCGGGCCGCGGCACGTCCCGCCGTCCTCCTCGGCGTGCCGCGCCGCCTCGGGTCAGGGCGCCGGCGGTTGTGTGCCGGGCGGCAGCAGCGGGCCGCAGTCCCACTGCTGGAAGATCAACCGCGTCTCCACCCGGGCCACCTCGCGCCGAGCCGTGAACTCGTCGAGCACCAGCCGCTGCAGATCCGCCATGTCCGCCACCGCGACATGCACGAGGTAGTCGTCGGGACCGGTCAGATGGAACACGGTCCGCGATTCCGCAAGCGCCCGGATCCGCTCCACGAACGGCCCGACCAGTTCCCGCCGGTGCGGCCGGACCTGCACCGACAGCAGCGCCTGGAGACCCCGGCCCAGCCTGGTCGGGTCGAGCCGCAGCTGGTGGCCGAGGATCACGCCCGAACGGCGCAGCCGCGTCACCCGGTCCAGACAGGTCGAGGGCGCGACGCCGATCTGGGCGGCCAGATCGCGGTAGGTCGTCCGGGCGTCGTTCTGCAGCAGCCGCAGCAGATGGAGGTCCACCGGATCCAGTACGACTGATTCGGCCATGGGCCGAACGTAGCACGGCCGACCCGCCGCC
Source organism: Streptomyces sp. NPDC006743 (assembly GCF_040703815.1). Taxonomy (NCBI): domain Bacteria; kingdom Bacillati; phylum Actinomycetota; class Actinomycetes; order Kitasatosporales; family Streptomycetaceae; genus Streptomyces; species Streptomyces sp. NPDC006743. The sequence continues at coordinate 187,568 of NZ_JBEYJA010000005.1, read as the reverse complement.
CGACCCGGTCGCTGTTCACCCTTTCGTCATGGACACGCCCTTGGACTCAGCGAGCACGTCCGCGGACGGCGCCCCGCGCCCCGCACCCCGAGCACTGGCCACCGAGGCCGTGCACGCCGGCCGGGAGGACCTCGCCCGGCAGGGCCTGCACGCGCCGCCGATCGACCTGTCCACCACCTACCCCTCCTACGACAGCCGGGCCGAGGCCGCCCGGATCGACGCCTTCGCCTCCGACGGAGCCGAGTTCGACGGACCGCCCGTCTACGGGCGGCTCGGCAACCCGACCGTCTCCCGCTTCGAGACCGCGCTCGCCCGGCTGGAGGGCACCGAGACCGCGGTCGCCTTCGCCAGCGGGATGGCCGCCCTCAGCGCGGTCCTCCTCACCCGCTCCGCACTCGGCCTGCGGCACGTCGTCGCCGTACGCCCCCTGTACGGCTGCAGCGACCACCTGCTGACCGCCGGACTGCTCGGCTCCGAGGTGACCTGGACCGATCCGGCGGGCATCGCCGACGCGCTGCGCCCCGACACCGGGCTGGTGATGGTCGAGTCCCCGGCCAACCCGACGCTGGCCGAGGTGGACCTGCGGGCCGTCGCCCACGCCTGCGGCTCCGTGCCGCTGCTGGCCGACAACACCTTCGCCACCCCCGTGCTGCAGCGCCCGGCCGGGCAGGGCGCCCGCCTCGTGCTGCACAGCGCCACCAAGTACCTCGGCGGCCACGGTGACGTGATGGCCGGTGTGGTCGCCTGCGACGAGGAACTCGCCGGCCGGCTGCGGCAGGTCCGCTTCGCCACCGGAGGCGTGCTGCACCCGCTCGCCGGTTACCTGCTGCTGCGCGGTCTGTCCACGCTGCCGGTGCGGGTACGGGCCGCCTCCGCCACCGCCGCGGAGCTGGCCGCCCGGCTGGCGGCCGACCCGCGCGTCGCCCGCGTGCACTACCCGCGGATCGGCGGCGCCATGGTCGCCTTCGAGGTGCACGGCGACCCGCACGCCGTCATCGGCGGTGTCCGGCTGATCACGCCCGCCGTGAGCCTGGGCAGCGTCGACACGCTGATCCAGCACCCCGCCTCCATCAGCCACCGCATCGTGGACGCGGAGGACCGGCGCGGCGCCGGGGTGAGCGACCGGCTGCTGCGGATGTCGGTGGGCCTGGAGGACGCCGAGGACCTGTGGGCGGACCTCGACGCGGCCCTCGGGGCCTTCCCGCAGGCGTCCCCGGGCAGTTCCTCGCGGGCCTCCTCGGCCGCGGGCCGGGGTGCCGTGCGGGCGGAGCGACGGCCAGAGCCGCCGCAGGTCAGGGGTCTGCACGAAGCACTGAGCTGACCCGAGCTGTGCTGAGCCGACCTGGGAGCCGGCCCCGGCGACCGGGGGGGAGAGGGGTGGGGCCGTCCCGGGGCGGCGGGGATCGGCGGGGACCGTCCGGGGCATCCGCCGCGTCCGGTGCCGGTCCCCGCCGCGGTGGGGACCGCGGGATCAGTCGCGCAGGCCCGGCCCGTCGTACTGCTCGCGCCGGCCGCCGTGCGCCGGACGGCCCGGCACCGGTCCGCCCGGCACCGTCGCGGCGTCCAGGCGAGCGGTGATCACCAAAGTGCCCTCCTCGACCTGGTAGTCCAGGGGGAGACCGAGGCCCCGCATGGCGCTGACCATGCCGGTGTTCGCCGCCTGCGTGACGGCGTACACGCTCGCGCAGCCCGCCTCGACGGCCATGTCCACCAGCCGGCCCAGCAGTTCCGCGCCGACGCCGCGCCGCTGCCACTCGTCCTCGACGAGCAGGGCGACCTCCGTCTCGTCGCCGTCCCACAGCAGGTGGCCGAGGCCGACGATCCGCCCGGAGGCGGTCTGCGCGGCGAGGGTCCGGCCGAAGCGCGGGCTGAGGAGGTGGTTCAGATAGCGGTCGGCGTCCGCCACCGGACCGTGGTACCGCAGGCCGAGCGTGCGCGCCGAGCACCGTTCGTGCATCCGCAGGGCCGCCGCCAGATCGCCCGGGCCGGCCCGGCGCACGGTGAGGGCGTTCCCCTCGGGCAGCGTCAGCACGTCCTCGCCGCGCGGAACCCGCGGACCGAGGCGGGTGTCCAGCTCCACCAGCGCGCGGGCCCGCGCGAACTCGGTGGGCGTGAAGGGCAGATGCGGGCGCTCCACGGTGATCACCCCGCCCTCGGGTGCCCGCAGCCGCAGCACCGTGTCCTCCAGCACCCCCTCCGCCGGAACCTCCTCGTCCGTACGTCCGCCGCCCACCGGCCGGGCCGGCAGCGAACGGATCGTGCACCGGCCCAGCAACTGGCGCAGTGCCAGCGGAAGTTCGGCGGTGTCCAGCGCCGTGCGGGCGGCCAGGGCGAGCGCGCGCGTCGGCGCGTCCACCAGGTCGTGCGCGTCGGCCCGTTCGATCCACGTGTCACGGCCGCCGGCCGCCGCGGCCGCCCCGGTCAGTTCCGGTGCCTCGACCCGGCCCGGGGCACGCAGCAGGAACTCGTCCACCGTGCCCTGGGCCAGCGGATGCGTCTGCAGGCTCAGGATGTCGACGCCGCGGCCGGCCAGTGCCGCGCAGAGCGCCGCCAGCGAGCCCGGCTCGTCCCGCACGGTCGTCCGCATCCGCCACAGCGCGCTCGGCACCGGCGCCTCGTCACGGTCCGCCGGGAGGGGAGCGCGTGACGGCCCGGTCTGCCGCCGGGCGGCGGCAGACCGGGCGCCGGTATCGTCCGCCGGGGGCGCGTGCCCGTGGCGCCGCGCCCACCAGGTGTGGAACCCCGCCGTGGCCAGGAGCGCCAGCGCCGAGACCGCCAGCAGCGCGGGCCCGTCCGGGCCGTGCCCGATCAGGTTCGCCACCCCGTCCGCCACCGCGACGGCCGTGAACAGCGCGGCGAGTTCGACCACGTCCCGTCGCCAGTGGTGCACCGGACGCCCGCGCTTCGCCGTCCGTGCAGTCCGCGTCACATCAGACATTTCTCTACTCATGCCGTCACTGTGAAGGAACCGTGTTGCGTGATCACGAACGCTCTGTGACTTACTGGTAAAGCGCGGATCCGCGCGGTTCGCCGCCTTCCTGGCGGCCTGGACCGCCCCGGGAGGACGGAACGCCCCCCGGGCCCGGCAGCACACCGCCGGCCCGCCGCCGCTCCCGTGCCGGGCCCCGGCCGGCACCGCGTGGAGAACGCCGCGTCCAGGGCCGGCCGGCCGATCCGGCGGCGAAGCCGCGCACCGGGGGATGACGCCGGCGCGCGGCACACGAAGAGCGTACGGGAACCAAAGTCACTGCCCGACCCGTCCCGGCTGCAGCACCTGGGTGAACAGCACGCCGCCGTCCTGCTCCCGCAGCCGGACCGTCAGTTCGCCGCTGTCGCCGTCGATGTCGACCTCCCCGAAGAACTGGTAGCCCTCGGCGGGCGAGACGTTGGCCACGGTGGGCGCCTTGACGAACACCCGGTCGGGGCCGAACGTCCCGTCGAGCGGACTGGCCGGGAAGGCACCCGCGTTGAGCGGCCCGGAGACGAACTCCCAGAACGGCGCGAAGTCCTTGAACGCCGCCCGCGAGGGGTCGTAGTGCTGCGCCGAGGTGTGGTGGACGTCCGCGGTCAGCCACACCGTGCCGGTGATCCGACGGTGCTTGACGAACCGCAGCAACTCGGCGATCTGCAGCTCCCGGCCGAGCGGCGCGCCCGGGTCGCCCTGCGCGACCGCCTCGAAGTTCGGCCGGCCCTCCACCCCGTCGGGCACGACCAGCCCCAGCGGCATGTCCGCGGCGATCACCTTCCACACCGCCCGCGACCCGGCCAGCTCACGCTTGAGCCACCGCAACTGCTCGCGGCCCAGGATGCCCTGCGGGTCGCTCCTCTGGTCGTCGGGCGAGTTGGCGTTGCGGTAGGTCCGCATGTCCAGCACGAACACGTCGAGCAGCGGCCCGTGATGGTGGACGCGGTAGATCCGGCCGTCCGGACGGCCGCTGACCGTGGAGAGGGGGAAGTACTCGGAGAAGGCCCGCCGGGCCCGCAGCGCCAGGTCGTCGAGCCGGGTGCCGGCGGGGTAGGGGGTGCCGCCGCCGATGACCTCGCCGGGGTACCAGTTGTTGCGCACCTCGTGGTCGTCCCACTGGATGATGCCGGGCACCTGGGCGTTGAACCGGCGCAGCGCCCCGTCCAGCAGGTTGTAGCGGAAGTTGCCGCGGTAGTCGGCCAGGGAGACGGCGACGTGCGACTTCTCCTCGGTGGTGACGCTCCGGTAGACGCCGCCGTCCGGGAGCGCTGCGGTCGCCTGGATCGGGCCGTCGGCGTAGATGTTGTCGCCGCTGCACAGGAAGAAGTCCGGATCCAGCTTCGCCATGGCGTCGAAGATGCGGTAGCCGCCGATGGACTCGTTGATCCCCCAGCCCTGCCCGGCCAGGTCACCCGACCACACGAACCGGACGCCCTGGCGGCGGCGTGCGGGGGCGGTGCGGAAGGTGCCGTACGCCGGTTCACCGGTGCGGCGCGGGTCGTGCGGGTCGGCCAGGAGCACGCGGTAGTGGATCTGCTCGCCCGACGGCAGCCCGTGCAGCCGGGCCGTGCCCGTGAAGTCGGTGCCGGCGCCGAGGAGCGGCCCGTGCCATCTGCGGGGGGCGCGGAACGATTCGGTGGCGGACGTCTCGACGATCATCCGGGCCGGGCGGTCCGAGCGCACCCAGACCAGACCCGAGTCGGCGGTCACGTCGCCCGCCTGCACCCCCCAGTCCGCCCGGGGACGGCCGGACAGGGCCAGCGCCGGTGCCGCACCGAGCGCCCCGGGCAGGGTCAGGGCCGCCGACGCGGCCAGCGAGCCGCGCAGCACGCTGCGGCGGCCGGGAAGCGGACGATGGGACATGGAAGGGCCTCCAGGGGCGAGATCCGGCCGGTGTTCGCAGCCACACCTACTGGTGCGGTACGGCGAACACGCAAACCCCGGGTGAACACCGGCCGCGCGCCCGGCCCGGCGGCGCTCTTCCCCCGGCCGGCGGCCGGCTGCCCGGTCGGCGTCCGTCGGCCAGGCCCGGTCCGCCGGACACGACCGGCCTGCCGGGTGGCTCGTGTCCGCCGCAGCCGGTTCTACGCGTCGGCCGCCTCCGCCATCACCCGTACGCCCGCGCGGATCCGGGCCGGCGGCAGGTGGGCGTACCCCAGGACGAGGCACACGCCCGGCCCCGCGTCGTCACGTCCCCGGCCCGCCGCCGTTCCCGCGCCGTCGCCGGGACGCGTCCCCGTAGTCCCCCCGCTCCGGGCGTTCGTCTCCGGGGCGGCGCCCGGGGCCGTGACCGGCCGGCCGGCGCCGCGCTCCGGGACCGTGCCCGCACGCGCGTGCGTGTACGCCGTCAGCGTGCGCACCGCGACGCCGGCGGCGCCCGCGCGGGTGAGGAACCGGTCCTCCGGGCCGTAGCGCCGCGGCAGGGCGGCGATCAGGTGCAGACCGGCCGCGATCCCTGAGAGCCGTACGCCGGGGAAGTGCTCCCGCAGGGCGGCGACGAGCGTGTCCCCGCGTTCCCGGTAGGCGCGCTGGCAGCGGCGCAGCTGACGGTCGTAGTCGCCCCGCTCGACGAAGTGGGCGAACAGTGCCTGGTCGACGGTCGGATGACCGAGGTCCATGGTCCGTTTGCGCTCGACGACCTCGTCGGCCAGGGAGTCGGGCACGAGCAGCCACCCCAGCCGCAGCCCGGGTGCCAGGGACTTGCTGACCGAGCCCGCGTAGACGACGTGCTCGGGGTCCAGGCCCTGGAGCGCCCCGACCGGGGCACGGTCGTAGCGGAAGTCGCCGTCGTAGTCGTCCTCGAAGACCAGGCCGTCCACCGACCGGGCCCAGCCCAGCAGTTCGGCGCGGCGCCGGGCGGAACAGGCGATGCCGGTGGGGAACTGGTGGGACGGCGTGGTCACCACGGCCCGTATCCCCGCCCGGTAGAGCGGACCGAGGGCCGGACCCTGCGCGTCCAGCGGCAGCGGGACGGTGCCCACGCCGACGGAGGCGTACAGGGCGCTGTGCTGCGGGCTGCCGGGATCCTCGACGCCGACCAGCCGCGTACCGCGCGCGTGCAGCACGGAGCCGAGCAGGCAGGTGGCCTGGGCCACGCCCGAGACGACCACGATCCGCTCGGGATCGGCGACGACGCCCCGGCGCCGCGTGAGCAGCCCGGCCAGGGCCGTGCGCAGCCGGGGCAGCCCGCGCGGGTCCGGGTAACCCAGGTCGTGATGGGGGAGGTCCGCCAGCACGGCGCGGTGTGCGGCGGCCCACGCGGCGCGCGGGAACAGGGACAGGTCGGGTGTGCCGGGCACGAAGTCGGCGCGGGCGCCCGGGGAGCGGGGAGCGAGGTCACGCGCGCGCGTGCGGGCCGCCCGGGCGGCCCCGCCCACCCAGGTGCCCGCGCCGCGCCCGCTGCGCAGGTAGCCCTCCGCCGTCAGCTGCTCGTACGCCTCCGTGACCAGCCCCCGCGACACCCCGAGGTCCGCCGCGAGATCACGGCTGGAGGGCAGCCGCGTTCCCGGGGCGAGCCGGCCCGAGCGGACGGCCTCACGCAGCGCCGTCTGGAGCGTGCGTCCCCGCGCGCGGGCGGGCGCCGACGCGGCCGGCAGCAGCAGCTCCCAGGCGGCGGCGCCGGCCGGCCCGCGCGGATTGGTCCCCGATGAGGTCATGGAAGTGGACCTTAAACCGGACCGCCACGCTGCCTAGCGTCGCCGTCATGAACGCCACCACCTCGCGCGGCGCGCTGCTCGCCGCGCTAGCCTGCCTCCTCGTCGGAGGGTCCTTCACCGCCAACAGCGTCCTCGGGCACTACCCGTACGCGGGGGGCCAGTTCCTGCGCTACGCCCTGGCCTGCCTGCTGCTCCTGCCGCTCGCCGGACGGGGCGCCGCGGACCGGCTGCGGCGGCTGACCCCGCGCCGGTGGGCCCGGCTCGCGCTGCTCGCCGCGGTCGGCATGGTCGGTTTCAACCTGGCCGTCATCGCCGCCGAGCGCACCGCCGAACCGGCCGTGCCCGGCGTCTTCGTCGGCTGCGCCCCGGTGGTCGTGGCGGTCCTCGTGCCGCTGCTGGAAGGACGCCGCCCGCGGCGGACCGTGCTCCAGGGCGCCTGCCTGGTCGCCGTCGGTGCCCTCGCGGTGCAGGGCTGGGGCCACACCGACGGCGCCGGGATCGCCTTCTCCGCGGGGGCGCTGGCGGGCGAGGCCGGTTTCGCGGTCCTCGCGGTGCCCGTGCTGCGTCCGCTCGGGCCCCGGCTGCTGTCGGCCGTGGTGTGCGCCGTCGCCGCCGTGGAGTCGGCGGCCGTGGGGCTCCTGCTCGACGGCGGCGCATGGCTGCGGCGCCCGGACGCGGCTGAGGCCGCCGCGCTGCTGTGGCAGGCGGCGGTCGTGACCGTCGTCGGCTTCGTGTGCTGGTACATGGGCGTGCAGCGGATCGGCGCCGAGCGCGCCACGCTCTTTTCGGGCCTCATCCCGGTCGCCGCCGCCTGTTCCGCGCCCCTGGTCGGCACCGGGTCCTACGGCGCCGCCCAGGCCGTGGGCAGCGCCCTGGTCGCCACCGGGGTCGCCGTGGGCTCCGGGGCGCTGCGGCGGGTCCGGCGGCGCTCAGCGGCTCCCGTCGAGGAGCACCCGCGCGACCAGCGCCGGATCGTCGTTCATCGGGACGTGCCCGCAGCCGGGCAGCCGCACCAGCCGGGCCCGCGGGACGGTCTGCTTGGCGCGCACGCCCTGCCGGGGGATCAGCAGGCGGTCCTTGGTACCCCAGGCCACGGTGACGGGGATGCCCGGGATGTCGTCGGTGAACCGGACCCCGACGCCCGCCCTGAGCGTCTCCTCGAAGCCGGTGGCCCGCGCCAGGGCCAGCGTCTCGGCGACCACGGCCTCGGGTGAACGGCGGGCGGGCCGCGCGTAGATCGTGCTCGTCAGGACGGTGCGGCCGGCCGCCGTGCGCGACAGCCGCTCGACCAGCGGCAGCGGCGTGCGCCGGGCGACGGCCCGCATGCCCTGGAGCACGCCGAACGCGTACCGGCGTTCGGCCTGGGACCAGAACCCGGCCGGGGACAGCGCCGTGACGGACCGTGCCCGCTTCTCGCGGCCCAGTTCGAGGGCCAGCAGTCCGCCCAGCGAGTTGCCGGCGACATGGGGCCGCTCGATCTCCAGGGCTTCGCACAGGGCGCCGAGGGCGGCGTTCATGGTCGGCAGATCGTGCCGCAGCCCGTCGGGCAGGGCGGGGGACTCCCCGAAACCGGGCAGATCGACGCAGATCACGTCCCGCTCTCCCGCCAGGAGGTGGACCACCGGGTCCCAGGCCTGCCGGTGGTGGCCTATGCCGTGCAGCAGGAGCAGCGGCTCACCGGTGCCCACGCGCGCGTAGGACAGCGTCACGGTCCGCGGACCGTGCGCGGAGGGGACCTGGAAGGAGACGGTGTCTGACATGGATGCTCCTCATCGGGGTCGGGGTCGGGGTCGGGGTCATGGGCGTCAGGAGGCAGGCCCGCACGGGGATCTGCGGGATCACCGGGAAACGGAGACCGCGCGCGGGCAGGGCGGTAGACAGCTTGTCAGCAATTACTACCGGCGGGTAGCCCCTGGTCCGCGAAAGCCCCCGTTCCCCGCGATCGCCTGGACACCGCCGCGCGGGTCGGCTGGGATGGTGCGGTGACCACCGAGACGCGGACCGACCTCTTCGAAGAGCACCGGCCCGTCCTCATGGGCGTCGCCTACCGCATGCTCGGGCGGGTGGCGGACGCCGAGGACGTGGTCCAGGAGACCTGGCTGCGCTGGTCCCGCGCCGACCGGGACACGGTGCGCGAACCGCGCGCCTACCTGGTGCGCGTCACCACCCGCCTCGCCCTCGACCGGCTCCGGCAGATCAAGGCGCGCGGTGAGTCCTACGTCGGCCCGTGGCTGCCCGAACCCCTCCCCACCGACCTCGCCGGCACCGTCGCGGACGGCGCGGAACGGGCCGTGCTCGCCGACTCCGTGTCGCTCGCCGTCCTGGTCGTCCTGGAGTCGCTGTCACCGCTCGAACGCGCCGTGTTCGTCCTCAGAGAAGCGTTCGGCCACCCCTACGCGGAGATCGCCGCCCTGCTCGACCGGAGCGAGGCGGCGGTGCGCCAGCTGGCCGGGCGCGCCCGCAGGCACGTCGAGGAGCGGCGCCCGCGCTACGAGGCCGACCCGGTCCAGCGGCGTGAGCTGACCGAGAAGTTCCTCGCCGCCGCGGCCGGCGGTGACCTGGCGGCTCTGCTGAGCCTGCTCGCGCCGGACGTCCGCCTCGTGGGGGACAGCGGCGGCAAGTCCAAGGCGCCGCTGCGGGTGCTGGAGAGCGCGGACCACGTCGCGCGTTTCCTCGTCGGCGCGGCCCGCAAGGGCGTGCTCGACCCCGCCGTCCGCCTGCTGGAGCTCAACGGCGGTCCCGCCGCCCTGGTCCTGTCCGGCGGCGAGCCCGACAGCGTCTTCCAGCTGGACGTCGCCGACGGCCGGATCCAGACCGTCTACATCATTCGCAATCCGGACAAATTGGCGTCTCTCGCCAGCGCCTGAGCAGCCTCGGCGAGACGGCCGGCGGCCCGGCCGGCGTCCGGCTCCCGTGCCGGCGGCCCGGGCGACGGCCCGGGCGCCGCGTCCGGCTCCCGTGCCGCAGCCGAAGCTCCCGTCCGCGCGGCGGGGGCTTCGCCGTCACGCCGTGAAACGCCCGCCTGTGCGAACGCCGCGTGAACGCTGTGCGCCGCGACGGGCCCCGGCCCCCATGCGGCCGATGATTGGTCTTGACCAAGGGTGAGGGCGGCCCTATGGTCGCAGACAAGTACAACAACCTTTAATAAACAAGGGCGCTAAAACGCCGCCGGACCACGGCGATTGCGGAGGACAGGGTGGGGACCACGCAGCTGGAACCGGTGCCGGAGCCGAAGTACTGGCACCTGAAGACCGTGCTCAGTGAGGCACTGGACTCCGAGTTCTCGGTCGGCGAGATCCTGCCCAACGAGCGGGACCTGGCCGCCCGCTTCGGAGTGGCCCGCGCGACCCTGCGCCAGGCCCTGGAGCAGCTGGAGCTGGAGGGCAGACTGCAGCGCCGCCGCGGGGTCGGGACCACCGTCGCACCCCCGCGCGTGGGTGTGGCCGTCGGCGGCGGGCAGCACACCTGGCCGGGCACGGCGGACGACGCCTGGCATCTCGTGGACTGCGTCCAGGCGGTCCCGCCCGCCGCTGTCGCCGACGCCCTGGGGGGCGACCGCGACGCGCCCGTGCACACGGTGCGCCGGTCCCGGGTGAGCCAGGGCCAGCCGGTGGCCGCCGAGCTGCTGTACGTGCCGGCGTCGTCGGTGCCCGGCCTGACCGCGATCGACGCGCCCTCGGGACCGGCACGCGCGCGTGCCGTGCTGCGCGAGCTGCAGCACCTGGACCTGGAGGGCCAGGAACGGGCGGTCGAACTCGGCTCGGCCCGCGCCGACGACGCCAAGGAACTGGACCGGCTGCCCGGTGCGCCCGTCCTCGTCGTGACGACGCGCTTCGTCGCCGCGGGGGGCACCGCCGCGCTCTCCGTGGCCACCTACCGGGCCGACACCTGCCGGCTCACCTTCGGCGACTCAGGGCGCGTGGAGATCCACCACGGCCCGGAGACGAAGGCCTCCTGACCACCGGCTGACGGGCCCTGGCGCCGCTCCGCACAGCGGCCGCCGCCGTCGAGCCGCCCCGCCCGGCCCGCCGCCCCGCCCTGCGGGTGCCGGGCCCGCGGGGGCTCAGCGGCGGTTCGTCATCGTGCTCTCCACGGCGAAGAGCTCCTCCTCGACGTGGTCCAGGGCCAGCCGCAGGGCGCCCGTCGTCACGGCGGCCTCGCCGAGCACCGACAGGGTCACCTGCGGTGTCCGCAGGCAGTAGCGGGCCAGTTCACGCCGCAGCGGTTCCAGTACGCCGTCCAGGCCCGCCGCCCAGCCGCCGACGACCACCAGTTCCGGGTCCAGGGCCAGCACCAGGGCCGCCACGTCGTGCACGAGCCGCTGGATGAAGCGGTCCATGGCCGCCAGGGCCCGCTGGTCGCCCTCCCGGGCCAGGGCGAAGACGCCCGCCACCGCCTGCTCGTCCAGGGGGTGCAGCGGCTGGTCCGTGGTGGACAGGAGCGTCTCGGGCGTGACGTCCCGTCCCAGCAGGTGCAGCGCGCCGATCTCGCCTGCGGCCCCGCCGAACCCCCGGTGCAGCCGGCCGCCGATCAGCGAACCGGCGCCGGGGCTCAGCCCGGCCAGCACGAACACCACGTCGTTCGACGCGGTGGCGGCGCCCTTCCAGTGCTCGGCGAGCGCCGCGGCGTTGGCGTCGTTCTCCACCAGCACCGGGCACCGGAAGGAACGGCCGAGCCGTTCGCCCAGGTTCAGGCCCGTCCAGCCGGGCAGCGCGGTGCCCAGCCGTACGACACCGCCCGCCTCGACGATCCCCGGGGTCCCCACCCCGACGGCCCGCAGCGAACTGCGCGGAACCCCGGCCCTGCGCAGCAGTTCGGCGACCGCGGTGCGCAGCCGCTCCAGGCGTTCGTCCGCGTCGGCGGCCTCCCCGACCTCCTTGGCCTGGGCGCCGAGCACCCGCCCGTCGAGGTCGGACAGGAGCGCCGCGACGCGGTGGGCACCGATCTCCAGGCCGAGCAGGTGCCCGGCCTCGGCCCGGAACCGGTAGCGCCGCGCGGGCCGTCCCTGCCGGCGGGCCGCGCCCTCCTCGGCGGCCTTCTCGGCGACGAGGCCCGCTTCCACGAGGTCCTCGACGACGCCCTCGACCGTCGGCCTGGACAGGCCGGTCAGCCGGGTGATCTCCGTGAGCGTCGCGCAGTCCGCGGCACGCAGCGCGTGCAGCACCACCGCGGAATTGATCCTTCGCAGCAGCGAGGGATCCCCGCCGGTCAGCCGCCCCAACGTCCGTCCTCCCAGCTCGTGCGCGTGTTGGGCGGATCGTACTCGGCGCGGGCCGGGGCAGCGAGTGCCGGTCCGGCGGGGGCGGTGCTGCAGGGGGGAGCCGGCCCGGTCCTGTGCCGCGCCCCGGCCCGGATCGCCGTCAGGCGCACCGCCCGGGCGCGGTGCTCCCGCCGTGTCCCGCGCACCCCCGTCTGACGCGCCGCCAATTGTCAGTGGCGGCCGCTTTACTGGAACGCATGGACATCGCGAAGGCTCTCGCCGTGATCGACGGGCTGTGCGCCGCGGCGTTTCCCGCCGAGCCCGTCAGGACGGATGTCGGCGCGGCAGGACCGGGTTACCTGATGGCCGAGTTGGAGACGAGCGACGACTTCTGGGAGGACGACGGCAGCCGGTGGGAGGAGACGGCGGATCAGTTCGCGTGCGACCGCGACGGGCTGGGGGAGCGGTTGACCGAGCGGTGGGGGAGCCCGCAGGCGTTCAGCCTGTACAGCGTGTTCGAACGGGCCACGCGCGGGGAGGAGACGGCGGAGCCGTGGGCCTCGCTCAGCGGGCACGTGCCCGACGTCCAGGTGTGGCGGGCGTCCGGGAGCGGCCGGTGGATAGCCCTCGGCGTCTCCCAGTGGGACAAGGAGCTGCCCTTCCAGCTCCTGGCCGTCGTCACGTCCACCGACCCGCCATGACCGGCACGAGTGCCGTGCCCTCCGGGACCACCACGAGGGCGGCGGCCGGCGGGACGGCCACGACCCCCGCGCAGGCCGCGGTCCGTCACGCGGCCTGCGCCGCCGCCCGCAGCCGGGCGAACTCCACGGCCATGGTCTCCGCCGTCCAGTGCGCGTTCAGACCGCTCGGATTGGGCAGCACCCACACCCGGGCGGAGCCGATCGTCCGCTCCTGCGGCCCGACCTGCGCCCGGCGTTCGCCGAAGGCCGCCCGGTACGCGGTGACACCGACCACGGCCAGCCACCGGGGCCGCAGCCGTGCCACCTTGAGCGCCAGCAGCCGCCCGCCCTCGCGGTACTCCTCCGCCGTCAGCTCGTCGGCCCGGGCCGTGGGCCGGGCCACCACGTTGGTGATCCCGAGCCCGTACGACAGCAGCTCGTCCTGTTCGGCGGGCTCGAGGAGTCTCGGCGTGAACCCGGAGCGGTGCAGCACCGGCCAGAACCGGTTGCCGGGGCGGGCGAAGTGGTGGCCCGTCACGGCGGTCGTCAGACCGGGGTTGATGCCGCAGAACAGCACGCTGAGACCGTCCGCGACCACGTCCGGTACGAGACGGTCGCGGGCGGCCTCGAGCTGCGCCTGGGTGAAGCGGGTCAGAGGATCGCCCCCGGGGCGTAGGCGGCGGCCTCCGGGTGCTCCTTGACGATCGCCTCGATGCGGCCGACGACCGCGCCGACCTGGTCGGCGGCGGCGCCGGTGAAGGACAGCTTGTCGGCCATCAGCTCGTCCAGTTGCGCGCGGTCGAGCGGGAGGCGCTCGTCGGCGGCCAGCTTGTCGAGCAGGTCGTTGCGCTCGGCGCCCTGTTCGCGCATGGCGAGCGCGGTGGCCACGGCGTTCTCCTTGATGGCCTCGTGGGCGACCTCACGGCCGACACCGCCCCGCACCGCGCCCATCAGCACCTTCGTGGTGGCGAGGAACGGCAGGTAGCGGTCCAGCTCGCGGGCGATCACCGCGGGGAAGGCACCGAACTCGTCGAGCACCGTCAAGAAGGTCTCCAGCAGTCCGTCCAGCGCGAAGAACGCGTCGGGCAGCGCGACCCGGCGCACCACCGAGCAGGAGACGTCACCCTCGTTCCACTGGTCGCCCGCCAGCTCTCCGGTCATCGAGGCGTAGCCGCGCAGGATCACCATGAGGCCGTTGACACGTTCGCAGGAACGGGTGTTCATCTTGTGCGGCATCGCCGAGGAGCCGACCTGGCCGGGCTTGAAGCCCTCGGTGACCAGTTCGTGCCCGGCCATCAGCCGGATCGTCTTGGCCAGCGACGACGGGGCCGCCGCGAGCTGCACCAGCGCGGTGACGACCTCGTAGTCGAGGGAGCGCGGGTAGACCTGGCCGACCGAGGTGAAGGCCTGGCCGAAGCCCAGGTGGGCGGCGATCCGCCGCTCCAGCTCCGCCAGCTTCGCGGCGTCACCGCCGAGCAGGTCCAGCATGTCCTGCGCGGTGCCGACCGGACCCTTGATGCCGCGCAGCGGATAGCGGCCCAGCAGTTCCTCGACCCGTCCGTACGCCACCAGCAGCTCGTCGGCCGCGGTGGCGAACCGCTTGCCCAGGGTGGTGGCCTGAGCGGCGACGTTGTGGGAGCGGCCGGCCATGACCAGCTCCCCGTACTCCGCGGCCAGCTTGCCCAGGCGGGCCAGGACGGCCACCGTGCGGTCGCGCACCAGCTCCAGCGAGAGCCGGATCTGCAGCTGCTCCACGTTCTCCGTGAGGTCGCGCGAGGTCATGCCCTTGTGCACGTGCTCGTGCCCGGCGAGGTCGTTGAACTCCTCGATCCGTGCCTTCACGTCGTGCCGCGTGACCTTCTCGCGCTCGGCGACGGAAGCCAGGTCGACCTGGTCCAGAACACGCTCGTAGTCGGCGATGGCCTCGTCCGGGACCTCGATCCCGAGATCCTTCTGGGCGCGCAGCACGGCGAGCCAGAGCTGCCGCTCCAGCCTCACCTTCTGCTCGGGCGACCACAGCGTGGCGAGCTGGGCGGAGGCGTAGCGTCCGGCGAGGACGTTGGGGATGCGGGGCTTGGCGGGAGCGGAAGTCACGTGTACGGATTCTACTGGCGAATCGTGCAGGCCAGCGCCACCGGGGCCTTCGTCCGAACCTACGAGGGCCGGGAACCGGGGGAGCCCGGGCGCTGGGCGCCGGCCGTGTCCGGGCCGGGGTAGGGCAGCAGCTCGGGGCGCTTGGCGGGGCGCCCGTCACCGGAGGAGCGGCCGGTCAGCCGCCTGCCTATCCAGGGGAGCAGGTGCTCCCGGGCGAAACGGGCGTCCGCGGCCCGGCGGGTCAGCCAGGCGGGCGGCACGGTCGCCGGCGGCGGCGTGCGCCACTCGGGGTCCTCCGGCTCGTGGCCGAGCGCCTCCCACACCGCCTCCGCGACCCGGCGGTGGCCCTCGTCGGTCAGGTGCAGCCGGTCCACGCCCCACAGGCGCGGGTCGGCGAGCGACGGGGCCCCGTACAGGTCGACCACGACCGCGCCGTGCCGCTCGGCCAGCTCGTCGACGCAGGCGTACAGCTCCTCCATGCGGGGCCGGAACCGCTCCAGGACGGGGCCCTGACGGCCCGGGCTGCGCATCAGCACGAGCTGCCGGCACGACGGCGCCAGCCGCTCCACCGCCTGCGTCAGCAGCCCGCGCACCCGGCCCATGTCGCACTTGGGCCGCAGCGTGTCGTTCAGGCCGCCGACCAGGGTGACCACGTCGGCCCGCATGGCGGCCGCCGCCTCGACCTGCTCGTCGACGATCTGCCCGATGAGCTTGCCCCGCACGGCGAGGTTGGCGTACCGGAAGCCGGGGCTGCGCTCGGCCATCCGGGCCGCCAGCAGGTCGGCCCAGCCCCGGTAGGAGCCGTCGGGCAGCAGGTCCGACATGCCCTCGGTGAAGGAGTCGCCGACCGCGACCAGGCTGGAGTACGGGGGGTTCGTGGCGTTCGTCTGCATGGCGTGAGCGATGGTAACCCGCCGCCACATCCGCATACCAAGCGGTCGGTCCCACCGGCCGGGACCACGGTCCGGGCCCCGGGAGCACAGCCCGGGCCCATCTGCCGGGCCCGCCGCCCGGGCCGGCCACCTGGGTCCCGGCTCCTGGGCCACGTGCTGGGCCCCACCGCGCCCAACGGCCACGATCCTCGCAACTCCCACAGATCGCGGGTGTTGCGAGGACCGTTAGAACCCAGGGTCAGCACGGTGGGGCCCTTCGCCTCAGACGCGCTGCCCGAACAGTTCCCGCAGCACGTCCTCCATCGTCACCAGCCCCGCCAGCCGCCCGTCGGTGCCCAGCACCGCCGCGAGGTGCGTACGGCTGCCGCGCATCGCGGTCAGCACGTCGTCCAGCGGAGTGCTCTCCCGGACCCGGGCGATCGGGCGCATGTCACGCGGCCGGAACGGCTCGGTGCGCGGCGAGGCGTCCAGCGCGTCCTTCACATGCAGGTACCCGGTGATCCGGCGCTGCTCGTCGACCACGGGGAAGCGCGAGAAGCCGGACTCGGCCGACAGCCGCTCCAACTGCTCGGGGGTGACCCCGAGACGGGCGTAGACCACCTGCTCCAGCGGGAGCACGACGTCGCGCACCGGCCGGCTGCCCAGCTCCAGCGCGTCGTGGAGCCGTTCCTGCGCCCGGTCGTCGATGAGACCGGCCTCGCTGGCGTCCTTGACGATCTCGGCCAGTTCCGTGTCCGTGAAGGTGGCCGACACCTCGTTCTTGGCCTCCACCCGCAACAGCTTGAGCAGGGCGTTGGCGAACGTGTTCACCGTGAAGATCACCGGGCGCAGCGCGCGGGACAGCGCGACCAGCGGCGGGCCGAGCAGGAGCGCGCTGCGCACCGGCTCCGCGAGCGCCACGTTCTTGGGCACCATCTCGCCGAGCAGCATGTGCAGATAGGTCGCCAGCGCCAGCGCGATCACGAACGACACCGCGTGGCCCGCCCCGGACGGCACACCGACCGCGTGGAACACCGGCTCCAGCAGGTGCGCTATCGCGGGTTCGGCGACCACACCGAGGACCAGCGTGCACAGGGTGATGCCGAGCTGTGCCGCCGCGAGCAGCGCCGACACGTGCTCCAGGCCCCACAGCACGCTCCGGGCGCGCCGGTCGCCCTCCTCGGCGTACGGCTCGACCTGGCTGCGGCGCACCGAGATGAGCGCGAACTCGGCGCCCACGAAGAAGGCGTTGACGACCAGGGTCGCCAGACCGATCAGAATCTGTACGGCGGTCACCGGCCGGCCCTCTTCCCGTCGCTCAGGTGCTTGTCCGCGTGCCCGTCGCGCACCGCGGCGGCGTCGTGACGGCCGCTGTCGAGCGGGGCGTGCAGCAGCACTCGGGCCGCGCGGCGCCCGCTCGCGTCCACCACGTCCAGCCGCCAGCCCGCCACGTCCAGGACGTCGCCCGTCTCCGGTATCCGGCCCAGTTCCGCGGCGACCAGGCCCGCCAGGGTCTCGTAGGGCCCGTCGGGCACCCGCCAGCCCACGCGGGCCAGCTGGTCGACCCGGGCGGAGCCGTCGGCCGAGTACAGGGAGCGGCCCTCGTCGTCCGTCCCGGCCGGGGCGAGGTCGGGTGTCTCGTGCGGATCGTGCTCGTCGCGCACCTCGCCGACGACCTCCTCCACGATGTCCTCCAGGGTGGCCACCCCGGCCGTGCCGCCGTACTCGTCGATGACGACCGCCATCGTCCGCCTGCCGGACAGCCGGTCCAGGAGCCGGTCGACGGTCAGCGACTCGGGGACGAGCATCGGCTCGCGCATGATCTCGGAGACCCGCAGGTGGGTACGGCGCTCGGCGGGCACCGCCAGGACGTCCTTGACGTGGGCCGTGCCCACCACCGAGTCCAGGCTGCCGCGGTACACGGGGAAGCGGGACAGACCGGTCGCCCGGGTCGCGTTCGCCACGTCCTCGCAGGTGGCCTGGGCCTCCAGGGCGACGACCTGGACGCGCGGCGTCATCACGTTCTCCGCGGTGAGGTCGGCCAGGTTGAGCGTGCGGACGAACAGCTCGGCGGTGTCCGCCTCCAGGGCGCCCTGCTTGGCCGAGTGGCGGGCCAGCGCCGCCAGTTCCTGGGGCCCGCGCGCGGAGGCCAGCTCCTCGGCGGGCTCCACCCCGAGCCTGCGCACCACGCGGTTCGCCGTGTTGTTCAGGTGGGTGATGAACGGGCGGAACGCGCCGCTGAACCAGCGCTGCGGGGTCGCCACGTGCCGGGCCACGGCCAGCGGTGAGGAGATCGCCCAGTTCTTGGGCACCAGCTCACCCACCACCATCAGGAACACGGTGGACAGGGCGGTGCCCACGACCAGGGCCACGGAGGTCGCCACGGACCGCGAGACGCCCAGCGACTGGAGCGGACCCGCGAGGAGCTTGGCGATCGAGGGCTCGGCGAGCATGCCGACGACCAGGTTGGTGACGGTGATGCCGAGCTGCGCGCCGGACAGCTGGAACGTCAGGTTCCGTACGGCCTTGAGGGCACCGGCGGCGCCGCGCTCACCGCGCTCGGCCGCGCGCTCCAGGGCGCCGCGCTCGACGGTGGTGAGCGAGAACTCGGCCGCGACGAAGGCGCCGCAGGCCAGCGACAGCAGGACCGCCACGAGCAGGAGGAGCACTTCGGTCATCGGGTCACCCCCCTCCCATGGTCGGCCAGGACACGGGGGATCGCGCGGTGGTGCGTACGGCTACTGGGAGGCTCGCCCATGGACGGACGCTCACAACCTTTCATGGAGGACCGGGTGTCCCTCCATGGTAAAGGACGGGCAAAAACCCCCTCCCGGGTGCCGGGCTGCCGGTCAGTCAGTCCGGTCCGCGAGCGGCTTCACCCAGCGCCGCCAGTGCTCCTCCGGCGCGTAACCGGCCGCCCGCCAGGCGAGGTGCGCCCGCTCGTTGCGCGTGAGCACCATCGCGTCGCCGCGCCGCCCGCCGAGCCGCACGAAGCGTTCCTCGGCGGCGGCGAGCAGGGCCGAGCCGATGCCCTGGCGCCGGCGCCCGGGAAGCACCGCCAGCCGGTACAGGTGGCAGCGCCAGCCGTCGAAGCCCGCGATCACGGTGCCGACCAGTTCACCGGCGTCCTCCGCCAGCAGCAGCGCCTCCGGGTCGCGCGCGACCAGTCGCGCCACGCCGTCCCGGTCGTCACTGATGCTCGTGCCCTCCGCCGCCGTTCTCCAGAAGGCCAGCACGGTGTCGAGGTCGGCGGGGGCCGCGGCCCGGATACGCAGGTCGGTCATGGGGGTGATCCCACCACGCGGGCCCGGTCACCGGGCCCGAATTCCATCATGCGGACGTTCCATACCGCCGCCCGCCGCCCGCCGCCCGCCGCCCGTCGCCCGCCGCCCGACGTCCCTCCCCTCACGGCGCCTGCGGCCGCCGATCCCCTCACTCGTGCGCGATCGCCGCCAGCACGTTCATCCGGGACGCCCGCAGGGCCGGCAGCAGGGCCGCGACGATCCCCACCACGGCCGATCCGATCACGACCGCCACGATCGTGCTCCAGGGGATCGCCAGCGTCTTCATCCCCTGCAGGGCCAGCACCCGCTGGGTGCACAGCCCCCACACCAGTCCGAGCGCCAGCCCGAGGACCGCGCCGAACACCGCGATCAC
Source organism: Streptomyces sp. NPDC006743 (assembly GCF_040703815.1). Classification (NCBI taxonomy): domain Bacteria; kingdom Bacillati; phylum Actinomycetota; class Actinomycetes; order Kitasatosporales; family Streptomycetaceae; genus Streptomyces; species Streptomyces sp. NPDC006743. The sequence goes on along the minus strand of NZ_JBEYJA010000005.1, from coordinate 168,444 downwards.
CACCGACTCCAGCCGGATCATGCGCCGCAGTTGCCGCCGCGCCAGCCCGATGGCCCGCAGCAGCCCGATCTCCCGCGTCCGCTCCACCACCGACAGCGCCAGCGTGTTCACCACTCCGAGCACGGCGATCACGATGGCCAGCCCGAGCAGCGCGTAGACCAGATAGAGCAGCACCGCGATCTGGTCGTGCACCAGCTTCTTGTAGTCGGCCTGGTCACGCACCTGCACGGTCGGATACGGGGTGAGGGCCCTCTCCAGCCGGGCGCGCAGCCGGGCGGGGCTCGTGCCCGGGGCCGCGTTCACGTACAGCGCGGCGTCCTGCGTGCCGGGGACGTAGCGGTCGAGGGTGCCGATGCCGAGATACAGGCCGCCCTGGAGACCGAACCCCTCCGCCGTGTCCTGGTCGGTCAGGGCGCCGACGGTCAGGTCGCCCCGGCGTCCGCCCTGGAACTCGGCGGGCACCGCGGTGCCCAGCCGCACGCCGTGCTCGCGCGCGAAGCCCACGTCCATGGCCAGGTGCCCGCCGGCCAGCGCCGTCGCGGTGTTCCCGGCCGCGTACGTCATGTGGGCGACGTCGTCCAGCTGACGGTCGTAGGCGGAGGCCACCGTCTCGACCCGCTTGCCGTCCGGCAGCCGCACCGCGATCGCCGCCAGCCGCTGCCGGACCACGAGACCCGCCCCGGAAGTGGCCCGGACGGTGTGTGTGACCTGCTGCGGGAACGGCATGAACGTACGGTTCTGCACGATGTAGTCGGCGCCGAGCGTGCGTTCGATCTGGTGGTCGATGGAACCGGTCATGGAGGCGCTGGCCACGGACATCCCGCCGACCAGGGCGAGGCCCACCATCAGGGCGGCGGCCGTGGCACCGGTCCGGCGCGGGTTGCGCAGGGCGTTGCGCTGGCTCATCCGGCCGACCGCGCCGAAGAGCGCGGGGAACCAGCCGCCCAGCACCCGGATCAGCGGACGCACCAGGAGCGGCCCCGCGATCACGGTCGCCACCAGCGTCAGGACGACACCGGACCCGAGGAGCGTGACGGCGGTCGCGGTCCGGCCGGCCGCGGCGCACCCCCCGAGCGCGACCGCACCCGCCGTGCCGAGCACTGCCCCGGCCACCGCGCGGACCTTCAGGGGGCGCCCCGCACCAGCGACCTCGGAGTCCGCGAGGGCCGCCATCGGGGAGACGGCCGCGGCGCGGCGGGCCGGGAGGCAGGCCGCCACGAACGTCACGCCGACCCCGATGACGTACGCGGCCAGGGGTGTCGTCCACCCGATCACCATCTCGGTCGTGCGCAGGTGCATGCCGAAGACGCCCAGAAGACGGATGAGGCCGGCCGCGAGACCGATGCCGGCCGCCACGCCCACCGTGGAGCCGGCCAGCCCGAGCAGCACCGCCTCGGTCAGCACCGACCGGCGCACCTGCCGCCGGTCGGCGCCCAGGACGCGCAGCAGACCCAGCTCGCGGGTGCGCTGGGCGATCAGCATCGCGAAGGTGTTGACGATCAGGAAGACACCGACGAGGACCGAGATCCCGGCGAAGCCGAGCATCACGAACTTGATGATCGCCAGGAAGGGGCCGAGGCTCGCCGCGGCCGACCTGGCGTGCTCGGCCGCCGTCTTCACGTCGTACGCCCCGCCGCCGCTGCCCAGCGCCGCCACGATCCGCTCTCGCAGCCGGGCGTCCGTGACGCCCGCCGCCGCGTCGACGGAGATGCTGGTCGCGCGGGCCGTCGAGCCGAGCAGCCGGGTCTGCGCGGTCGGCGTGTCGAGGTACAGCAGGGCCGCGCCCGGATTGGTGGTGGTGAAGGTGGCGATGCCCACCACCCGCACCCGGAAGGTGCCCGGCTGCGCCTGGACCGTCAGCACGTCGCCGGTCCGCACGTGCTGGTGCGCGGCCGTGTCCGCGTCCAGCAGGGCCTCGCCGGGGCCGTGCGGGGCGTGTCCCGAGGTCAGTCTCACCGGGCTGTGGTCGGTGACCTGCCAGTTGCGGGCGACGGTCGGGGCGCCGGTGGTCGGGCCGACCGGCCGGTTCCGGCTGTCGACGACGGCCACCGTGTCGACCGAGGCGTCCACGTGGGTGGCCGCGACGCCCGGCACGCGGGACAGCCGTCCGGCGAGCGAGGCGGGCAGGGTCTGCACGGCCCCTGTGTGCAGGGGCGATCTCAGCTCCTGCCGGGGCGCCACGGTGACATCGGCCGCGGTGGAGGCGAAGAGCCGGTCGAAGGTGCGGGAGACGGTGTCGGAGAAGATCGTGCTGCCCGCGACGAAGGCCACGGACAGCACGATGGCCAGGGCGGAGAGCAGCAGCCGCCCCTTGTGGGCGAGGAAACTGCGCAGCGTCGCCTTGAGCACGCCGGTCAGGCCTCCTCGACGGCGGTGCCGTCCCCGTCGCGCAGCAGCGGGCCGCCGGTCAGACCGGGGGCGGGCGTGCGCCGGTCGACCCCGGCGAACAGGCGCACGCGCTCCAGCACCGCCTCGGCGGTCGGTCGGGCCATCTCGTCGACGATCCGGCCGTCCGCGAGGTAGAGCACCAGGTCGGAGTGGGCGGCGGCGCCCGGGTCGTGGGTCACCATGACGACGGTCTGTCCGAGGCGGTCGACGGCGTTCCGCAGGAAGCCGAGCACCTCCAGGCCCGCCCGCGAGTCGAGGTTGCCGGTCGGCTCGTCCGCGAAGATCAGTTCCGGCCGGGAGGCGAGGGCCCGCGCGCAGGCAACCCGCTGCTGCTGGCCGCCGGAGAGCTGCGCGGGCCGGTGCCCGAGCCGGTCCCTCAGCCCCAGCGTGTCGACGACCTGGTCCAGCCACCGCGCATCGGGCCTGCGGCCCGCGATGTCCATCGGCAGGGTGATGTTCTCCAGGGCGTCGAGCGTGGGGATGAGGTTGAACGACTGGAAGACGAACCCGATCCGGTCCCGCCGCAGCCGGGTCAGCTCGCGGTCCTTCAGGGCGGTGATCTCGGTGTCGCCGATCCACACCCGCCCGGCCGACACGGTGTCCAGCCCCGCCAGGCAGTGCATCAGCGTGGACTTGCCGGAGCCGGAGGGACCCATGACCGCCGTGAAGCGGCCGCGGGCGATGTCCACGTCCACCGAGTCCAGGGCGAGGACGGCGGTCTCGCCCGCCCCGTACGCCTTGGTCAGCCCGCGGGCACGGGCCGCCGCGCCCGCGGCCGGCGCACGGCCCGGCGTGACGTCGGGTGGGGACACGGTGGCCTCCTCGGCGGCGGGTCGGACCGGAATGTCCTGACTCATTACTTTTCTCTCCCCGGTCGAGCGTAGTGTGACCGACCACCCGGCCGGTATCCCTCCAAGGGCCGAGCCGGTTCCGCGGGCGCCGCCGCCGTTCCTGTCCTCCTGTCCTCCCTTGCCGTTGCTAGCGGTCCGGCGCTAGCGTCGAGGCATGGCGAAGACCCAGCTGAACGTGCGGGTGGACGAGGGCACGGCCCGCGCCGCCCGCGAACGCGCCCTCGCCCGCGGCATGAGCGTCAACCGCTACATCGAGGAACTGGTCCGTCAGGACACGGGCGAGATCGGCCGCACCTTCGTGGAGGCCGCCGCCGACTTCATGAAGAGCTACGAGGCCATCTTCGCGCAGGAGTTCGACGGAGCGTCCGTACGCCGACCGGTGCCGGGCGCGGCCGAGGACCCCGCGGCCGGCGCGGACGAGGAACACCCGAAGGCGGCGGACGGGGGACACCCGACCGTCGGCGACGAGGACCGCGCCCTCGCCGTGGGCGAGGGTCCCGCGACCGTCGCCGGCGAGGAGCGCGCGAGCGTCGCGGACCGCGCCACGCACCACGGCGAAGGGCGTCGCTGAGCCCTTGAGCGACGTCCGCATCGACCTTGCCTGGCTGCTCATGCTCGCCGAGCGCATGACACCCGGAGACCCCCAGGTCACCGACTGGGGCGCCCTGGTGGCCGCGGTGGCGCGCCACCGCGCCGAGATCTTCGACGTGCCCGTCTACGACTCCCCGCAGGCGCGCGCCGCCGCACTGCTGCAACTCCTCGTCCACGTCCCCGCCCTGGAGCGCTCCAACGCGCTGTTCGCCTCCGCGGTGGCGTACGCGTACCTGGTCGCCAGCGGACTGAAGGTCTCCCCCTCGCCCGAACAGGTGCGTGATCTGGCGCGACTGGTCAAGCGGGGGGACGCCTCGGTGCACGAGATCGCCCGGGAACTGCGCCGGTGGAGCGCGTGACCGACTGATCAGGGGCCTGCGCCGGACCGGCCCCCTGCGCCCGGCTCGCCTGCCGCCCGGGAGCGGGGCCCTGGGCCGGGCCCGTCGCCCGGGTTCCGCCGTCCGTCCGCGGCCGGGCGCCAGGCCGTGCCCAGCGCGCAGTACGAACTCGGCAGGACCGGTCCCGTCTGCGGCAGCAGCACCCGGCGGTAGGGGCCCAGGACGAAACCGGCCGCCCGCAGCGCGGCCACCGGATCGCGGGACAGGTGGCAGCCGCCGCTCAACGGCGGCCACACCGTGCGGTCCAGGGCCCGCTGAGCGAGGCCCATCACCCGGCCGCCGCCCACCCCGTGCTCGAAGAACCGCACCTCGCCGCCCGGCCGCAGCACCCGCCGTGCCTCGGCCAGGGCCCGGGACACGTCGTGCACGCTGCACAGCACCAGCGAGAACACCACCGCGTCGAATGCCTCGCTCTTGACCGGCAGCGCCTCGGCGCACCCCGGCACCACGTCGACCGGCACGTCGGCGCGCAGGGCAGCCGCCACGGCCTTGTGCCGCAGCAGGCGCTCCGGCTCGATCGCGACGACCTCCGCGACCCCGCCGGGGTAGTGGGCGAAGTTCAGCCCGTTGCCCGCCCCGATCTCGATCACCCGTCCCGTGAGACCGGCCAGCAGCCGCTCGCGCAGCCCAGCCATGCCCAGCCGGGTCTCCGCGGCCACGCTGAAGCGGGCGTAGCAGCGGGCGAACAGCGGATGACGGACGGGATCGCGCCCGGCCCTGCCGGAGCCCGCGGTGGAGCAAGGCGGCATGGCGACCTCCCGGTCCTTAGCGGTGCCTGGGGTGAGTGTCCCCCGCCCGGCCGCCCGGCACGCGCGGGAACGCCCCGCGCCGGGAGCACGGCCGCTGCCACGCGCGGGAGCGCGAGGAGCTGTCAGTGCGCGGGAGTACGCCCGGCCTGACCGAACGGCGCGGGTGCCTCGCGCACCGTGAAGGCCGCCGCGTCCCAGCTGCCGTCGAGGCGCGGCGCGAGCCACTGCCCGGCGTCCCGGCGGAAGGCGGCCGGCGCCAGCGCCCCCGCACCCTCGGGCAGCGCGCCGAGCAGGGGGGCGCCGGCCACCAGCGGGAGGTCGGCGACGTTGCACCGGCAGGCGAGGTCGGGGCGGGCGGGCCAGCTGCCGATCACCACACCGAGCAGGGCCAGCTCGCGCTCGCGCAGCGCACGGGCGGTCAGCTCGGTCGTGTTCAGCGTGCCGAGCCCGGCGGAGGCGACCACGAGCACCGGGGCCCGCAGCAGCTTCGCGGCGTCCGCGAGGGTCCCGCCCGCCGCGTCGAACCGCACCAGGAGGCCGCCGGCGCCCTCCACCAGCACCAGGTCGTGCTCGGTCGCCAGCTTGGCGGCGGCCTCGGCCACCTCCTCCGGCCGCACCGGCGCCCGTCCGGCGCGCAGCGCGGCCGTGCCCGGAGCCAACGGCTCGGGGTAGCGGGCGACCTCACGCGCCGTCACCGGACCCGCGAGCCGCGCGACCTCGTCGGCGTCCCCGCGCTCGTCCGGGCCCACACCCGTCTGCGCGGCCTTCAGCACGGCCACCGACCGGCCGGCCGCGAGAGCCGCCGCGGCGACGGCGGCCGTCGCGACGGTCTTGCCGACCTCCGTGCCCGTCCCCGTGATCACCAGTACCGGCATCTCATCCCTCCCGCGCCGCCGCGCACACCGCGCGGGCGATCCGTGCCAGGTCCGCGTCGTCCGTGACGTACGGCGGCATCGTGTACACCAGGTCCCGGAACGGCCGCAGCCACACGCCCTCGCGCACGGCGGCCCGGGTCGCCGCCGCCATGTCCACCGGACGGTCGAGCTGGACGACTCCGATGGCGCCCAGCACGCGTACGTCCCGCACGCCCGGCAGCCGCGCCGCCGGAGCCAGTCCCTCCCGCAGGCCCGCCTCGATCCGTTTGACCTCGCCGAGCCAGTCCTGCCCCAGCAGCAGTCCGATCGAGGCGCACGCCACGGCGGCGGCCAGCGGATTGCCCATGAACGTCGGGCCGTGCGCCAGCACCGGCACCTCGCCGCGCGAGATCCCGTCGGCCACCCGCGCCGTGCACAGCGTCGCGGCCATGGTCAGGTAGCCACCGGTGAGCGCCTTGCCCACGCACATCACGTCGGGGGTCACCGCCGCGTGGTCGGCCGCGAACAGCGCGCCGGTGCGGCCGAACCCGGTCGCGATCTCGTCGAACACCAGCAGCACCCCGTGCGCGTCACACGCCTCGCGCAGCACCCGCAGGTAGGCGGGGGAGTGGAACCGCATCCCGCCCGCGCCCTGCACCACCGGTTCGACGATCACGGCGGCCAGTTCGCCCGCGTGGCGTTCGATCAGCTCATGCAGGTGCGCCGCGTACGTCTCGTCGTACCCGGCCGGCGGCGCGTCCGCGAACACCTGGCGCGGCAGCACGCCCGACCACAGCTCGTGCATCCCGCCCTCGGGGTCGCACACGGACATCGGCTGCCAGGTGTCCCCGTGGTAGCCGCCCCGCCAGGTCAGCAGCCGCCGCTTCTGCGGGCGGCCGAGCGAGCGCCAGTACTGCAGGCACATCTTCACCGCGACCTCGACCGAGACCGAGCCGGAGTCGGCCAGGAAGACGTGCTCCAGACCGTCGGGAGACATGTCGACAAGGAGCTTCGCGAGCCGGACGGCGGGCTCGTGGGTGAGCCCGCCGAACATCACATGGCTCATCCGCGCCAACTGCGCGCGGGCGGCCTCGTCGAGCACCGGGTGGCGGTAGCCGTGGATCGCCGCCCACCACGACGACATCCCGTCCACCAGCTCGCCCGCGCCCTCGGCGAGTCTCAGCCGCACCCCGCTCGCCGACTCCACGACCAGCGGTTCCTGACGGCCCGGCATCGGGCCGTAGGGGTGCCACACGTGCCGCCGGTCGAGGTCCAGCAACTCCGGCACCCGCCGGCCGGACGGGTCAGGCATTGGGCGCGAGGTCCGTTCCCGCACCGCGGTGGCGCAGCGCGACCAGGTCGGTGCGGGGCTCGGCCGGGCTCGCGGGGCCGGCCGGGGCCGTCGCCGCACCGCAGACACCACCGTCCGCGTGCGAGGCGCACCCGCCGCTCCCGTGCGAGGCGCACCCGCCGTCCCCGTGCGATCCGCACCCGCCGTCCTGCGGGGCGCCGGCGTCCGCGCCCGCGTGCGAGCCGCAGCCGGCCCCGGCCCGCGCGCGGTGTTCCGGCAGCGTCACCTGGTCGGTGCCCTCCACCTCGAAGCCCGCGTCCGCGATCATGTCCAGGTCGTCCTTGCCGGCCTGGCCCTCGGTGGTCAGGTAGTCGCCGAGGAAGATCGAGTTGGCCAGGTGCAGGGCGAGCGGCTGCATCGTCCGCAGATGGACCTCGCGGCCACCGGCGATGCGCACCTCGATGTCCGGGCACACGAACCGCACCATCGCGAGGATCCGCAGGCACCGCTGCGGGGTGAGGTTCCACTCCGCGGCCAGCGGGGTCCCCTCGACCGGGATGAGGAAGTTGACCGGCACCGAGTCCGGGTCCAGCGCGCGCAGCGAGTAGACGACGTCGACCAGGTCCTCGTCGCTCTCGCCCATGCCGGCGATGAGTCCCGAACACGCGGACAGCCCCGCCGCGTGCGCCTTGTTCACCGTGTCCACCCGGTCGGCGTAGGTGTGGGTGGTCGTGATGTCGCCGTACGTCGACTCGGAGGTGTTGAGGTTGTGGTTGTACGCGTCGGCACCCGCCGCGCGCAGCCGCTCGGCCTGGCCCTCGGAGAGCAGTCCGAGACAGGCGCACACCTCGACGCCCTCGTTCTGGTCCTTGATCGCCCTGATGGTCTCCGAGACCCGGTCCACGTCCCGGTCGGTCGGCCCGCGCCCGCTGGCCACCAGGCAGACCCGCTTGGCACCGCCCGCCAGGCCCGCCGCCGCGGCCCGGGAGGCGTCGTCGGGCTTGAGCCAGGTGTACTTGAGGATGTCCGCCTTGGAGCCGAGCCGCTGCGAGCAGTACGAGCAGTCCTCGGGGCACAGGCCGGACTTGAGGTTGACGAGGTAGTTGAGTTTCACCCGCCGGCCGAACCAGCGGCGGCGCACCTTCCCGGCCGCGGCCACCACATCGAGCAGGTCGTCGTCGGAGGTGGCCAGGACGGCCAGAGCTTCCTCACGGGTCGGCAGTTCGCGCCGAAGCCCCTTGTCCACCAGCGTGTTCAGCAGGTCCATGAGAGCCGATCCTGTCCTACGGGGCCGTCCGGGGCCAAGGAGAGTTTGCACAACAGAGACGGTTCGACGTGTGGGTATTGCCACACCATGCGGGGCGTTTCCTGCGGCTAGTGTCTGTCCACTGCCTACAAAAGTCCCGGAGGAGCCATGGCGTTCGGCTGGATCGACGAGCAGGCGGACACCCGCCGCCGCGCCGGGCTCGTACGGACGCTGCGGCCCCGCCCGGCCGGCTCGCCCCTGCTGGACCTGGCGAGCAACGACTACCTGGGCCTGGCCCGCCACCGGGAGGTCACCGAGGCCGCGGCGGAGGCGGCCCGCACCTGGGGCGGCGGCGCCACCGGCTCCCGCCTGGTCACCGGCACCACCGCGCTCCACCGCGAACTGGAGGGGGAACTGGCGGAGTTCTGCGGTGCCGAGGCGGCCCTGGTCTTCTCCTCCGGGTACGCGGCCAACCTCGCCGCGGTCACCGCGCTCGCCCCGCACGGTTCGCTCATCGTCTCCGACGCGGGCAACCACGCCTCGCTCATCGACGGCTGCCGGCTGGCCCGCGCCAGCACGCAGGTCGTCGCCCACGCGGACCCGGACGCCGTGCGCAAGGCGCTCGGCACGCACGCGGGTGAGGCCGTCCTCGTCTGCGACACGGTGTTCTCCGTCGACGGCGACGCCGCCCCCCTCGGCCGCCTCGCCGAGGTCTGCCGGGAGCAGGGCGCCGGCATGGTCGTCGACGACGCGCACGGTCTCGGCGTCCTCGGCGCCGGCGGCCGGGGAGCCCCCCACGCGGCGGGACTCGCGGGCGCGGACGACGTGGTCGTCACCGTCACGCTGTCGAAGTCCCTGGGCAGCCAGGGCGGAGCGGTGCTCGGACCGGCCCGGGTGATCGACCATCTGGTCAACACGGCCCGGACGTTCATCTTCGACACCGGACTCGCCCCCGCGGCGGCGGGCGCGGCCCTGGCCGCACTGCGCCTGCTGCGCCGTGAACCGGAGCGCGCGGCGCGGGCGCGGGCGGTGGCGGCCGGACTGCACGCGCGCCTGACCGCCGCGGGACTGCGGGCGGTGCGCCCGGACGCTGCGGTGGTCTCCGTGCGCGCGCCCTCTGCGGGGGACGCCGTGCGGTGGGCGGCCGACTGCCGCGCGGCGGGCCTGGCCGTGGGCTGCTTCCGTCCTCCTTCCGTGCCCGACGGCGTGTCACGGCTCAGGCTGACCGCCCGCGCGGACCTGTCCGCTGCACAGATCGAACGTGCTGTACGAGTGATCGGGGAGACCCGGCCACGAGAGGGCGGGACGCGACCGTGAGCCGGGGGGACACGGCCGTGCGCCGCGGGTGACGGCGGGGGCCGGGAAACGCCCGACGGTGTCGCGACGAACCTCAGAGGTGGCGCACCGCGGCCGTGAACTCCGCCCAGCTCCCCGGGGAGAAGAGCAGTGCGGGCCCGGCCGGGTCCTTGGAGTCGCGCACGGCGAGCAGTCCGGGGTACGGCGGCGCGGCCGGCCGGGCTGTCTCGACGCAGTTGTTCGCTCCCGTGCTGTAGCTGCTGCGAAGCCACCGCACGCCGGGCAGACCGGTCGCGGAAGGTACGTGACGAGGCAGAGCGGACATGGTGCCTCCTTGACGTCCGACAAGGCGTGACCCGTTCGCGCGCCGTCACCTGCCCTGGTGCATCCCGGCGATGAAGGCCGACGAGTCCTCGATCGACAGTGCGTGGAACCGAAGGGTGTCGAAGGCCTCGGTGTAGGCCTCCACATCTTCTTTCCGCTCCAGATGGAGGCTACTCGTCAAGTGGTCAAGAACGACCACATCCAGATCAGAAGTGTTCTTAAATGAGAAGATGACGAAAGGGCACGTGAGGCCGATATGCGCCCCCGCGGTGAACGGCAGGACGCGCAGGGTCACTTGGGGCAGCCGCGCCGCCTCCGACAGCCGCTCGAGCTGCCGCGCCATGATCTCGGGGCCGCCGACCTCCCGGCGCAGCACCGCCTCGTCCAGCACCGCCTCGAGTGTCAGCGGCGGGTCGCCCCGCAGCACGGCCTGACGGGCCAGCCGCACCTCCACCAGCGCGTCCAGCCGGTCCTCGTCGAGCCCGTCCACGGCGGCCCGGGTCACCGCGCGGGCGTACTCCGGTGTCTGCAGCAGCCCCGGGACGACCGTCGTCTCCAGCGTGCGCATCGCGCTCGCCTGCGACTCCAGACTGATGAAGTCCCGGTACGTCGGCGGCAGGACCCCGCGGTAGGCGTGCCACCAGTGGTGCCTGCCGTCACCGTCGTCGGAGCCGGCCAGCATCATCAGCAGGTCCCGCAGCTGGGCGTCGCGGACCGCGTACGCGTCCAGCAGGGAGCGCACGTCGGACGGTTTCACGCCGCTGGCGCCCGTCTCGATCCGGCTCACCTTCGACTGGTGCCAGCCCACGAGCCGGGCCGCCTCGCCACTGGTGAGACCCGCATCGCTGCGCAGCGCGCGCAGTTCGGCGCCGAGCTTGCGGCGGCGCACCGCGGGACCGTGCTGCATGGAACCGGCTCCTCACTTCTTCCCGAACGGGCGTCACCCACGGCCTCCCGCCGCAGAGTTCACCGCTTCGAGGGACAGATATATGCACATCTTGGCGGATCGCCACCCGTGACCCGCCCGGCGGTGGCACTCTGACGGCGAAGCACCAGTCCGGGACCGTACTCGAAACCATCCGCTCCGTGTCCGACCGCGGTCCCGCGGGAAAGGGACGACGTCGCCATGGCAGACCACCTGGAAGCATCCGTCACCCTGCCGAGCGATCCCGCCTCGGTGGCGGCCGCCCGTACCTACGCGGTCGGCGCGCTGGCGGAGTGGGGTCTGCCGTCGGACACGGACACCGCCGACACCGTGCGGCTCATCGTCTCGGAACTGGCCACCAACGCGGTACAGCACACCCTCGGCCAGTCGCCCACCTTCAGGGTGGACCTGGTCCTCGACCGCGACGAACAGCTGCGCATCGGGGTCACCGACAGCCACCCCCGGTTCCCCAGACGCCTGCCGGCCGCCGTCCAGCAGGACAACGGCCGGGGCATGGTGATCATCCGTTGGCTCACCGCCGAGTGCGGCGGCAGGGTGACCGTGCGTCCCACCCGCGAGGGCGGCAAGACGGTCAGCGTGGACCTGCCGTGGCCGGTGCACACCCACCCGGTCACGGCACCGGGCGTGCGGCAGCCCTAAGAGCTGCGAAGGACCTGGGTCCCGCCGTCACCCGCGCGGCACGGCAGCCGCCGCGGTGTACTCAGCCGTCAGCCGTCAGCCGTCAGCCGTCAGCCGTCAGCCGTCAGCCGTCAGCCGTCAGCCGTCAGCCGTCAGCCGTCAGCCGTCAGCCGGCCGCGTCGTTTTCGCGCCCGTGGCCCGTCGGGCGTGTGCGCCGCCCGGGGGTGCCGGCGGTCTTCCGCGGCGCCGCCGGCACCCCCGGGCGGGTCAGCTGACCCGGCCGTACCAGACGCTCCTGGTCCAGATCTTCTCCAGCTTCACCACGTCCCCGGTCTTCGGCGCGTGCCAGATCTTGCCCGAGCCGGCGTAGATGCCGACGTGGTAGACGTACGAGCCCGAGTGGAAGAACACCAGGTCCCCGGCCCGGCGGCTCTTCGAGGAGATGTGCCGCGACTTGTTGTACTGCTGCGCGGCCGTGCGGGGCAGCTTCTTGCCCGCCCTCTTGAAGGAGTACAGCGTGAGCCCGGAGCAGTCGAACCTGCGGGGTCCCGTGGCCCCCCACTGGTAGGGGGAGCCCTTCTTGGACGCCGCGATCTGCAGCGCCTTCGTCGCCATGGTCGCGGCCGAGGCGTCGGAGGCGACGCCGGGCACCACGATCGAGCCGCCGACGGCGGCGAGGGTCAGGGCCGAGGCCGTGCCGGCCCGGGCCATGAGCGACGGGACACGATTGAGCGCAGTCATGCGCAACCCTTCGTCAGCCGCCTGTGAAGGATGACCTGTCGGATTCGGGCTGGCGAAGTAGCCCGGCCGCGCGGCGCGCGGCTTCACCCCAAGGGCAGCTCGATCCGGCCATGGCGTGACCGTTCCGGCGACCCGTCGTGCTTGGGTCCTCCACTCCTGCCGATCCACTCCTGTCGACCGGTCATCCGGGCGGCGGCAGGACTCGGCGTCCGCCCGGACCGCCCCGCCGTTGTGGCGGGGGCTTGTCGTCAGACAGGGATCTTCACCTATGGATGTCCGAAAATCCCAACGGAACCGGAGGTTTGTGTTGTTACTCACCGCTCGCCCGTTCGGGTGGACACCTCTGCGCTCGAACGGCTGTCCCCACCTCCGGCGAGCCCCGGACCAGCAGCGGAAGAAACCGTTCCGCCATCCGGGCAGACGCGCCGCGCAACCCGAACGGCCCCGGAAAAAGGACGTTTTCCTACGCCGAAAGGCGGTACGTCATTTGGGCCGTTTCGGCTCCGCCGGCGCAGCGGCGGGGCCGGCCCGCGGCGCCGGGGAGCCCGTGCCGCCCGTTCCGGTCGTGCGCGTGGCCCTCATGGAGCAAGCTGGAGTCGGAACTGTGGCCGCTCGACGACCCAGGGGATCTCCATGGCGTTCTTCGCGATGTCCAGGCGGCATCCGCTCCAGCCGCTGTCCGTCACCGACCTGGTGGCGGAGCACGAGCGGCTGCACGAGGAGAACGAGCAGTTGCAGCGTGCCCTGACCTCGCACGCCGTCATCGACCAGGCCATCGGGGCCCTGGTGGCCGTCGGACGCGTCCCTCCGGAGAGCGCCTGGCGGGTCCTGCGCGAGGTCTCGCAGCGTACGAACACGAAAGTGCGTACGGTCGCCGAGCACATCCTGAAGTTCGCCCAGGGCGGCGCCCTGTCCGGCGCCGAACTGGAGGAGCTGAGACGGGCGCTCGACCGGCACGCCGCGCGCGGGCCGGCGCGCCACTGCGCGCCCTGAACGCCACCGGAAGCACCCCTGCCACCCCGGCCCGGCCTCCCGGCCAACCCGCCCTCCCTGTCCTCCGTGCCGTCCACCCCGCCTTCCTGTCCTCCGTGCCGCCGGCCCGGGGACCGGCCGGTCCCCGGCCACCCCTCTCGTCGGCCGGCACCGGACGGCGCGGCCCCGCCCCTGGCGGCACCAGGGCCGCCCCCGGACTCCGCGACGCAGCCCGGGCGGTACCGCCCCCACGGCCCCGATCGCCCGGCCCCGGCCGGGCCCCCCTCCCGTCTCCGCTGAGCGGAACACCATACGCCGGTTATCGGATTGGCAAAGAAGGTCAACGACCCCTGTTCTCAGGCGCCTCACAGCCGGAAGGATCCCCCGTACCCAATTCGCAACGATGTACGGGGAGGTCCCACTTGAGGGCTATGAGACCGAAGAACCGCGCTGTGGTGTTCGGTTCGGCCGGCGCGCTGGTCACGGCGACCCTGATAGCCGGTGCCGTGGCGGCCCCCGCGGCCAGTGCGGACAGCCGTCACGGCCAGGACCGGGAGGCCCGCGGCGCGGCCGTCGCCGCGGACCGCGCCGCCAGGGCCGGCATCGACTGGCAGGACTGCCCCGCCGACTGGGGGCTCGCCAAGCCGATCCAGTGCGGCTACGTCTCGGTTCCGCTCGACTACGCCCACCCGTACGGCAAGCAGATCAAGCTCGCCGTCGACCGGATCGGCAACACCGGCACCAAGGGCGAGCGCCAGGGCGCCCTCGTCTACAACCCGGGTGGTCCGGGCGGCTCCGGCCTGCGCTTCCCGGCCCGGGTCACCTCCAAGAACCCCGTCTGGGCCAACGTGGCGAAGGCCTACGACTTCGTCGGCTTCGACCCGCGCGGCGTCGGCCACTCCACGCCCATCTCCTGCGCGGACCCGCAGGAGTACGTCAAGGCGCCCAAGCCGGACCCGGTGCCCGACTCCGAGGCCGACAAGCTGGCCCAGCGCAAGCTGGCGCGTGAGTACGCGGAAGGCTGCTACGAGCGCACCGGCCGCGCGATGCTCGAGCAGATGACCACCCCGAACACCGCCCGCGACCTGGACGTCATCCGCGCCGCGCTCGGCGAGAAGAAGATCAACTACCTGGGTGTCTCCTACGGGACCTACCTCGGCGCCGTCTACGGCACGCTGTTCCCCGGCCACGTGCGCCGGATGCTCGTCGACAGCGTCGTCAACCCGGCCCGGGAGAACATCTGGTACGAGGCCAACCTCAACCAGGACATCGCCTTCGAGGGCCGCTGGAAGGACTGGCAGGACTGGGTCGCCAAGAACGACGCCAGCTTCCACCTGGGCACCACCCGGGACGCCGTCCAGGCCAAGTGGCTCCAGCTGCGCGCCACCGCGAAGAAGAACCCGATCGGCGGGGTCGTCGGCCCGGCCGAACTGCTCGGCTTCTTCCAGACCCCCCCGTACTACGACTCCTCCTGGGTGCCGGTGGCCACGGCGTTCAGCAAGTACTTCGCCGGTGACCCCCAGCCGCTGATCGACGCCGCCGCCCCCGACATGTCCGACACCGCGGGCAACATCGCCACGGAGAACGGCAACGCGGTGTACACCGCCGTCGAGTGCGCCGACGCCAAGTGGCCCACGAGCTGGCACAAGTGGGACCGGGACAACACCCGGCTCAACGCGAAGTACCCGTTCCTGACCTGGTCCAACGCCTGGATGAACCTGCCGTGCGCCACCTGGCCGGTCAAGCAGCGGACCCCGCTGGAGGTCAAGACCGGCAAGGGGCTGCCGCCGGTCCTGATCGTGCAGTCCACGCGTGACGCCGCCACCCCGTACCCGGGCGCCGTCGAGCTGCACCAGCGCTTCAAGGGTTCGCGTCTGATCACCGAGAAGGACGCGGGCTCCCACGGGGTGACCGGCCTGGTCAACCCGTGCATCAACAGCCGCGTGGACGCCTACCTGCTCACCGGCGAGGTGGACGGGGCGGACGTGACCTGCGGTCCGCACGCCACGCCGAAGCCCTAGCGGTCCGGCAGGCGCGGTGAGGGGCGGCCGGATCTCCCGGCCGCCCTTTCGCCGTGCCGCAGCCGCCGGCGGTAGCTTCACCGTGCGGCAGCCGCAGACGGTCCCTTCGCCGTGCGGCAGCCGACGGTCGTCCTTTTGCGTGCGGCGCCGCTGGCCGTCCTTCGCCGTGCCGCAGCCCGCGGCTGTCCTTGGGCCGTGCGGCGGCCGCCGGTCGTCCCGTGGCCGTGCCGCAGCCGCCGGTCGTCCCCTCGCCGTGCCGCAGCCGCAGGCCGTCCTTTCGCCGTCCGCCGCCGGTCAGGTCAGCGGCGCCCGCGGGAACCTGCGGTCCCGGCCGGCCTGTGCCGCGCTCTGCTCGGCCTTGGCGTCGGCCGCGTACCGGTCGACGTACTCCTGCCCGGACAGCGACAGGATGGCGTACATGATCTCGTCGGTGACGGCGCGCAGGACCGCCTTCTCGCCCTCCATGCCGGCGTAGCGGGAGAAGTCGAGCGGCTCGCCGAAGCGGATGACGACGGGGTGGATCCGCGGGACGGCCCGGCCCGGCGGCTGGGCCTCGAACGTGCCGATCATCGCGCACGGAACCACCGGCACCCCCGCATCGAGCGCCATCACCGCGACGCCCACCTTGCCCTTGTACAGGCGGCCGTCGTGCGACCGGGTGCCCTCCGGGTAGATGCCGAGGAGTTCGCCCCTGCGGAGCACCCCGAGGCCCTCCCGGATGGCGGCCCGGCCCGCTTCCTTGCCCGACCGGTCGACCGGGATCTGCCCGGCGCTGCGGAAGAAGGCGGCGGTGAGCCGTCCCTTGAGACCGGGGCCGGTGAAGTACTCGGCCTTGGCCAGGAAGGTGATGCGCCGCCGGAGCACCGCGGGCATCAGGAAGTGGTCCGAGAACGACAGGTGATTGCCCGCGACGATGGCGGGACCGGACCGGGGCACGTGCTCCAGTCCTTCGATGCGCGGCCGGAAGAACAGCCTCAGCAGCGGGCCCAGCAGCACGTGTTTCAGCAGGTGATAGAACACGACTCGCCCCTCACTCCGGTGTCTTGTACAGCCATGCCCCCTCCGTTTCCCGCCGACTCCTCGCCCGCCGCCCGGGCCGCCCCCCGCCACGGTCCGCCGCCCGTGAGCGGGGCGGTAGCGTCGCCTCATGGCTGACGTGCGGTTGACGACCTCCTCCTTCCTCGTGCTCGGGATCATCGACGAACTGGGCGAGGCCAGTGCCTATGACGTCAAGGTGCAGGCGGCGCGGACGGTGGCGCCGTTCTGGTCGGTGCCGCACGCGCAGGTGTACGCGCAGTGCGACCGTCTGCTGGAGGCGGGGCTGCTGGAGCAGGTACGGCAGGAGAGCGGGCGCAACCGCAGGGTGCTCGCCCTCACCGAGCACGGCCGGACCGCCCTGCGGGAGTGGCTCGGTGACCCGGAGTTCGAACCGGTGGAGGCCAGGGAGCGCGGCATCCTCAAACTCTGGTTCGGGGCGCGGCCGCAGGTGCTGGCCCCGGTCCAGCTGGACGAGCACCGGAGCACCCTGCGCTCGTACGCCGAACTCGCCGAGGAAGTGGGCGAGTTGCTGACGCCGGGGCAGCGGGAGGCGCTGGAGTTCGGCATCCGCTACGAGCAGATGATGGTCGACTTCTGGACCTGGGTGCGCGGACGCGAGGAACTGCGCGGACCGGCCGAGGACTCCTGAACCGCGACGGACCGTTGAGCCCGCGCGGACTGTTGAGACCACCACGGACTGCTGAGACCACGACGGAGTGTTGAGCCCGCGACGGACCGTTGACCCGGGCCGCGGCCCGCTCTACCGTGTCCATGGTCCAGCCTGGACAGTCCAATCCGGACTATTGAGGGATCGGGGGCGGGGGCGCCGACCGTCCGCGCCGCGGCCAGGAGAGGGGGTTCGCCGTGCGCCGTCCGACGGGCAGCACCTGGCGCCGGGCCGCCGCGGTCACGGTGACCGCGGTCTGCCTGGCCTACGCGCCGGTCGCGGCGACCGGGCTGTGGCCCTACGCCCGTCCCGGTGCCCCCGCGTTCGGCGAGTGGCTGCTGTCGCACGCCGTCTCACCGCGTTACGTGGCCGACGCCGTGGCCACCCGGTCCGGGCCCTACCGGCACGGCCTGCTGCCGCTGGTCCTGCACACGGTGCTCGGAGGTGCGCTCATGCTGCTGGGCCCCGCGCAGTTGCTGACGGCGGCACGGCGGCGCGTACGCCTGCACCGGGCGCTCGGCGTGGCCTTCGCCGTCACGGTGTACGGCTCGATGGCGGGTGCCGGGCTGTACCTCGCGCGCACCGCTCCCGAGGACGCCTTCAGCGGGGCGGCGTTCTGGATCGTGCTCGCCACCCTCCTGGCCGGCACCGTGATGAGCGTGACCTGCGGCGTCCTGGCCGCAGTCAGAGGCCGGCCCGACCTGCACCAGCGGTGGATGCTGCTGTGCTGCGCCTTCCTGCTGACCGCGCCCCTGCTGCGGCTGGAATGGGGCGTCCTGCCGTGGCTGCTGCCGGGACTGTCCCTGGCCGAGATCAACCAGGTGGCGATCCTCCACCTGGGTTCGGTGGCCGTCCTCGGCGCGCTCGTCGCCTCGCGCGGCCTGGACCGGCGCGGGCGGCTCGCCGGCCTGTCCGGCACCTGGGCACCGCCGCCGGTGGCGGCCGCGGCCCACCTGGCCGGGGCCGCGGCGCTGGCCTGGACCGTCCGCTCCTGTCTGACCTGGGGAGCGGGGGGACGGCGGATGCTGGCGGCCTCCCTCGTGCCCTACGCCCTCTCCTACACCGTCATGGCCGTCTGCGGGCGGCGCGCGGCACGTCAGGGGCGTACCTGGGCAGGCGAGGAGTGGCGGCTGCACCTGACGGCGCTGTGTCTGGCACCGGTGCTGACGGCCGGCACGGCGCCGGTCTTCGAGCGGGTCATGGGCCTGGACGCGCGCACCGCGCTCTTCGCCGCCGTCGCCATCGGCTGCGGAGTCCTCGCCACCGCGGCGACCGGGGTGGTGAGCCTGCGCGTCCTGCGGGCCGCGCGGCCCGCGCCGGAACGCCGGCCGTCGGCCCGGTCCTCGTCGCCGCCGTCTCCCGCGTCTTCCACGTTTTCCACGCCTTCCGCGGGTGCGGAGGCAGCCCAGAGGAGTGCCGATGAAACTCTCACGCATCGACCGGTCCGTCACCAAGCTGCTGCAGCGGCGGAAGCTCTTCCTCAAACAGGAACGGGAGGACGGCCTCGGTGACGTGGTGTACGTCTGCGTGGACGACGGCGAACCGGGGGGCTTCCCGGTGGGCCACGTCATGCCGGTGGCCGGTGGACGGGCGTGGCTCGCGTTCGCCCGGGTACGTCCCGGCCACCCCTTTGGCACCGACCAGGTGGCCGCCGGGCTGCCGAGCGTGGAGGACGCCCTGCGTGCCGTCCTCGACCACGCCCACTACGGGGACATCATGGCTTCCCTGGCACAGGAGTCCGGCTCCAACGCGACGTACACCGCCGACGTGGACGTCGAACAGGCCGTCTGGCTCGCCAAGCTGGACGAACCGGCGGGCATGACCCACCTCGGCAGGGGCCGGGTCCGGTTCACCGAGTCCGCCGTGGCCTACCTGCGCAGCCTTCCGGAACACCTCGACTGCCACGTCGACCACAAGGACCGGCTCTGGCTGGCGGGCGACGCGTACCCGTTGAAACGGGAGTGACGGCCCGGCGTGGACGTACGGTGGGGTCCATGGCTCCTCCGCTTCCGGGTCCGCTGGAGCACCTGGCACCGCTGCTCAGCCACTACGGCTACCTTGCCGTCGGGGGCGTCGTCCTCGTGGAGGACTTCGGGGTCCCCGCGCCGGGGGAGACGATGCTCATCGCGGCGGGCGTGTATGCCGGGGCGGGGGAGCTGAACGTGGTGGCCGTGGGCCTCATCGCCTTCGCCGCCGCGGTCGTCGGTGACAACATCGGCTACCTGATCGGCCACTTCGGGGGCCGCGCCTTCGTGCACCGCTGGGGCAAGTACGTCTTCCTGACGCCGCAGCGGTTCGCGACGGCGGAGCGGTTCTTCACCCGCCACGGCGGAAAGATCGTCACGGTGGCACGCTTCATCGAGGGGCTGCGGCAGGCCAACGGCATCATCGCGGGCACCACCGGCATGCACTGGCTGCGCTTCCTCGCCTTCAACGCCCTGGGCGCGGCCCTGTGGGTGGGGCTGTGGGTCTCCCTCGCCTACTTCGCGGGGACCCACATCAACGCCGTCTACGACACGATCAAGCGGTACGAGGTCTACGTCCTGGTGGCACTCGCCGTCCTCGTCGCCGCCTTCGTCGTCCGGCACCTGGTGCGCCGCCGCCGGCAGCGGCGGCAGGAGCAGTGAGCGTCCGCGCCGTCCGGTCCACCGGGGCAGGGGGGCGCCGCGCCGGGCGGCCGGCCCTCCGTAGGATGGGCCCATGACGTCCGGCGCCCGCCCCCGCTCACCCGAGCACCGTGCCCGCCGGACGCTGCTCCTCCTGGCCGTGCTGGCCGGGATCCTGGCGATGCACGGGCTGGCGCCCGGCGGGATGTCCGTGCCGGGCGGCCGCGGGAGGACCTCCCTGGGGCACCTCGGCGGGATGTCCGCGACGGGGCACCACGGTGAGGCGGTCGCGGCGGTGAGCCGCGGCGAGACGTCCGGGCCGGGGGAGCACGGCGCGAGCGCGACGACCGCGGCCGCGGAATCCGCCGGAGGCGACGCCTGCCGGCATGCGTCCGGTGCCGGCGGCGGCACGACCGTGCACCACGCGGACGCCACCTGCGCGGCCGCCGGTACGGCCACGGGGTACGCGCCGCCCGCGCTGCTGCCCACGCCGGTCCCCGCTGCCGCGCCGCCCCCGGCCCGCCCCGCCCCGGCCGGCCGCACCGTCGAGGGCCGGGCGCCGCCCGACCTGGCCGAGTTGCAGCTCCTGCGGATCTAGAGGCACCCGCGCGGCATCCCGCTCGCTCCGGGGTGGCGTGCTCCGGTCCCGCACCTGATCCGTCGTTCCCGCGCGCCCGCGCGGGTGTTCTCCAAGGAGCTGTACGTCCATGGCAACTCGCCTGACGACCCCCCGAATCCGTCTCCGTTCCCGGCGCACCGCCGCCGCGGCCGCGGCCGTGACCGCCGCCCTGGTGCTGGCCGGCTGCGGCAGCAGCGGCACCTCCACGCCGGCCCACTCCGCCCCCGGGAACGGTTCCACCGCCCACCCGTCCGCCGCCCCCTCGGCGGGCAGGGGCGGCCACAACGCGCAGGACGTGGCGTTCGCGCAGCAGATGATCCCGCACCACCGCCAGGCGGTGGCCATGGCCGCCCTCGTGCCGACGCGCGCCGCGTCACAGCAGGTCAAGGACCTCGCCACGAGGATCAGGAAGGCCCAGGACCCGGAGATCGCGACCATGACCGGCTGGCTGAAGGCGTGGGGCGCGGCCGTACCCGGCGCCGGCGCCACGGACACGACCGACATGCCGGGGGACATGCCCGGCATGGACCACTCGGGCTCGACGGCGTCCGGGCACTCCGCCTCCGGGGACTCCGCTTCGCCGATGCCCGGGATGATGTCGGACGCCGCCATGAGCGAGCTGGCGAAGCTCTCCGGGAAGGCCTTCGACCGCGCGTTCCTGCGCATGATGGTCGACCACCACGCGGGCGCCGTCGCCATGGCGCGCACGGAACGGGACAAGGGCGCCGACAGCGCGGCCACCGCACTGGCGGAGTCGGTCATCACCTCGCAGTCGGCGGAGATCGCCGAGATGCGCAGGGCGCTCGCCGGGCAGTAGGCCCTGACTCCTCCGGGACGGCGGCTGTCCGCACCCGCCGTCCCGGAGGACGCCGTACACGGGATCCAGCAGCCGGAATACCCCCCGGGGGTATGACGTTCTGTACTCCCGCAGCCACATCGACAGGGGAGCGAAGATGGCACACCACGAACACCACGGCCTCGGCGACGACGCACACCACGGTCCCGGCCACGACGCACACCACGGGCAGCAGACACGGCACGCACGGCACGACCCGCATCACGCTCCTGACGGGCACGGCGGCCATGACGGGCCTCATCACCCCGCTCTCGGGGCCACTTCCTGGCGCATGGCCGCGCAGGCCACGCTGCACTGCCTCACCGGCTGTGCGATCGGCGAGGTGCTCGGCATGGTCGTCGGGACGGCCGCCGGCCTGCACAACGGTGCCACCGTCGCCGTCTCCGTCGCGCTGGCCTTCGTCTTCGGCTACGCGCTGACCATGCGCGGCGTCCTGCGGGCCGGTCTGCCCGTACGGCAGGCGCTCAAGGTCGCACTGGCCGCCGACACCGTGTCCATCGCGGTCATGGAGCTGATCGACAACACCGTCATGGTCGGCGTGCCCGGCGCCATGGACGCCGGTCTGGCCGACGCCCTCTTCTGGATCTCCCTGCTTCTCTCCCTGGCCCTCGCCTTCCTGCTGACCACCCCCGTCAACCGGTGGATGATCGGCCGGGGCAAGGGCCACGCCGTGGTGCACGCGTACCACTGACCCGCACCCGGGGCGCGTCACGGACGGCCGCGTCCCGGGTCACGTCAGGGATAGCGGCGGTCGTCCGGACGGGTCGTCCCGCTCGCCGGGCCGGTGTCGGTCCGGCCGCCGTACCGCGCGACGCGGTGGTTGTGCCGGTGGTGGGTGGCCGCGCCGGCCAGCAGGGACAGGCCGAGGCAGAAGAGCAGGGCGAGCGCGAGTCCGGTGCTGAAGATCGCGAGGGTGTTCATCGTGACGATGTCGTTGCCGAGTATCGACACCGTGTACCGGGGGCCGCCCGACATGTTGCCGGCGATGGCCAGTCCGGTGAAGGCGCCCGTGGCAGCGAGGAGGAGCAGGCCGATGAGCAGCATGGGAGTCATCTCCTCAAGGGAAGTGCCGTCGCCGCTCGGGTACCCGCATCCCGCGCGGCCAACGTTCGCGTGTGAGGGCCGGAGGCCCCTGGGGAACGGGGGCGGGCCGGGGCCGATGTGCGGTGCGGTGCGGCAGGTGCGGCGCGGCTCGGGCCGGGTACCCGGCCGGAGCAGTTGCGGTGAACGGCATCGCAGGACCCGACGAAGGGAGGCGTCATGGCTCAGCACGTACGCGACATCATGACCAGCCGACTGGTGACGGTGGAGCCGCAGGCCTCGGTCACGGCGGTGGCCCAGAAGATGCGGGACGAGGACATCGGGATCGTCCTGGTCACCGAGGGCGACGAACTGCGCGGCCTGGTCAGCGACCGCGACCTGGTGGTCCGCTCGCTGGCGGAGGGCGGCGACCAGGAGCAGAGGACGGTCGCCTCCGCGTGCAGCGGCGACCTCTTCACCGTGGGCCCCGACGAGGAGGTCGACCACGCGGTGGAGCTGATGCGCGAGCACTCCGTGCGCCGTGTGCCGGTCGTCGACCACGGCCACCCGGTGGGGATCGTGTCCATCGGCGACCTGGCCATCGAACGGGACCCGGGCTCCGCGCTCGGGGACATCAGCGCGGCACGGCCCAACGACTGAGGTTGCTCGTCGCTCGTCCGAGCCGCGCCACCGAGCGGCGGCGGCACCCGGGCCGCGACGACACTGGGGGCGCCCCCGAGCGGGGCGCCCCCAGCCGTGCCGTCCGTCCGCCAGGCGGTCAGGCGGCCGGACCGTCAGGTTCAGGAGGCCAGTACCCTCTCCAGGGAGCCCAGGGCGGAGCGCAGTTCGTCCTCGGTGACGGTCAGCGGCGGCGCCAGGCGGATCGTGGAACCGTGGGTGTCCTTGACGAGGATCCCCTCCCGCATCAGCCGTTCGCTGATCGCGCGGCCGGTCCCGAGGGCCGGGTCGACGTCGACGCCGGCCCACAGGCCGCGGGAGCGGAAGCCCACCACGCCCTTGCCGACCAGCTCGGTCAGGCCGTCGCGCAGGACCGTGCCGAGGCCGGCGGCCCGGCGCTGGAACTCGCCCGTCTCCAGCAGCTCGACCACCGCCGTGCCGACCGCCGCCGCCAGCGGATTGCCGCCGAACGTCGACCCGTGCTCGCCCGGCCGCAGCACCCCCAGCACCTCCCGGCTGCCCACGACCGCCGACACCGGGACGATGCCGCCGCCGAGCGCCTTGCCGAGCAGGACGACGTCCGGCACCACGCCCTCGTGCTCGACGGCGAGGGTCCGGCCCGTGCGGCCCAGACCCGACTGGATCTCGTCGGCGACGAACAGGCAGCCCGCCCGCCGGGTCAGCTCCCGCACCCCGGCGAGGTAGCCGTCGCCCGGCACGATCACCCCCGCCTCGCCCTGGATCGGCTCGATCAGGACGGCGGCCGTGGTCTCGTCGACCGCCGCCTCCATCGCCGCCAGGTCGTCGTAGGGGACGATCCGGAATCCGGGCGTGAAGGGGCCGAAGCCCGACCGTGCGGTCTCGTCCGTGGAGAAGCCGACGACGGTCGTCGTGCGGCCGTGGAAGTTGCCCGCCGCGACCACGATCGTCGCCCGGTCGGCCGGGACGCCCTTGACCTCGTACGCCCACTTGCGGGCGACCTTGATGGCGCTCTCCACCGCCTCGGCGCCGGTGTTCATGGGCAGCACCATGTCCTGCCCGGTGAGCGCCGCCAGCCGCTCGGCGAACTCGGCGAGCCGGTCGTTGTGGAAGGCCCGGGAGGTGAGGGTCAGCCGGTCGAGCTGGTCGCGGGCCGCGTCGATCAGCGCGGGATGGCGGTGGCCGAAGTTCAGCGCCGAGTAACCCGCCAGCATGTCGAGGTAGCGGCGGCCCTCGACGTCCTCCACCCAGGCGCCCTCGGCCCGGGCGACCACCACGGGCAGGGGATGGTAGTTGTGCGCGAGCACCGGCTCCTCCGCCCGGATCAGCTCGTCGGAGGTACGGGTGTCTGCGGGTGCGGTCATGAGCGGATCTCCTGGGTGCAGCACTTGATCCCGCCGCCGGCCTTGTGGAACTCCGACAGGTCGACGGGAACGGGCAGGTAACCGAGGTGCGCGAGGCGGTCGGCGAGGGCGGTCGCGCCGGGGGAGATGAACACGTGCCGCCCGTCGGAGACGGAGTTGAGCCCGAAGGCCGCGGCGTCCTCCTGGGTGGCGATCACCGCGTCCGGGTACAGCCGGGCCAGCACCTCGCGGCTGCCGGGCGAGAACGCCTGCGGGTAGTAGGCGATGTTGTCGTCGTCGAGGACGAACAACGCCGTGTCGAGATGGTAGAAGTACGGGTCCACCAGGGTCAGGCCGATCACCGGCACCCCCAGGAACTCCTGGGCCTCGCGGTGGGCCTCCCGGGTGGTGCGGAAGCCGGTGCCGGCCAGCAGCCAGCGGCCGGCCGGCACGAGGTCGCCCTCGCCCTCGCACACCGACTCGGGCCGGTACACGTCGAACCCGGCGGACTTGAACCAGGTGTCGTAGGGCACGGATTCAGGGCGCCGCTCGGGTGCCTTGAAGAGGGAACCGAAGACACGGCCGCCGACGACGACCGCCGCGTTGGCGGCGAAGACCATGTCGGGCAGTCCGGGGACGGGTTCCACGGTCTCCACGAGGTGACCGTGGGCGCGGTAGGCGTCGGTCAGCGCCTGCCACTGGGCCTGGGCGAGTCCGGTGTCGACGGGTCGGTCCGGGTGCATCCAGGGGTTGATCGCGTACTGCACGGCGAAGTGTCTGGGTTCGCAGACGAGGAAGCGCCGCCGGCGCGGCACACGGGATTCGGGCACAGAGGGGTTCCTCCGCTTCCTGGGGTGTCGACTGAGGGTTGACACCACGGTAGGAAGCGGCGGATACGACCGACAAGGAACGGAAGCTGCGTGTCGGCGCAGGAATACTGCGTCTTCCCTCCCCTCAGCGCACGTCTGCTGCGCCTTCGGGGGCGGCCTGGCTGGCCCCCGCCTCCGGGCTGTCCGGCAGCAGATGGGAGAGGACCATGACGCTGATCGTCTTGCGGATGAACGGCTCGACCCGGATCCGCTCCAGCACCTCCTCGAAGTGCGCCACGTCCCGCGCCCGCACGTGCAGCAGCGCGTCCGCGCCGCCGGTCACGGTCATCGCCGCCGTGATCTCCGGGTGGTTGCGCACCACCTCGGCCAGCCGCCGGGGCGGTGCCGCGCCCTCGCAGTACACCTCGACGTACGCCTCGGTGCGCCAGCCCAGCGCGGAGGGTTTCACCGTCGCCGTGAACCCGGTGATCACCCCCGTGTCGCGCAGCCGGTCCACCCGGCGCTTGACGGCCGTGGCGGACAGCCCGACGGCCGCACCGATCTCCGCGAAACTCGTACGGGCGTTTGCCATCAGAGCGGTGAGGATCTTGCGATCCAGCTCGTCGAACGGCGTGGGCCTGCTGTTCATGCCCGCACTGTATCCAGCGTGGCGGCCCGCGCCCGTCGAGCGTGCACGCGCACGCCGTCGGAGGGTCAGCGCCCCCGCTGCCCGGCAGGAACGCCTGCGACGGCCGCGGAGGAGCGCCCGCGACAGCCGCCGCGCGCGCCCGCGACGACCACCGGGAACGCCTGCGACGGCCACGGGGAGCACCTGCGACGGCCGTCAGCAGCGCCCGCGACGGCCGCCGTGAGCGGCCGGCGCCGTCCGGCATCAATGCCCGCACCCTCCGACGTGAGCGCCCCTTCCCTTCGACAGGAATCCCCGCGTCCTCCGGTGGGTACCGCCGCGCCCTCGAACGGGAACCCCGGCGCCCTCCGGCAGGAACCCCCACACCCTCCGGCGCGAACGGCCGTGCCCGTCGCATGTCCAGGGCCGCCGCCGGCCCCTACACTCCACGTTCATGCTGCGCGCCCTCGCCGTCGACGACGAACGCCCCTCCCTGGAGGAACTGCTCTACCTGCTCGGCGCCGACCCCAGGATCGCGGGCGTCGAGGGCGCGGGGGACACGACCGAGGCGCTGCGCCGCATCAACCGGGCGCTGCGGTCGGGGCCCGGCGGGCCCGACGCGATCGACGTCGTCTTCCTCGACATCCAGATGCCCGGCCTCGACGGCCTCGACCTGGCCCGGCTGCTCACCGGTTTCGCCGAGCCGCCGCTGATCGTGTTCGTCACCGCCCACGAGGACTTCGCCGTGCAGGCCTTCGACCTGAAGGCCGTCGACTACGTCCTCAAACCCGTCCGCGGGGAACGCCTCGCGGAGGCCGTGCGCCGCGCGGACGAGCTGCGCCGTACCGCCGTACGGATCCCCGTCAGCGAACCCGACCCCGACCAACTGCCCGTGGAGCTCGGCGGCGTGACCCGCTTCGTCGCCGTCGAGGACATCACCCACGTCGAGGCGCAGGGCGACTACGCCCGGCTGCACACCGCCCGGGGCAGCCACCTCGTCCGCATCCCGCTCTCCGCGCTGGAGGACCGCTGGCGCGCACGAGGCTTCGTCCGCATCCACCGCCGCCATCTCGTCGCCCTGCGCCACATCCGCGAACTGCGCCTGGACGCCGGTTCGGTGAGCGTCCTCATCGGCGCCGAGGAACTCCAGGTCAGCCGCCGCCACGCGCGTGAACTGCGGGACCTGCTGATGCGCCGCACCGCGCGCTAGGGGACGCCCGCCATGCCGCAGGACCCCGCCGAACGCCGCGTCACCGTCACCGGTCCGCCCCGCCGCACCCGCCGGGCCACCGGCCACTACCGGCCACGCACCGAGATCGACGAACAGACCACCCTCGGCCACACCTACGTCCGCTCCCTCATGCGCACCCAACTGCGCACCGCGCTCGCCGCCTTCGGCGTGCTCGTCCTGCTCGTCGGGCCGCTGCCGCTGGTGTTCGCCGCGGCCCCCGACGCCCGCCGCCTGCGCTGGGCGGTCCTCGGCTTCTGCCTCTACGCCCCCCTCGTCCTGCTCGCCCGCTGGTACGTGCGCCGCGCCGAACGCAACGAGCGCGACTTCGTCCGCCTGACCGAGGACCGCTGAGGCCGCATCCCCGTGAACTCCGCCTACACCGTCCCCGCCGTCGCCCTCGTCGTCGTGGCCACCGTCCTCGTCGGCGCCTTCGGCCTGCGCATATCGCGGACCACCTCCGACTTCTACGTCGCCTCCCGCACCGTCGGCCCCCGCCTGAACGCCGCCGCGATCAGCGGCGAGTACCTCTCCGCGGCCTCCTTCCTCGGCATCGCCGGACTGGTCCTCGTCCAGGGCCCCGACATGCTGTGGTACCCGGTCGGCTACACCGCCGGCTACCTCGTCCTGCTCCTGTTCGTCGCCGCCCCGCTGCGCCGCTCCGGCGCCTACACGCTGCCCGACTTCGCCGAGGCCCGGCTCGCCTCCCAGGGGGTGCGGCGGCTGGCGGGCGCCTTCGTCGTCGGGGTCGGCTGGCTGTACCTGCTGCCCCAGCTCCAGGGCGCGGGACTGACGCTCGCCGTGCTCACCGGAGCACCCGGGGCCCTGGGCGCGCTGATCGTGGCCGCCGTCGTGGTGGCGACCGTCGCCGCGGGCGGCATGCGCAGCATCACCTTCGTCCAGGCCTTCCAGTACTGGCTGAAACTGACCGCCCTGCTCGTCCCCGCCCTCTTCCTGCTCCTGGCCTGGCAGGGCGACGGCGCGCCCCGGCACGCCTTCGACGAGCCCGCCGCCTTCCGCGAGCGGCGCACCGTGCGCGTCGACGCCGCCCTCGGCCTGCGGCTGGAGCGTCCGCTCACCGTCACCGTCCACGGCACCGTCGACGGCCGCCCCCACCACGGCGAACGCGTCAGCCTGCCGGCCGGCACCCATCACGTCCAGCGCGGCACCCGCCTCACCTTCGACCCGGGCGCCAGGGTTCCCGCCGCGGACCGGGCCGGCGCCGGCGGCCTGTCCAGAACGCCGGCCGCGAGCCGTGAGGAACGCCCGCTGTACGCCACGTACGGACTCATCCTCGCCACCTTCCTCGGCACCATGGGCCTGCCGCACGTCGTCGTCCGCTTCTACACCAGCCCGCACGGCGTCGCCGCCCGCCGCACCACGGTGGCGGTGCTCGGCCTGATCGGCGCCTTCTACCTGCTGCCCCCGGTCTACGGCGCCCTGGGCCGCCTCTACGCCCCCGAGCTGACGCTCACCGGCGACGCGGACGCCGCCGTGCTGCTGCTGCCCGACCGTCTGGTCGGCGGTCTCGGCGGCGACCTGCTCGGCGCGCTGGTCGCGGGCGGCGCCTTCGCCGCGTTCCTCTCCACCGCCTCCGGCCTGACCATGGCGGTGGCCGGAGTGCTCACCCAGGACGTCCTGCCCTCGCGCGGCCCGCTGCCCGCCCGCGGCGTCCGGCACTTCCGGCTCGGCACGGTGCTCGCGATGGCCGTGCCGCTGGCCGCGAGCGCCCTGGCCGGAGGACTGCCGGTGGCCGACGCCGTCGGCCTCGCCTTCGCCGTGTCCGCCTCCTCCTTCTGCCCGCTGCTCGTCCTCGGCATCTGGTGGCGGCGGCTGACCCCGCCCGGCGCGGCGGCCGGGATGCTGGCGGGCGGCGGGGCCGCGTTCGTCGCCGTCGCCGTGACCATGGCCGAAGTCCCGGGCACCGGCCCGCTGCACGCGCTGCTGGCCTGGCCGGCCCTGTGGTCGGTGCCGCTGGGCTTCCTCACCATGGTGCTGGTGTCCCTGGCCACCCCGGGCCGGGTGCCGGCCGGCACGGCGGCCGTCCTCGCCCGCTTCCACCTGCCCGAGCAACCGGAACCGGCCACGGAGGTGAAGGGGTGAGCGGTTTCCTCGCCGGGCTGTGCGTCGCCGTCCTGCCCCTGCTGGCCGCCGGGTTCTGGCTGGGCCGGCGCACCGCCCGCCCGCGCCACCTCGGCGGACTGGGAACCCCCGTCGAGCACGCCACCTTCCGGACCCTGCACACCGCCTCCCTCGCCGCGCCCCCGCTGCGGGCCGGCCTGACCGAGGAGACCGCGCGGAAGGCGGCCCGCCGGCTGCGCTCGCTGCTCGGCACCGACGCGCTCTGCCTCACCGACGACAGCCGGGTGCTCGCCTGGGACGGGACCGGCAGCCATCACCGCGACGAGATCATGGACCGCCTCACCGGGGCGCTGGACACCGGCCGCGGCGAGGCGTTCCCGCTCACCTGCCGGGCGCCCCACTGCCCGGTGCGCTGGGCCGTCGTCGCCCCGCTCACCGTGGACGACCGGGTGCACGGCGCCCTGGTCGCCTGCGCGCCCCGCGAGTCCGCCGTCCTGGTCCGCGCCACCGCCGAGGTCGCCCGCTTCGTGTCCGTCCAGCTCGAACTGGCCGAACTCGACCGCTCCCGCACCCGGATCGTCGAGGCCGAGATCAAGGCCCTGCGCGCCCAGATCTCCCCGCACTTCGTCTTCAACTCGCTCGCGGTGATCGCCTCCTTCGTGCGCACCGACCCCGAGCGCGCCCGCGAGCTGCTGCTGGAGTTCGCCGACTTCACCCGCTACTCGTTCCGCCGGCACGGCGACTTCACCACGCTCGCCGACGAACTCCACGCCATCGAACACTACCTGGCGCTGGTCCGGGCACGCTTCGGCGACCGCCTCGCCGTCACCCTGCAGATCGCCCCCGAGGTGCTGCCGGTCGCGCTGCCCTTCCTGTGCCTGCAACCGCTGGTGGAGAACGCGGTCAAGCACGGTCTGGAGGGCAAGGCCGGAACCTGCCGCATCCGCATCACCGCCCAGGACGCGGGCGCCGAGGCGCTGGTCGTCATCGAGGACGACGGCGCCGGTATGGACCCCGGGCTGCTGCGCCGCATCCTCGCGGGGGAGGAAAGCCCCTCCGGCGGCATCGGCCTGTCCAACGTCGACGACCGGCTGCGCCAGGTCTACGGCGACGACCACGGCCTGGTCATCGAGACCGCGCCGGGCGCCGGCATGAAGATCACCGCACGGCTGCCCAAGTACCAGCCGGGCGTGCACTCCGGGCGGCCCGGGAGCCTCTCCGGGGACTGACCGGCGCGGCAGCGCCAGGGCGGCACAGCGCGGGGGAGGGGGCTCACGTGCCGTGGGAGACGATCATCCCCAGGGTGGCCAGGCCCAGCACGACCCAGCCGAACCACAGCCAGCCGTTGCCGCCCAGCGCCACCGTGTACGCCGTCACCGCGACCAGCGTGCCGACGGTGAGCACCCCCATCGCTCTCGTGGAACCGTCCGTCGAGCCGGGCATCGGCACCCTCCTCCTCGTCCGTCCTGCCTCCATGGTGCCCCGGTTCCGCGTTCCGGGAGGCGGTGGTGCGCGCAGAGGACGCGGGAGAAGGGGGAGCGGTCAGTTGCCGCGCGCGTCCAGCGAGGCCAGGTAGGCGTTGTAGGCGGCCAGCTCCTTGTCGCCGTCGCGCTCCGCGGCCCGGTCCTTGCGCCGGGCCTGCCGCTGCTCGGAGCGGTACCACTGGAACAGCAGCGCGAGGAGCACCAGCACCGAGGGCACCTCGCTGAACGCCCAGGCGATGCCGCCGGCCGCGGTCTGGTCGGACAGGGCGTCGATGCCGAGCGAGGCGGGCGGGTTGCGGAAGGTGTCCACCATGGGCGTCGACCCCATCATCAGCGCGATGCCGAAGAACGCGTGGAACGGCATGCCCGCGAACAGCTCCAGCATCCGCATCAGGTAGCCCGGCCGGTGCGGACCCGGGTCGATGCCCATGATCGGCCAGAAGAACGCCACCCCCACCGCGAGGAAGTGCACCATCATCGCGATGTGCCCCGCCCTGGACCCCATCAGGAAGTCGAAGATCGGCGTGAAGTACAGCGCGTACAGGCTGGCGACGAACAGCGGGATGGTGAAAGCGGGGTGCGTGATGATCCGGACGTAGCGGCTGTGCAGCAGGGCGAGCAGCAGCTCGCGCGGACCCTTGCGGCCCCGGACCGCCGCCACCGGCAGCGCGCGCAGCGCCAGCGTGATCGGGGCGCCGAGCAGGATCAGGATCGGCGAGAGCATGCTGATGACCATGTGCTGCACCATGTGCACGCTGAACATGACCATGCCGTAGTCGTTCAGCTTGGTGCACATCACCAGCGCCACCGTCAGCACCCCGACGACGTATGCGATCGTGCGGCCCACCGGCCAGGAGTCGCCGCGCCGCCGCAGCCGCACCACACCCCAGCCGTACAGGCCCAGACCGAGCAGGCAGGCGACGAGGAAGAACGGGTCCGCGGACCATTCCAGGCCGCGTCCCAGCGTGAACGGCGGCAGATCCATGGTCATGCCGTGCCCGCTGTGATCCATCCGCCGGCTCCTGATTCGTGGGGGTGCGCACTGTCCGACCACAGCTGGGGGTGTCCGTGACCGTCTGTCCCCAGCTGTCTGTCCGCACCCAGGGTAGAACCGCCCCCGGCCGCGCTCGCGACCGGGGGCGGCCCGCACCGGCCGTGTCCTACAGCACGCACTCCGCCTCGGCGTACCGGTCGGCGGGCACCGTCTTCAGCGTCTCCACGGCCTCGGCCAGCGACACCATCACGATGTCCGTGCCGCGCAGCGCCGTCATCCGGCCGAACTCGCCGCGGTGCACGGCCTCCACGGCGTGCCAGCCGAACCGGGTGGCCAGCACCCGGTCGTACGCGGTCGGGGTGCCGCCGCGCTGGACGTGCCCGAGGATGACCGGCCGCGCCTCCTTGCCCAGGCGCTCCTCCAGCTCCACGGAGAGCTGCCGGGCGATCCCGGCGAACCGCTCGTGGCCGTAGACGTCCTTGCCGCCCTCTTCGAAGTCCATCGTGCCGGGCAGCGGCTTGGCGCCCTCGGCGGCGACGACGATCGCGAACCGCTTGCCCGCCGCGAACCGCTCCCCGACCTTCTTCGTCAGCTCGTCGATGTCGAAGGGCCGTTCGGGGACGACCACGGCGTGCGCGCCGGCCGCCATGCCGGACTGCAGCGCGATCCAGCCGGTGTGGCGGCCCATGACCTCCACGATCAGCACCCGCTGGTGGGACTCGGCGGTGGTCTTCAGCCGGTCCAGGGCCTCGGTGGCGACGGTCACGGCGGTGTCGAAACCGAAGGTGACGTCGGTGACCGCGATGTCGTTGTCGATGGTCTTGGGCACCCCGACGATGGGCAGCCCGTTGTCGGACAGGAGCCGGGCCGCCTTCAGGGTGCCCTCGCCGCCGATCGGGATGATCGCGTCGAGCCCCAGTTCCTCGACGTGGCCCCGGGCCCGCTCCACCCCGTCGCGCAGGTGCTCCGGCCGGACCCGGGAGGAGCCGAGGATGGTGCCGCCACGGGCCAGGATGCCGCCGACGGCGTCGAGGTCGAGCTTGAGGTAGTCGCACTCCAGGAGGCCCTTCCAGCCGTCCCGGAAGCCGATGACCTCGTCGCCGTGGTCGGCGACGGCGCGGTGCACGACGGACCGGATGACGGCGTTCAGGCCGGGACAGTCGCCGCCGGACGTGAGGACACCAATGCGCATAGCCCGAATAACCTTCTCCACGTGGGCCGGGACCGGACCGCGCTGTCCGGCTCGATCCCGGCCACCCTACCGGCGTCAGGGGGTGGTGCCGCACGGCCCGTCCGGCTGGTGGACGCGGGTGCACAGGTGAGCGGCCGCCTCGTCAGGCGGGCCCCGTCACGAGCCTCGCGCACCCGCCTTGCGGGCAGCTTGCGAGGAGGTGGAGAGCACGCTGCGCACGGGCGAAGACGACGGAACGCGCCCGGGGTCGTCCCCGGGCGCGTTCCGGTGCGGCGGCGCGGTGGTGCGCGGTCAGGCGGGCTGCTCCGCCGCCGCGATGCGCTCGGCGCGCAGCGCCTCGTACCAGCGGTCGTCGATGGGCGGCAGCGCGTTCACGTCGAGCGCCAGCTTCAGCAGCAGGTCCGCGATCTGCGGGTTGCGGGCGAGCACCGGGCCGTGCATGTAGGTGCCGAAGACGGTGTCGTTGTACGCGCCCTCGGTGCCGTCGCCCGTGCCGTTGCCCCGGCCCACGCGGACCTGGGCGAGCGGGCGGGCGGCCGGGCCGAGGTGGGTGACGCCCTGGTGGTTCTCGAAACCGGTCAGCGGCGGCAGCCCGAGGCGCGGGTCGACGTCGCCGAGGACGTCGCCCACGCACCGCTCGCCCTCGCCGCGCACCGACACCACGTCGAGCAGGCCGAGACCCGGCTCGCGCTGGCCGAGGTCGTTGACGAACTCGTGGCCGAGGATCTGGTAGCCGGCGCAGACCGAGAAGACGATCGCGCCGTTCTGCACCGCCTGGTACAGGTGCCCGTCCCGGCGCAGCCGCTCCGCCGCGAGGCGCTGCGGACGGTCCTCGCCGCCGCCGATCAGGTAGATGTCGCCGGAGGTCGGGATCGGCTGGTCGCTGCGCACGTCCAGGCGGGCCACGTCCAGGCCGCGCTGGCGCGCCCGGCGTTCCACGACGAGCGCGTTGCCCTGGTCGCCGTAGGTGCTCAGCAGGTCCGGGTAGATCCACACCAGCCGCAGTTGGTTGTCGCTCATGAAGTGGTCGTCCTCCGTGATCAGTTGCCGACGCGGCGGCGCAGGTCCTGGAACGCGGTGTAGTTGGCGATGACCTCGATCCGGCCGGGCGGCGCCTGCTGCACGGCCTGGTCGAGGTTCTCGCAGACCTGGAAGTGCTGGTTGGCCACCTCCAGACGCACCGCGAGGTCCAGCTTCCGGTCGCCGATCACCAGCAGCGGGTGGCCGGTCAGCCGCGTGTAGTCCACGTCCCACAGCCAGGAGGTGTCGGTGCCGTCGGCGCCGCGCGCGTTCACGGAGAGGATGACGGGGGTGGGCGGCGGGTCGATCAGGGAGAAGGTCTCCAGCCAGCCGGCCGGGTTCTTCGCCAGCAGCAGGCGCAGGTCACGGCCCTGGAACTGCACGACGTCATAGCGTCCGGCGACCGCCTGCACCTGGTACATCCGCTCCAGGGCCACCTGCGGCGGCACACCGAAGACGGCGGCGACGGCCGCGGAGGAGGCGGCGTTGGCCTTGTTGGCGCGGCCCGGGAGCTGGAGGTGGATCGGCCAGCCCGAGCCGTGCGGGTCCAGGACGTGGTCGCCCGACAGCGCCCAGCTCGGCGTGGGCCGGCGGAAACCGCACTCGGCGCAGAACCAGTCGTCGCCCGGACGCTGCATCACACCGCCGCAGGACGGGCACGACCAGGCGTCGTCCTTCCACATCTGGCCGGCGGCCACCCAGATCACGTTCGGCGAGGAGGACGCGGCCCACACCACCAGCGGGTCGTCGCAGTTGGCGACGACCACGGCCTTGGAGCCGGCGAGCCCCTCACGCCAGTTCTCGGCGAGCATCCGCGTCTCGGCGGCCCGGTCGAGCTGGTCGCGGGAGAGGTTGAGCAGCGCGATGCACTTGGGGTCGGTGTCCCGGGCCACGCCCGCGAGGTACTTCTCGTCGACCTCGATGACGCCGAACTTCGCGTCCGAGCCGCCCGCCAGCGCCGAGGTGATGCCCGCGGGCATGTTGGCGCCGAGCGCGTTGGAGACCACCGGTCCGGCGGCCCGCAACGCCTCGGCGATGAGCCGGGTGGTGGTGGTCTTGCCGTTGGTCGCCGACACCAGGACGACGTCCAGGTTCTGGGCGAGCCGGGCCAGCAGGTCGGGGTCGAGTTTGAGCGCCACCCGGCCGCCGATCACCGAACCGCTGCCGCGCCCCGCGGCGCGCGATGCCGCCGCGACCGCCTTGCCCGCGGTCACGGCCAGCTTGGCCCGCGGCGTGAGCGGGTCCGAGTTGCCTGCCATCAGTTCTCGATCCTCCTTGCGTACGCGCCGCGCCTGAGCCATCCGGCAACGTGGTGTGGACCTCAGCCTATCGAGATCCGATCGTGCTCCCGAATCCCGGCACCCACGCGGCGCCCGCGCGCCGTTCGCGCGTGCAGAGAGGACCGTACCCTTGCCGCCATGCGACACGGCTCGATCCCGGGCGCCCGCGGGCGCGTACGGCCCCTCACCCTGCTCGGCGACGACGCGCTGCGTGCGCCCTGCCGGGAGGTCACCGACTTCGGCCCCGGACTGGCGGCGCTCGTCGAGGACTTGTTCGCCACGATGTACGCCGCGCGGGGCGTGGGACTGGCCGCGAACCAGGTGGGGGAGGCGCTGCGCGTCTTCGTCTACGACTGTCCGGACGACGAGGACGTACGGCATGTGGGGCATGTGGTGAACCCCCGGCTGGTGGCCGCCGACGGTGTGGTACTGCGCGGCCCGGAAGGCTGTCTCTCGCTGCCGGGACTGGAGGCGGGCACCGAGCGCCACGACCGCGCGGTCGTGGCGGGTCTCACAGTGAGGGGGGAGCCGGTCACCGTCGAGGGGACGGGCTTCTTCGCCCGCTGCCTCCAGCACGAGTGCGACCATCTGGACGGCCGCCTCTACGTCGACCGCCTCACCGGGTGGCGCCGGCGCAGGGTGCTGCGGCAGGCGGCCAGGGCGTCCTGGGGGCGCCCGGGGTGAGCCCCGGGGCGGGACCTGGCCGGGCGGCGGCGGTGTCGAAGGCGCGGCCGGGAGCGGCGCGGGGGCTCCGGAAGCCGGGTTCCGTCAGAAGCCGGGGCCGCCGGCCTTGTCGCCGGCCGCCGCGAGCCGGCCCCACAGGAGGTCGGCCAGGCTGCGCACCAGTTCCGCGCGCGAGCAGGGGCGTTCGCCCAGCCACCAGTCGCCCGCCGCGTGCATCATGCCGACGATGCCGTGGCCCCAGACCCGGGCCAGTCGCTGTCCGCCCGGTCCGAGGTCGACGCGTTCCTCGATGACCTGGGCCAGCTCCTCGCCCATGCGGCGCAGCAGCGGCGCGGAGTGCTTGCCGACGTCGAAGCCCGTCTCGCCGCCCTGGCCGCCCTCGGCCGGGTGCATCAGGAACCGGTACACCTGCGGCCGGGCCTCTATGGCGGCGAGGTAGGTGTCCAGCGTGGCCTCGACGCGCTCGCGCCGTTCGGCCGGGGCGTCGAGCGCGGCCCGCAGCGAGTCGAGCAGGGCGTCCGTGTGCCGCTTGGCGAGGGCGGCGTACAGCCCGCCCTTGTCGCCGAAGTGGCGGTAGAGGATCGGCTTGGTGATGCCGGCCTCGGCGGCGATGGCGTTCATGGAGGCGTGCGGGCCGTCGCGCAGCACCACCCGGTCGGCGGCCTCCAGCAGCTCGCGCCGTCTGCGGTCGGCGGACCGCTGCTGCTCGGTCCGCTGCGTGGTGTCCATGATCTCTCCCCACCCGTGCTGATTCGGTGACGCCTGCGCAAACTAACACTGACCGGGCCCCGGACCTCGAACTGGCTGCCGAGACGACGGCGGGGGAACGGCGGGACTTGACTTCTCCTACTGGTCGGTAACACAGTACGGTTACCGCAAGTAACACCGCATGGGTACCGCTGGAGGGGACATGGCCGAGTTCACCATGGAGCTCAACGACGAACAGAAGGAGGTCCGCACCTGGCTGCACGGCTTCGCCGCCGACGTGATCCGCCCCGCGGCCGCCGAATGGGACGAGCGTGAGGAGACTCCCTGGCCGGTCATCCAGGAGGCCGCCAAGGTCGGCATCTACTCCCTCGACTTCTACGCCCAGCAGTACTTCGACCCGACCGGTCTCGGCATCCCCATGGCCATGGAGGAGCTGTTCTGGGGCGACGCGGGCATAGCCCTGTCCATCGTCGGCACCGGTCTGGCCGCGGTCGGCGTCCTCGCCAACGGCACCGAGGAGCAGATCGGCACCTGGATCCCCCAGATGTACGGCGACGCCACCGACGTCAAGGTCGCCGCCTTCTGCTCCTCCGAGCCCGACGCCGGCTCCGACGTCGCCGCGATGCGCACCCGCGCCGTCTACGACGAGGCCAAGGACGAGTGGGTCATCAACGGCACCAAGACCTGGGCCACCAACGGCGGTATCGCCAACGTCCACGTCGTCGTCGCCTCCGTCGACCCGGAGCTGGGCTCCAAGGGGCACGCCTCCTTCATCGTCCCGCCGGGCACCCCGGGCTGCTCGCAGGGACAGAAGTTCAAGAAGCACGGCATCCGCGCCTCGCACACCGCCGAGGTGATCCTCGACGACGTGCGCGTCCCCGGCTCCTGCCTGCTGGGCGGCAAGGAGAAGCTGGACGAGCGCCTCGCCCGCGCCCGTGAGCGGGCCAAGGCGGGCGGGGAGAGGGTGAAGAACGCGGCGATGGCCACCTTCGAGGCGTCCCGCCCCGCCGTCGGCGCCATGGCGGTCGGCACCGCCCGCGCCGCCTACGAGGTCGCCCTCGACTACGCCAGGACCCGCGAGCAGTTCGGCCGGCCGATCATCGACAACCAGGGCGTGGCCTTCCAGCTCGCCGACATGGCCACGTCCATCGACGCGGCCCGCCTGCTGGTGTGGCGCGCCTCCTGGATGGCGATCAACGGCAAGCCGTTCACCGCCGCCGAGGGCTCGATGTCCAAGCTGTTCGCCAGCGAGACCGCGAAGAAGGTCACCGCCCAGGCGGTCCAGATCCTCGGCGGCAACGGCTACACCCGGGAGTACCCGGTGGAGCGGATGCACCGCGACGCGGCCATCTACACCATCTTCGAGGGCACCAGCGAGATCCAGCGGCTCGTCATCTCCCGCACCGTCTCGGGCCTGCCGATCCGCTGACGGCCCCGGCCGGCGGCCGCCACCACGCCCTCTGGTCCGCCCCCGGCCGCCCGGCTGCCTTGAGGGCGCAGACGTCACCGGCAGCCAGGGGGGATTCGTGGCGACGACCGCGCAGCAGCAGCTCAAGGACGCGGAGAGCAAGCACCAGCAGGTGTCCGGGCGCAACGCGCTCACCGCCCATCCCACGGCGATCGCCGAGGCCGAACGCACGATCGGCCTCGGCGTGGCCAGGAGCAACCTGGAACTGGCCGCGGCCGTCCAGGGCCTGACCGAAGCGCTGGGCAAGAGCCAGGCGGACCTCGGCAAGGCCGTGGACGCCCTGACGGCCAAGGTGGCGAAGCTCGCCGAACGCTGAACCGCCCGCAGCACCCGTGCCCCGCCCGTCGTACACGGGCGGGGCACTCGGTGCCGGGACTCAGCGGTGCCTGAGCGGCGTCAGCTGCTCGATGTCGTAGCGGCGTCGCAGGGCCTCGATCGCCGCGTGGTCCGGCGGGCCCCCGTTGCCGAGGATCTCCAGCAGCTCCTCGAAGTACCGCTCGTGGTCCGGCGGCGGGGACGCCTGGAAGAACATCTTCGCCGGGCTGTCCGTGGGGTTGGCGAAGGCGTGCGGGCAGCCCGGGGGCACCACGATGACCGTGCCCGGCGTCGCCCGCACCACACGGTTGCCCGAGCGGGACTCCCACTTCTGCCAGCGGTCGGGCGTCCGGATCCGCGGCTCGAAGGCGAGCACGTCCAGCTCACCCTCCAGTACGTAGAACAACTCCTCGCTGCGCGTGTGCACATGGGCCCCCACGTCGAAGCCCGGCGGGACCTCCACCTCGAAGGTGGAGGCGGTCCGCGAGTGCGAACCGGTCACCTTGAACGTCACGCGCTGGGCGGCCGTCTCGACCACCCGGCCGTGGCCCGGCGGCACGAGCAGACCGTCCGCCGCGCCGACGCCGGACACGGCCAGCTCCGGATCGTCGAGCGTGGTCAGCGGCGGCTCGATCGTCGTCATCGGCGCTCACCACGCCACCGGCAGGGCCTCGGGCCCGCGGATCAGCGCGCCCTTCCTGAACGGCACCTCGTCCGGCGCCACCGCGAGCCGCAGGGCCGGCAGCCGGTCGAGGAGGGCGTCCACCAGCAGCTCGGACTCCATCCGGGCCAGCTGGCCGCCCGGGCAGTAGTGCGGGCCGAAACCGAACGCCACGTGCGGGTTGGGGCTGCGCGAGAAGTCGATGCTCTGCGGGTCGGTGAAGACGTCCGGGTCGCGGTTGGCGGCCAGGTAGGAGACGTAGACCGGATCGCCCGCCCGGATCCGCACCCCTTTGATCTCCACGTCCTCCAGGGCGATCCGGGACAGCCCGACCGCGTTGCGGTGCGGGATGTAGCGCAGCAGTTCGTCGATGGCCTGCGGGCGGACCGAGGGGTTCGCGCGCAGCCGGTCGGCCAGCTCCGGTCGGGTCAGCAGCAGGTAGAACATCTGCCCGCTGTTGTTGGTGACCGCCTCGCCGCCGATCTGCAGGAGCACCGCGAGTCCCACGGCCTCCTCCAGGGTGATCTCACGGCGCCCCACGGCGGTGCCGAGCAGC
The DNA here is from genome assembly GCF_040703815.1 of Streptomyces sp. NPDC006743. Lineage (NCBI taxonomy): Bacteria > Bacillati > Actinomycetota > Actinomycetes > Kitasatosporales > Streptomycetaceae > Streptomyces > Streptomyces sp. NPDC006743. Next base: position 129,243 of record NZ_JBEYJA010000005.1, on the reverse strand, counting down.
GAGGCGACGTCCTCGCCCCCGCCGTCCGCGCGCGCGTCGATCAGTTCCGTGAAGTAGGCGCCCATCTCCTCCTTGGCCTGCTCGCTGACGTCGGCGCCGTGCGAGGAGGACAGGATCAGCTGGGTCCAGGTGTGCATGCCGTGCCGGTCGGCCGCCGGGACGCCCATCAGTTCGCAGATCACCGCGATCGGGAACGGACTGAGCACCGCGGCGGTGAGATCGGCGGGCGGGCCGGCCGCGATGAGGCCGTCGACCAGTTCGTCCAGCATCCGCCGCGCGCTGTCCCGTACCCGGTCCACCCCGCGCGCCGTGAAGGCGGGGGCGACCGAACGGCGCAGCCGGTTGTGGTCGGGCGGGTCCAGGAAGCCGACGGCGCCGCGGGACGGGATGAAGTGCGGGGCCAGCCGCGTGACCTGCTGGTCCATCACGGCCTCCCGGCTGAACCGGGCGTCGTTGGTGACCAGCCGGACATCGTCCATGCGGGTCACCAGCCAGGCCCAGCCCTCGCCGTTGGGCAGTTCGATCCGGGTGACCGGCCCCTCCTCCATCAGGTCGGCCAGCACCGGGTCGAAGTCGACACCGGTCAGGTCGAGGGCGGGCCAGTGCCGTACCGGGCACAGTTCCTCACCGGCCCGGTCGGGCGGGACGAGTGTGTTCTCGGTCATGCCCCGTCCCCGATCTGCCAGTTGCCCAGGGACATCTCGGCGGTGATGCCGGGCCCGAACCCGGCGAGCAGTCCGCGGGCACCGTCCTCCACGCCGCCCTCGTCGCACAGCCGGCGCAGCGCGTCCAGGACGACGGCGCTCGCGATGTTGCCGTACTCGGTGAGCGTGGCCCGGCTGAACCGGAACGCGTGCGGGTCGACCTTCAGGAACTTGCTGAGGTCGTCGAGGATGCGCGGACCGCCCGCGTGGATGACGTAGAAGTCGAGGTCGGAGGCGTCCCAGCCGTGCGTGCCCGCCAGGTCCTGAAGAGCCGGCGCGAGCGGCTCCATGGTGGCGGGCACCCGCTTGTCCAGCAGGAAGTGGAAGCCGGTCTCCCGGACGGCGTACGCGATCCAGTCCTCGGTCTTGGGGATCAGGTACGAACCGTTGCGCTCCAGGCGCACCCCGGTGCCGCCGGTGCCGCGGACCACGGCGGCGGCGATGCCGTCACCGAACAGGCCGTTGGACAGGAGCGAGCCGACGCCGAGGTCGGTGGGCTGGTAGCACAGCGAGCAGAACTCGCAGGCCACGATGAGCGCGTTGGCGTCCGGGTAGGCCGTGCAGAAGTCGTGCGCGCGGTTGATCGCCGCGCCGCCCGCCGCACAGCCCAACTGGGCTATGGGTATCTGACGGGTGGTCGAGTCGAAGGCCATCTCGTTGATCAGCCACGCCGTGAGCGAGGGCATCATGAAGCCCGTGCACGAGACGTAGATGATCACGTCGATGTCGGTGGTGAGGAGTTCCGCGTCGTCGAGCGCCCGCTGGATGACCGCGGGGACCCGGGCCTTGGCCTCGTGTTCGTAGAGCTTGTTGCGCTCCTCGAAGCCCGGGTGCTTCAGGGTCTCCTCGATGGGCTGCACGATGTGCCGGGTACGCACGCCGGTGTTCTCGATCAGCCGGAGGGCCAGCGCGAGTTGCGGGTGGTCCGCGTGGTGGGACCGTGCGAGTTCCAGCGTCTCCTCCATGGTGATGACGTGCTCTGGAACGGACACCGAGGGCCTGCACAAAGTCGCCATGATCCGTGCCTGCTTTCGCCTTCCGGGAGGCGGGTGGCCTCCCGGTCAGAGGGTGGTGCACCCAGAAGGGTGGTCCACCCACGATCACCCGGGAGAGCGACGATCTCGCGCCGGACTACTCCAATCCGGCGACGGCGGCGCGGGGCCCCACGGGCCCGGCAGCCCCGCCGGCGCGGTGCGGACACCGGGCTCGGCGGCGGGTGAACTGCTGGTCAGAGGGGTCGGCCCGGAAGTCCGGAGGGGACGGCGTGAGCGGGCGGAGGCGCCGCTCGCCGACGGCACGACGAACGGGGCCGCGCGCGCCGTGTGCGGGGGGCGAGGGAGGACCGGACGCCACGGGGGAGTGAGCGCGGGGGCCGGGCCGGTGTCGCGGGGAGGGGGCGGCGTGGCCGGCGAGGCGGCCGGCAGGCGCGGGGCGCGCGGCGCCGGGCGATGTGGCGAGGCGGCCGGGAGGTGTGGTGCCGGGCGGTGCGGTGTGGCCGGCGAGGCCGGTCGGGGGTGATGCGCCGTGAGGTGCGGTGGGGTGCGGCCGCGAGGCGGGCCGGGGAGGCGCGGGAACGTGCGGTGCGTGCGGTCGGCGTGGCCGCTGGTGATGCGGTGTGCTCCGGGAAGTGCGGTGCGATGCGCCGGGTGTTGCGGTCGCCTCGCCGGACGTCGCGGGGTGCGCGCCGCCCGCCCCCCGTCCGCGGTGGTGAGGCCGCCCGCCCCGGGGCCGCCCGCGCCGCGCGACTCAGCCCGAGGCCGCTCCGCTGCTGTGCGCGATGCACGCCACGTCGATCCGGTCGGCCAGCTTGGCCAGTTCGATGGTCAGGGCGGCCACCGTGTCCTCGTCGAGCCCCTCCTGCCCGGCCTCCACCAGCCGCAGCCACCGGCCGCCCACCGTCCGCAGCAGCTTGCTCACGTCGGCCGCGGACACCTGCAAGGTACCGCGGTCGTCGACGATCAGAGGGAGTGTCACTTCGCGGTTCACAAAGGCGATCGTAGCCGCGGAAGCCTCACGCTCCGTGCCACACCGTGGTGATGTTGCAGAACTCGCGGATTCCGTGCCCGGACAGCTCACGCCCGTACCCCGAGCGCTTCACCCCGCCGAACGGGAACGCCGGGTGGGAGGCGGTCATCCCGTTCACGTACACCCCGCCCGCCTCCAGGTCCCGTACGAACCGGTCCACGTCGGCCTCGTCCCGCGTCCACACGTTCGAACTCAGGCCGAAGGGCGAGTCGTTGGCGATCAGCACCGCCTCGTCCAGGTCGGCGGCGCGGTAGAGCGTGGCGACCGGGCCGAAGGCCTCCTCGCGGTGGATGCGCATCTCCCGGGTGATGCCGGCCAGGACGGTCGGCGGGTAGTACCAGCCGGGGCCGTCGGGCCGTTCGCCGCCGCACAGGACGGCCGCCCCGCCGCGGCGGGCGTCGTCGACCAGTTCCTCCAGGTCGGCCCGGCCCCGCTCGCTGGCGAGCGGCCCGACCTCGGTGTCCTCCCGCATCGGGTCGCCCGTCCGCAGAGCCCGCATGCCGGCCACGAACCGCTCGGCGAAGGCGTCGTGGACGTCCGTGTGCACGATGAACCGCTTGGCGGCGATGCACGACTGCCCGTTGTTCTGCACCCGCGCGGTCACCGCGACCTCGGCGGCCCGGTCGATGTCGGCGGACGGCATCACGACGAAGGGGTCGCTGCCGCCCAGCTCCAGCACCGTCTTCTTGATCATCTCCCCGGCGGTGGACGCCACCGCCCGGCCCGCCGGTTCGCTGCCCGTCAGGGTCGCCGCCTTCACCCGCTCGTCGCGCAGGATGTCGTCGACGGCGCCGGAGCCGATCAGCAGCGTCTGGAAGCAGCCCTGCGGAAAGCCCGCCCGGTGGAACAGGTCCTCCAGGTACAGGGCGGTCTGCGGCACGTTCGAGGCGTGCTTGAGCAGGCCCACGTTCCCGGCCATCAGCGCGGGGGCCGCGAACCGCACGACCTGCCACAGCGGGAAGTTCCACGGCATCACCGCGAGCACCGGCCCCAGCGGCCGGTAGCGCACCAGGGCGCGCGAGGCCCCGGAGTCCTCGACGTCGGCGGCGGCCGGTTCCTCGTCGGCGAGCAGTTCCTCGGCGTGCCCGGCGTACCAGCGCATCGCCTTCGCGCACTTGGCGGCCTCCGCGCGCGCCTGCTTGACCGGCTTGCCCATCTCGGTGGTCATCACCCGGCCGATCTCCTGCTGGTCCTCGTCGAGCAGATCGGCGGCCCGGTTCATCAAAGCGGCCCGCTCGGCGAAGGACGTCGTCCGGTACGTGCGGAAGGTGGCCTCGGCGAGCTGGAGCCGGCGCTCGGTCTCCTCCTCGCCCATGGCCTCGTACGTCTTGATCGTCTCGCCGGTGGCCGGGTTCACCGTGGCGATGGACATGGCTGACCTCCCTGCAGGCGGGCTGTGCTTCGACCTTCGCGCGCCGCGCTGCCCGCCGCAACGCGTGCGGCCCTCCTCAGCGCGAGTGCTCCGCCAGCCGGTCGAGAAACGCGCTCTGGGCGGTGACGATCAGCGCACGGGCACGGTCGAGGCCGAGCCACGCCACCCGGTCCAGCTCCGGGAACTCCTGCGTCCGCCCGGAGCGCGGCGGCCACTCCATCGTGAAGGTGCCGGGGACGACCGCCGCCGGGTCGAGATCGCCCTCGACCGCCCAGACGGTCACCGTCTTGCCGCCCGCCTGCCGGACCTCGCCGAGCGGCAGCGCCGGACCGTCGGGCGGTGCCACGCCCAGCTCCTCGCGGAACTCGCGCCGGGCGGCCCGCAGCGCGGGTTCGTCCGGCGCGTACTCGCCCTTGGGCACGGTCCAGGCGCCCGCCTCGCGGCGGGACCAGAACGGGCCGCCCATGTGGCCGAGCAGCACCTCGAGGCCGCCGTCGCCGGCACCGGCGCGCCCGGCGCCGTCCGTCCCGCCGCACCGCGTGTCTTCCGCGCCGGTGCGCCGGAACAGGAGCAGCCCGGCGCTCCGTCTGCTCCGCCGGTCCGCTCCGCCCCGTGTGTCGGTCACGGCCGTACCTCCGGGTGCGCGGCCAGCAGCGTCTCCACGGTGTCCGCGTCCTCGGGGCGCTTGTCCTCGCGGTAGCGCACGACCCGGGCGAAGCGCAGGGTGACGCCGGCCGGATAGCGGGTGGAGCGCTGCAGGCCGTCGTAGGCGATCTCGACGACCAGTTCGGGACGTACGACCACGCCCCACGCCTTCTCCTCGACGGCCAGCTCCTGGAGCCGCCCGGTCTGCCAGGCCAGCAGGGCGTCGGTCATGCCCTTGAACGTCTTGCCGAGCATCGCGAAACCGCCGTCGGCCCTCCGGGCGCCCAGGTGCAGGTTGGACAGCCTGCCGGTGCGGCGGCCGTGTCCCCACTCGGCGGCCAGCACCACCAGGTCCAGCGTGTGCACCGGCTTCACCTTCAGCCAGGAAGCGCCGCGCCGGCCCGCGCTGTACGGCGCGTCGAGCGCCTTGACGACCACGCCCTCGTGACCGCGCCCGAGGGTGTCCGCGAGGAAGTCCTCCGCCCGGCCGACGTCCTCGGGCCCGGCGACCAGCGCCCGTCTGACCCGCATCGGCTCGGGGACCAGCCGGGCCAGCTCGGCGTGCCGCTCGGCGAACGGCAGGTCGAGGAGGTCGCGGTCGCCGACCGACAGGGCGTCGAAGAAGACCGGCGAGACGGGAACCGCCCCGGCGGCCGTGGTCACGTCCAGCCGGGAGCCGACGCGTCCCGCGGTCTCCTGGAAGGAGCGCGGCCGGCCGTCGGCGGTGAAGGAGAGCACCTCGCCGTCCAGGACGAACCGTTCGCCCGGCAGTTCCAGGGCGGCCGCGCTCACCTCGGGCAGCCGGTCGGTGATGTCGTCCAGCGTGCGGGTGTGGATGCGGACGGTGCCGCCGTCGCGGTGCACCTGGACCCGGATCCCGTCCAGTTTCTCCTCCACGGCGCAGGCGCCCAGCTTCTCCACGGCCTCCGCGACCGAGGAGGCGCTGTGCGCGAGCATCGGCAGCACCGGGCGCCCCACGGTGAGCCGGAAGTGCGCCAGCGCCGGCGGGCCCTGTGCCAGCAGTGCCTGCGCCACCGTCTGCAAGGACCCCGCCAGCATCACCGCCCGCCGTACGTCCGCCGCCGGGGTGCCCGTCGCCGCCGCCAGCCCCTCCGTCGCGACCGCGTCCAGCGCGCCCTGGCGGACCTCGCCGGTCAGCAGCCCCCGCAGGAACCGCTGCTCGTCCGGCGTCGCCGCGCCCATCAGCTCGCCCACCAGCCGGGCGCGTTCGCTCTGCGCACCGGCTCCGGAGACCTTGCCCAGCTCGCCGAGCCGGGCGTCCACCTCCCGCACGGTGAGGGAGGGCTCGGTGGCCGGCGGCACCGGGCGGCCGAGCGCCTTCCACCCGACGCCGATCCGCCCCTGCGGGAGCCTGCCGGCCAGGTACGGGATGACGATCGGCACGTCCTGCGCCGACGCCTCCCGGAACAGTTCCGCGAGCAGGGCGGTCTTGCGGGACCGCGCGGAAGTGGCGGCGACTTCCTGGGACACCTGTGCGAGCCGGGCGAGCAACATGCAGTAAGGGTGCACCGCCGGGCGCGCTCCTACACCCCTCGCGCCGGTGTGCGGTGCGTGGTGCGTGTGCGCGGGTGGACGGACCGGGCGGGCCGGGGGCGGTTTCCTGGCGCTGTGCTGTCCCGCGCCGCCGCGCGGGGGTACGGGGCCGTAGCCCGCACCGCCGCGACGCGGGCTACGGCTTCGCGGGCCGCTACGCCTGCGCCGCCCCGATCGCCGCGTCCAGGTCGGCGAAGAGCAGTTCACCGTTGATCGCCGCGCCGGCGCGGTAGCCACGGCTGGCCGAGTTGATCACCTGTTCGGCGAAACCGCTCGCGTTGCCCGCCGCCCACAGACCGGGCACGGTGGTCAGGCCCCGTTCGTCGGTCACCGGGTAGGCGCCGAACGGTGTCTCGCGCAGTTCCGCGCCCAGCCGCAGCAGCAGGTCGTTGCGCGGCACCGCGCGCGGCGCGACGAACAGGACGTCGCGGGGGTGCGTCGCCCCGTCCGCGAGGCGGACCCCGGTGAGCCGGCCGGATCCGGTGACCACCTCCGTCACCTCGCCGGGCACGACCTTCACGCCCGCCGCCGCGAGCCTGCGCAGATCGGTGTCGGACAGTTCGTCCTCGCCGACCTGGTGCAGGAACAGGACCACGTCCTTGGACCACTGGCTCACCATCAGCGCCTGGTGCACGCTCAGCGGGGTGGTGGCGAGCACGCCGAAGGCCTGGTCGCGCACCTCCCATCCGTGGCAGTAGGGGCAGTGGAGCACGTCCTGGCCGAACCGCTCGGCCAGGCCCGCGATCCCGGGCAGTTCGTCCCGCAGCCCGGTGGCGAGGACCAGGTGCCGGGCGTGGACGGTGCGTCCGCTCGCCAGGGTCACGTCGAACTCCCCGTCCGCGTCCCGCACGGCGTCGACCGCCCGGTCCCGGACCAGACCGACCCCGTACCGTGCGATCTCCTCCCGGCCGACGGCCAGGAATTCGGCCGGTGACATCCCGTCCCGGGTCAGGAAACCCTGCATGTGCGCGGCGGGCGCGTTGCGCGGCTCGCCCGCGTCGACGACCAGCGTGCGCCGCCGGGCCCTGCCGAGCACCAGCGCGGCGGACAGCCCGGCCGCGCCGCCGCCGACGACGACGACCTCGTGCCTGTCGGGCCCGCCGGTGACTTCGTGTCCTGCGGCCGCGGCGGCGTTCTCGGTCTCGGTCATGGTGACCACCTCCCTCTCCGGCACGACGGTCGCGCGAAGGCCGCGGGATTGACAAACGCCTTTGCCGAAACTGCAATGGCTGGATGACGACGGACGATGTACTGGCGGGTGTGGGACCGAGACTGCGGCGGATCCGCAAGGAGCGGGAGGTGACCCTGGCGGCCCTGTCGGAGACGACCGGGATCTCCGTCAGCACCCTCTCGCGGCTGGAGTCCGGCCTGCGCAAGCCCAGCCTGGAACTGCTGCTGCCGATCGCGCAGGCCCACCAGGTGCCGCTGGACGAACTGGTCGGCGCGCCCCCGGTCGGGGACCCCCGGGTGCGTGCCAAGCCGATCGTGCGCGGAGGGCGCACGCACTGGCCGCTGACCCGGCAGCCCGGCGGTCTGCAGGCGTACAAGGTGCTCGAACCGCAGCGCAAGGAGGAACCGGTCACGAGCTCCCACGAGGGCTACGAGTGGCTGTACGTGCTGTCCGGGAGGCTGCGGATCGTGCTGGGGGACCACGACGTGGTGCTCGGGGCGGGGGAGGCCGCCGAGTTCGACACGCGCGTGCCGCACTGGTTCGGTTCGACGGGGGAGGGGCCGGTGGAGTTCCTCAGCCTGTTCGGCCCGCAGGGCGAGCGGATGCACGTACGGGCGCGGCCGTCGCGGCGCGGCTCCGGCGGCGAGGACGACTGAGGGGCCTCGTCCCCGAGGCGCTCACCCTGGGGCGTTGTTCTTCTGGCGGGACCCCTGCGTCTTGCCGGCCCGGACTGACCGGGAAGACCGTACGGAAGGGGGCCCCGGGCGCCGGGCGGGCCGTCCCTCGCCCGGGCGGGCCGTCCCTCGCCCGGGCGCCGTGCTCGCCCGGGCTCCCCGCGCCGGGCCGGGTTCCGCGTCAGCCGAGGATCCCTGTCCGCCCGGGACGCCTGTTCCCCTGAGAGCAAGCGACCGCTTAGTATGCCGTCGACCGGACGGACCACGCGGTTCCTGACCCAGTACCTGTGGAGGCGGCGCATGCGGGCATGGCGAGTGCACGAGAACGGTGAGCCGGGCGAGGTGATGCGCCTGGAGGAGACCGGCCGGCCCACACCGGGCGAGGGCCAGGTCCTGCTCGCGGTACGGGCGGCCAACATCAACTTCCCGGACGCGCTGCTGTGCCGGGGCCAGTACCAGGTCCGGCCGCCGCTGCCCTTCACCCCGGGCGTGGAGATCTGCGCGGAGACCGAGGACGGCCGCAGGGTCATCGCCACCCCGGCCCTGCCCCACGGCGGCTTCGCCGAGTACGCCGTCGCCGACGCGGCCGCCCTGCTGCCCGCCCCGCAGTCGCTCGACGACGCCGAGGCCGCGGCCCTGCACATCGGCTACCAGACGGGCTGGTTCGGCCTGCACCGCCGGGCCCGTATCGAGGCCGGGGAGACGCTGCTCGTGCACGCCGCGGCCGGCGGCGTCGGCAGCGCGGCCGTCCAGCTCGGCAAGGCGGCCGGTGCCACCGTCATCGGTGTCGTCGGCGGCCCCGCCAAGGCGGCCGTGGCCCGTGAGCTGGGCTGCGACGTCGTCGTCGACCGGCGCGGCGAGGACGTCGTCGCCGCCGTCAAGGAGGCCACCGGCGGCCGGGGCGCCGACGTGATCTACGACCCCGTCGGCGGCGAGGCGTACGCCCAGTCCGCCAAGGTCGTCGCCTTCGAGGGCAGGATCGTCGTGGTGGGCTTCGCCGGCGGCACCGTCCCCAGTCCGGCGCTGAACCACGCCCTCGTCAAGAACTACTCGATCCTCGGCCTGCACTGGGGCCTGTACACCACCAGGAATCCCCAGCTCGTCCGCCACTGCCACGACCAGCTCACCGAACTGGCCGCCCGGGGCGCGATCAAGCCGCTGGTGAGCGAGCGGGTGCCGCTGGACGGCGCCGCGCACGCCGTGCAGCGGGTCGCCGACGGTGTCACCACCGGACGGATCGCCGTGGTGCCCGGACCGGAGAAAGGAGCCGCCGCATGAGCGGCAACGCCCTCGACGCGGACGGACTGCGCCGCCGCACCCGCGAACTGCTCGCCGCGCATCCGCCCCGCGGCACCGACCGCCTCGACTTCCTCCGCGCCCGTTTCGACGCGGGCCTGGCCTGGGTGCACTTCCCCGAAGGCCTCGGCGGCCTCGGCGCCCCGCGCCCCCTGCAGGCCGTCGTGGACGCCGAACTGGAGGCGGCGGGCGCCCCCGACAACGACCCGCGGCGCATCGGCATCGGCCTCGGCATGGCCGCCCCGACCATCCTGCGCTACGGCACCGACGAGCAGAAACAGCGCTTCCTGCGGCCGCTGTGGACCGGTGAGGAGGTCTGGTGCCAGCTCTTCAGCGAGCCCGGCGCCGGATCCGACCTGGCCGCGCTCGGCACCCGCGCCGTCCGCGACGGCGCGGGTGACTGGGTGGTCGACGGGCAGAAGGTGTGGACCTCCAGCGCCCACCTGGCCCGCTGGGCCATCCTCATCGCCCGCACCGACCCCGCCCTGCCCAAACACCAGGGCATCACCTACTTCCTGTGCGACATGACCGACCCCGGCGTGGAGGTCAGGCCGCTGCGCCAGATCACCGGGGAGGCCGAGTTCAACGAGGTCTTCCTGACCGGCGTCCGCATCCCCGACGCGCACCGCCTCGGCGAGGTCGGCGACGGCTGGCGGGTCGCGCAGACCACCCTGATGAACGAGCGCGTCTCCATCGGCGGCATGCGCCTGCCCCGCGAGGGCGGCATGATCGGCCCGGTGGCCCGCACCTGGCGCGAACGTCCCGCCCTGCGCACCCACGACCTGCACCAGCGGCTCCTGAAGCTGTGGGTGGAGGCGGAGGTGGCCCGCCTCACCGGTGAGCGGCTGCGCCAGCAGCTCGCCGCGGGACAGCCCGGCCCCGAGGGCTCCGGCATGAAACTCGCCTTCGCCCGCCTCAACCAGGAGATCAGCGGCCTGGAAGTGGAACTGCGCGGCGAGGAGGGGCTGTTGTACGACGACTGGACCCTGCGCCGTCCCGAACTCGTCGACTTCACCGGTCGCGACGCCGGCTACCGGTACCTGCGGTCCAAGGGCAACAGCATCGAGGGCGGGACCAGCGAGATCCTGCTGAACATCGTCGCCGAACGCGTGCTGGGCCTGCCCGCCGAACCGCGCACCGACAAGGACGTCGCCTGGAAGGACCTGGCCCGATGAGCACCCAGCCGGACCTCCTCCACTCCGAGGAGGAAGAGGCGCTGCGCGCAGCCGTACGCGACCTGCTCACCGATCACTGCCGGCCGGCGGACGTGATCGCGCGGGTGGAGTCGGACACCCCGCACGACGTCCCCCTGTGGAAGACGCTCGCCGACGGCATGGGCCTGGCCGGTCTGCTGGTGCCCGAGGAACTGGGCGGCCAGGGCGCCACCCACCGGGAAGCCGCCGTCGTCGTGGAGGAACTGGGCCGCGCGGTGGCGCCCGTGCCCTATCTGACCAGCGCCGTCGTGGCCACCGAGGCGCTGCTGGCGTGCGGGGCGGACGACCTCGTCGCCGAGCTGGCGTCGGCCGCGTCGATCGGCGCGCTCGCCGTCGGCCTGCACACGGCTCCGGGCGCCCCCTTCGCCGTCGTACGGCGGGAGAACGGCGTCCTGACCGGGGAGGTGACCGCCGTCGCCGACGCCGCGATCGCCGACGTGCTGCTGGTCCCCGCCGACGACGGAGGCCTGTACGCGGTGCGGGCCCCGGCCGCGGCCGTCACCGCGCAGGTGTCCCTGGACCTGACCCGCCCGGTGGCACGCGTGCGGCTGGACGGGGCCGAGGGCCGTCGGCTGGGCGATGCCGGACCCGCCGTGCGCCGCGCCCTGCGGGCCGGTGCCGGGCTGCTCGCCTCCGAGCAACTCGGCCTGGCCGACTGGGCTTTGACGGAGACCGTGCGTCACCTGAAGGAGCGCAAGCAGTTCAACCGGCCGGTCGGCGGCTTCCAGGCGCTCAAGCACCGGCTCGCCCAGCTGTGGCTGGAGACCGTCAACCTGCGCGCCGCCGCCCGCAACGCGGCCGACGCGCTCGCCCGCGGCGAGGACGCCGACGTGGCGGTCGCCGTCGCCCAGGCCTACGCGGCGACCGTCGCCGTGCACGCCGCCGAGGAAGCCCTTCAACTGCACGGCGGTACCGGCATGACCTGGGAACACCCGGTCCACCTGTATCTGAAGCGGGCCAAGGCCGACTCGATCGCCTACGGCACCGCGGGCGCCCACCGCGAAGCGCTGGCCTGGCTCGTCGACCTCCCGGGGCCGCCCGCCGCGCCCGAGCCGGCTCCCTGACCGGCGCCTCGCCAGTCCCGTCCCCTCGTCCGCAGCGGGGACGGGCCTGCGCGGCGCCCGCTGCCGACGGGTGAACGGACGCGTACCATCCGGCCAACTCCTCACCGGCGCACGCCGCCCCCGCACCCGCGCCCCGCATACTCCCCGCAGGCCCCGTACGTCCCCCGTACGCCCCTCAAGGGAGGCAGAGCATGGCCCTCACCACCCGTCGCAGAGCCCTCACCACCCTCGGCGCCGCCCTCGCCGGCACCGCGGCGCTGCCCGCCGCGCACGCCGCCGCAAGTCGACGGCGGCACGGCCCGCATCCGCTGGGGCACGCCCACGCCCACAACGACTACGCACACCCGCGGCCCCTGCTGGACGCCCTCGACCACCGCTTCACCAGCGTCGAGGCCGACATCCACCTCGTCGACGGCGAGCTTCTGGTCGCCCACGACCAGGCCGGCCTCGACCCCCGGCGCACCCTCGCATCCCTCTACCTCGACCCGCTGGCCGCGCGCGTCAGGGCCAACCACGGCTGGGTCCACCGGGGATGGCCCAGGCCCCTGCAACTACTGATCGACATCAAGACGGAGGGCGCCGCCACCTACCTCGCACTCGACCGTCAGCTGACGCGCCACCGGCACCTGTTCACCACGTACGCGCACGGGCGCGTCCGCCCCGGCCCCGTCACCGCCGTGATCTCCGGCGACCGCGCGGCCCGCGCGCCCATGGAGGCGCAGACGGTACGCAGGGCCTTCTACGACGGCCGGCTCACCGACCTCGGCGGCCCGGCACCCGCCTCCTTCGCGCCGCTGATCAGCGACAACTGGACGTCGGTCTTCACCTGGCTGGGCTCCGGCCCCTTCCCGCAGGCCGAGCGGCGCACGCTGCGCGGCATCGTCGGCCAGGCGCACGCCCGCGGACAGAAGGTGCGGTTCTGGGCCACCCCGGACGAGGCCGGACCGGCCCGCGACGCGTTCTGGGCCGAACTCCTCTCCGCCGGCGTCGACCACCTCAACACCGACGACCTGGCCGGCCTGGAATCCTTCCTGGACGCGCGCGAGGACCGGAAGGCGCGGCCGTGAGCCGGCCTCAGAGCTGGGAGCACAAGGGGAGTCCGATCGGCTCGCGGTGTCCGGCGCCGGCGATCGCAAGGCGCCGGAAGGCCCTTGCAGCGGAGCTACCAGGGCCTTTCGGCGACGCCGCGAGTGTGCGTGGCGGGCGTCGCGAGCCGGGCGCCCCTTTTGTTCGCAGCTCTTAGTCCGGCCGCAGAACCACACGTTCGGCGGACACGTCAGCCGCCCGGACGAACCCTCCGCTACGCCACACTTGCCGCCGAAAGCCGCGAAGTGGGCGTGGCGGAGGAGGTTGACGATGGCCATTTCCATCTCTGTGGTGCTGTTGCTCGCGATCCTGGCGATCATCTTCGTGCGCAACTGCTCGCTGAAGTTCTCGCACGCCCTCGTCTGCGGTCTGCTCGGCTTCTTCCTCGCCGGCTCCAGTATGGCCCCCACCATCCACGACTGCCTGGTGGTCACCGCCGAGATGGTCAGCAGCCTGCGGCCCTGAGACCCCCCCGGGCCGGGGCCCGTTCCCCCGCTCCGAGCGCGCCTGGCAGCGGGAGCGGTGCGCCTCACGCGCCGGGGAACACCCCTACCCCGTTCGCGACCGCTCGTTCGGCGCCCCCGCTGGGGTGGTTGAGGACGCTGACCGCACCCGCACCCGCTTTCCGGGCGACCAGCGTGCTGGAGCCGCCGCCGTCCAGGTTGAACCCCTCCGTCGCCCCCAGGTCCCGCAAAGTGGCGGCGACTTCCGCGACGGTCAGGCCGGCGCGGTACTCGGCCGCGCCGTCCAGCGCCATGAGCAGCAGCCGGTGCCCTCCGTCCGCGATCCCCACGGCGGTGCGCACGGCCGGTGTCGTGCCGTCGAGCCCCGGCAGCGCGGCGCCCCCGCGCAGCACCGGAAACCCCCCGATCGCGAAGGTGTACGCCCGGCCGGAGGCCGCCGTCAGCCGGTGCTCGACGCTCACCGACTCGCCCTTGGACAGCTTGCGCAGCCGCTGCGCCCCCGCCTCCCTGCCCACCAGGACCGTGGTGCCCGCGGGAACGTCGCCGCTGCCGGGAGTGTCCGCCGTGGCGACGACCCGGCCGTCCCGGACCGTCACCTCGTAGGTGTCCGTACTGCACGGAGCGCCGCGGTCCCCGTCCGTGCCGCACACGGCCCGTTCCCGGGAGAGAGCGCCCCAGTCGGAGGTGTACGCGCCGATCGAACCGACCGGCAGCGCGTACTGGTTGAACCCGCCGAGCCCCAGCTTCGCATCGGGCGTGGTCACCGAGCCCGACAGGGCCAGCCGGTCGATGCGGGCCGTACGGTCCGCGCCGATGCCGAGCACGTCCTCGGTGGTGGCGCCGGCCGGCAGGGCGGGCCCGAAGCGCTGCCCGCGCGGCACGGCGGCCTTGAGCGCCTTCCCGTCCGCGATCTCCGGTCCGACCGACGAACCGGTCGCCGGGACGCCCGGATGCTGGGTCTCGGTGATGTCGAAGAAGTCGCCGTTGACACCCGCGAGCGCTCCCTGGGAGCCGGCGAGCCGGGAGACGGTGCTCCGCGCCGCCACGGCACCCGGGTGCAGCAGGCCGACGCGGACGTGCTTGTTGTTCAGATCGACGCTGACCAGGTGCGCGCGGGCCTTCCCGTGGGCCCCGGAGAGGTCGATCTCGCGGTACTCCACACCCGGCGCGATCTCCTCGGCGCGGTGCGTGCCACCGGGCCGTCCCGCCGAGCCCGCGAGGCCCGCCCCCGCAAGAGCCGTCCCGGCCTGTGCCGTGCCCGCGTGGGCCGTTCCCGTTCCCGTCAGTGCGCCGCCGGCGAGGAGAACGCTCACCACCGCCGCGAACCGCCCGGCGCGGCGCCTCACCACACGTCCCGCTGTGCTCACCCTGCCCCCTGATGCCTCGTCAACTCCGTGCGGACTCAGGGAAGTGCAGCAGAAGCCGGCGGCCCGGGCGGTGACCGGCGGCCGACGGCACGGCGACGGACGGGAAAACGCACTCCTTCGGGTGTCTTCGAGCTTCCTCGGCTGCCGTCAGCGGTGTCCCAGCACGTTGACGACGCGGCCGTCGGGATCCCGGACGAAGAACCGGCGTACGCCCCACTCCTCGTCGGTGAGCGGGTACACGATCTCCGCGCCGCGCTCGCGCAGCGCGGCGTGGGCCGCGTCGACGTCGTCGACCTCGACGCTCAGGTCGGGTGTGAGGGGAGCCGTGCGGTCCTCGCCCATGAAGCTGATCTGCGCGGCCGGATTCACCGCGGAGGCGAGCGTCCTGATCCAGCCGTGGTTCATGACCTCCTCGAAGCCCAGCAGTCCGTAGAAGTCCGCACTCTCCTCCAGGCACTCGGAACGGACGTTGGGGACGACGCGGCGGACCTGCATCGGGCGACTCCGGTGATCGCTGGGGGTGCCGCGTGCCGCGCGGCGGCCGCCCAGGAGCGGCACCGCGGGCGCGCGCGCAGGGGCGCGGTCAGCGTAGCGAAGCGGCGCGGGTGTCAGTGGCCGTCGCCCGCCAGGGACTGCTCGGTCCACACGGTCTTGCCCGCCGCCGTGTACCGCACGCCCCAGGCCCGGGCCAGCTGGGCGGCGACGAACAGGCCGCGTCCGCCCTCGTCCGCGGTCCGGGCGTGGCGCAGGTGCGGAGCGGCCTGACCGGCGTCGCGCACCTCGCAGGTGAGCGTACGGTCGTGGATCAGCCGGAGTTCGATCGGCGCGCTCCCGTACCGCAGCGCGTTGGTGACGAGTTCGCTGACGATGATCTGCGTCTGGTAGGCGGTCTCCTCGTCCACGCCCCACGCGGCGAGCTGGTCACGTGCGCGGGCGCGGGCGGTCGCCACCGACGCGCGGTCGTCGTCGAGCCGCCAGTCGGCGAACGCGCCGGACGGGAAGGACCGGGTGCGCGCGACGATCACCGCGGCGTCGCCCGCACCGAGGCCGTCCGGGAGGGCGTAGACGACGGCGTCGCACAGGTCCTGCAACGGCCGCTCGGCATAGTCCGAGACGGCCCGCAGCTGCCGGCACGAATCGGCGAGGTAGGCCGTGACCAGGGGATCGCTGGTGAACACCAGCACGCTCCCGGCGGGCACGTCGATCTCGGCGGTCGCGAACGGCGAGTCCTCCGCCACGCCCAGCGGCGGCCCGGCCGGTGTGTCGGGGATGCTGACGGTGCGGTCGGGACGGATCACGACGGGCGCCAGATCACCGGCCGCCGCCATCACACAGGTGCCGGTCAGCGGATCGTGGACCGCGTACACGCAGTTCGCCGTGAGCGCCTCCCGGCGCAGGGGGTCACCCGGCGGCAGGCTCGCCCGTTCCTGGGCCAGCTGGGCCGCCGTGTCGTGCAGCCGGGCCAGCAGTTCGTCGGGCGACAGGTCGAACGCCGACAGCGACCTCAGCACCGTACGCAGCTGACCCATGCCGGCCGCCGCGTTCAGCCCCCGTCCCGAGACGTTCCCCACCACCAGCGCGGTGCGGGCGCCGGACAGGGCGATGGTGTCGTACCAGGCGCCGGGGTCGGCGCCGCTGACCGACAGGTAGGCGGTCTCCAGCGACGCGTGGGACTCGGGACGGCGGGGCAGCAGCTGGCGCTGGACCGTGGCGGCGATGGTGTGTTCGCGGATGAAGCGCCGGGCGTTGTCGACGCACAGGGCGGTGTGCGCGGCCAGCTCCACCGCGAGCCGCCGGTCGCCCGTGTCGAACGGCGGCGAGTCGCCCGACCGGTACAGGCTGACCAGGCCCAGTACCGTGCCCCGCAGGGCCAGCGGCACCACCAGCAGCGTATGGGTGTCCGCGGAGCGGATGGCGTGCGTGCGCGGCGGGTCGGCGGGCATCCACTCGGCGCCCGGGCGCAGCGGGACGATCCGGGGGCGCAGGTCGGTCAGGGCCTGGGTGAAGGGCGTGGGCGCCGGCAGCCGCCGCACGTCGCCGACCGGGTGCGCCTGCGGCGGGTGCGCGGTGCCGCTGCGGAAGGCGGTGCGCATCAGCGGGGTGCCCGGCGGCAGCGGGGCCGGCGGCGGCTCGTCGCCCCGGATCACCGATTCCACCACCTCCACGACCGCGATGTCCGCGAACTGCGGGACCACGGCCTCGACCAGTTCCTCGCCGGTCACCACCGGGTCCAGCGTCCGCCCCACCCGGCGCCGCACGGCGTCGAGGACCCTGGTGCGGGCTCGTCCCCGTTCCCGGTCGGTGACGTCGACCGCGGTGACCGCCACACCCAGTACCTCCCCGCGCCGGCTCTCCAGACGCATGGCGGTCGTCTCGAAGCAGCGCTCCTCGGGCGGATCCCCTTCGACACGCGCCCGCACCAGCCGCTGCCGCAGGGGCTCGCCGGTCTTCAGCACCTCACGCAGCGCGGCCTCCATGTCGTTGTCCTCGACCATGCGGTAGACCTCGCGCATCGGCCGCCCGGTCGGATCGTCGGCGGACTTTCCCCGCCCGGCGGGCGTCCCGGGGGTCAGCCGCACCACCCGCAGCTCGGGGTCCAGCAGATGGAGTCCGACCGGTGAGCCGGTGAAGAGCGCCTCCAGCATGGCTGCCGAGGTCTCGTCCACGCGCCGTCCGGGATCGCCGTACGCCACTGGGACCTCCTTCGGCCGCGCCGGTCCGTCCGCTCGCGCCGCACGCCGGTGGCACGCCCCGGGGGTGCGGGCTTCCAGCGTGCTCCGCCCGGGGGCCCGCCGCACGCGCAGCGCGCGGGCGGCCCGGCGTGGCCGCGGGCGGGCCGGGCGCCGCGCGGCCGGGCGGACGGTCCCGGTCAGTCGAAGTTGACCATTCTCAGGTAGCGGACCCAGTCCCAGTTCGGACCGGGATCGGTGTGGTCCGTGCCCGGCACCTCGTAGTGCCCGATGATGTGCGTGCGGTCCTTGGGGATGCCGTACCGGTCGCAGATCGCCGAGGTGAGCCGGGCCGACTGCTCGTACAGTGCGTCGGTGAAGTACGCCGGTCTGTCCACCCACCCTTCGTGTTCGATGCCGATGCTGTGGGTGTTGTAGTCCCAGTTGCCCGCGTGCCAGGCGATGTCCGATTCACGGACGCACTGCGCGATGTGTCCGTCGGCCGACCGGACGAGGTAGTGCGCGGACACCTTCTTCTGGGGGTTCTGGAAGATGGCCAGCGTGTTGGCGTAGGTCTCCTGGGTGACGTGGATGATCACCCGGTCGAGGGAGTAGCTGGTGGGCCGGTCGGACGCCGTGTAGTTGGAACTCGAGGCGGGCTGCCAGTCGGTGGGCGGGTAGCCGGCGGCCAGGGGCCGGGGGCGCGCGGTGGCGCGGGCGGCGGGGAGCAAGGCGGAGGGGACGGCGGCGAGGGCGGCGCCCTTCAGGAGGCGCCGTCGGCTGGGCTGGGATCCTGCCCGGTCCATGGGCGACGACCTTTCTCGTGTGGGGGGGGAGTCCCGCTTGTCTCGGGGGCTCGTTCTTCGTGGAGGTCCGTGTTCCGAGGAGGTTCGCGTTCCGTAGAAGTTCGTGCGGTTTCGTGGGGGTGTGTCCGCCGGTGGCGGTGAGTCTCGCGCACAGCCGGGCGCTCCGCGCGGAGCCCGGCCGCGTGTCCGGTTGGTGTCGCACACCTCGGTGGCGGTGGTGCGACCGGGTGGGTACGGGCCGCCGCCGTGAGCCCGCGGACGGCGCCTCGCGTGAATCACGGTACGGCGCGCAGGGGTTGGGCAGAAGGGCCCGGCAAGGATCCGTGGACGGGCGGTGAATTGTGGACAACGCCGCCACTCGGACGAGTGAACTGCGCCGGGTTTCAGGCGCGTTCGGCCACGGCCGCCGGGTCGTCGAGTACGGCGCGGACCACCGCGTGCGCGGCGCCGAGCAGCGGGCCCTCTGGGCCGAACGGTGAAACGGTCACCGGGCAGGCCGGTCCCGCGGTGCGCCGGTCCAGCTCGGCCTCCAGCGCGGGCAGCAGCCAGGGAGCGAGCCCGGCCAGCGCCCCGCCGAGCACGACGGACCGGGGGTCGAGCAGGTTGACCGCGCCGGTCAGGGCCACACCGAGCGCCCTGCCGGCGTCGTGCAGGGCCCGCCGTACGTCCTCGTCCCCCTCGGCGGCGCGGGTGGCGAGCAGCCCGACCCGGCCCTCGCCCGCCGCCATCCCGGCGGCCCGCAGCACGGCCTGCTCGCCCGCGTACTGCTCCAGGCAGCCCCGGCCGCCGCACGGGCACGCGGGCCCCTCCGGCTCGACCGGGACATGCCCCAGCTCGCCGGCGAAGCCGCGGGTGCCGCGCAGCAGCCGGCCGTCGACCACCAGCGCCGCGCCGATGCCGATCTCCGCGGACACGTGCAGGAAGTCCGGCGGCGTGTCCTCGCCGAGCCAGAGTTCGGCCAGAGCGCCGAAGTTCGCCTCGTTGTCCACCGTCAGGGGGTAGGCGCCGGGCAGCAGGGTGCCGAGGTCGGTGTCGCGCCAGTCCAGGTTGGGGGCCCGGACGACGGTGCGGCCGTCCCGCGCGACCAGGCCCGGCACGGCGACGGCGAGTCCCGCCGGCCACAGGCCCTGGCCCTGCGCCTCGGCGACGACCTGGGATATGAGCGCGGTGAGGTCCTCGGTCACCGGTTCCGGGGCGCGTCCCCGGTTCGTGCCGTGCCGTACGGCCCGTGCCCTGACCTGCCCGCGAAGGTCGACCACGCAGGCCGCCAGGTGGTCCACGCCGATCTCCGCCCCGATCCCGGCCGGTCCGCGTCCGCTGACGGCGAGCGCCGAACCGGGCCGGCCCACCCGGCCGGGCCGCTCGGGCCCCAGTTCCTCCAGGAGACCCGAGCGGATGAGCTCGTCGACCAGCGTCGACACCGCCGCACGGGTGAGCCCGATGCGCGAGGCGACCGCGGCCCGCGACAGCGGTCCCTCGGCGCTGACGGTGTGCAGGACCCGGGCGAGGTTGCGGCGGCGCATGCCCTGCTGGGTGTCGGACAGCGCACGTCCCGGACCGGTCGGGCGGGGCTCGTTCAGCGGTGCGGTCATGCCTGCGTCGTCCTCGGTCGGTGTACGGCGGCGGGGCCGCACGGTCGTGCCCGGCCGCGGCCCCGCCGGTCCTGTCAGTGCTCCCGCGTCCCCCGCTCCAGCAGCGGCGCCGCGTCGGAGAGTACCCCGGAGATCCTCTCCAGCGTCGCCTCGTCCCGCTCCACCGCGTCGAGCACCGGCCCGTCGGCCGTCCTCCAGCGGCGGGCCACCGCGGCCGGGTCCTCACCGGTCAGCAGCCCGGCGGCCTGGGCCGCGGCCCCCAGCGCGACCAGTTCCCTGGCCTCGGGGATGCGCACCGGGCGCCCCGAGAGCCGGCGTACGGTCTGCTGCCACGCCGTGCCCCGGGCGCCCCCGCCGATCAGGACCAGGGGGGTGGTGCGGTCGGCGTCCCGGTCCAGCACCAGGTCCAGCGCGCCGAGCAGGGAGTGGACGGCCCCGTCGTAGGCGGCCTGCAGCAGCTGTCTGGCGGTCGTGTCGTGGCGCAGCCCGTGCAGCAGGCCGGAGGCGTTCGGCAGGTCGGGGGTGCGTTCGCCGTCGAGGTAGGGAAGCAGGGTGACGCCGCCGGCGCCGGGCTCGACGGCCTCGCGGTCGAGCCCCAGCAGGGTGGCGATCCGGTCGACGGCGAGCGTGCAGTTGAGGGTGCAGGCCAGCGGCAGCCAGTCCCCGCGCGCGTCGGCGAAGCCCGCCACCGTGCCGGAAGGGTCGGCGGGGCGGTGCTCGGAGACCGCGTAGACCGTGCCCGACGTGCCGAGGCTGAGGACCGGCGTGCCCGGGCGCAGCCCGAGGCCGAGCGCCGCGGCGGCGTTGTCCCCGGTGCCGGGCGCCACCAGGGTGCCCTTGGAGAACGGCAGGTCGTGGATGTCGCGCACCGTCCCGGCCACCTCACCCGGGCGCACCACCCGGGGCAGCAGAGCGGGGTCGAGGCCGACCCGGGTGAGGATCTCCTCGTCGTACGCCTCCTCGGCGGACGCCCACCAGCCCGTTCCCGAGGCGTCACCGCGGTCGGTGGTGCCCTGACCGGTCAGCCGCTCGGTCAGGTAGTCGTGCGGCAGGCGCACGGCCGCCACCGACCGCGCCGCCTGCGGCTCGTGCTCGGCGAGCCAGGCCCATTTGGTGACCGTGAAGGACGCGCCCGGCACGCTGCCCGTACGGTCCGACCAGGCCTTCGGGCCGCCCAGCTCGGCCACCAGCCGGCGCGCCTGCGGGGCCGAGCGCACGTCGTTCCACAGCAGGGCGGGCCGTACGGGGTCCCCGTGCGCGTCCAGGGTGACGAGCCCGTGCTGCTGGCCGCCGATCGACACGGCGGATGCCTCGCGCGCCGCGTCCCCGCACTGGTGCAGCGCCGCGACCAGCGCCTCCCACCACTGGCGCGGGTCGCTCTCCCGGCCGGCTCCGGTGGAGACCGTGTGCGGTGCCTGGCCGCTCGCCACGACCCGACCGGTGGCCGCATCGACGACGAGTGCCTTGGTGGACTGGGTGGACGAGTCCACACCGACGACGAGCGGACCCTCGGCTGCTGACATCGGCTCTCCTCTTTTTTCGCGGCTCATGGAGTTCTGACCTGCGGTTTTCCTGCTGCGCCGGGGGCGGATCCGGACGCTGCGGACCGGTCGGCGCCCCGTTGTCCCTTCCCAGGGACGCGTCGGCATACTAATTTGTAAATCGCCATGACGAAATAGTCGCAAGCGAGCAAGGAGCCGCGGCATGAACTACCAGCCCACCCCCGAGGACCGGTTCACGTTCGGTTTGTGGACCGTCGGCTGGCAGGGACGGGACCCCTTCGGCGACGCCACCCGCCCCGCCCTCGACCCGGTGGAGTCGGTCCAGCGCCTGTCCGAACTGGGCGCGTACGGCGTGACCTTCCACGACGACGACCTGATCCCCTTCGGGTCCTCGGACAGCGAGCGCGAGGCCCACGTCAAGCGCTTCAGGCAGGCCCTGGAAGCGACCGGCATGACGGTCCCGATGGCCACCACCAACCTCTTCACGCACCCCGTCTTCAAGGACGGCGCGTTCACCGCCAACGACCGTGACGTGCGCCGGTACGCGCTGCGCAAGACGATCCGCAACATCGACCTGGCGGTGGAGCTGGGCGCGAAGACCTACGTGGCCTGGGGCGGCCGGGAGGGCGCCGAGTCCGGGGCGGCCAAGGACGTGCGCGCGGCACTGGACCGGATGAAGGAGGCCTTCGACCTGCTCGGCGAGTACGTCACCTCCCAGGGCTACGACCTGCGCTTCGCGATCGAGCCCAAGCCGAACGAGCCGCGCGGCGACATCCTGCTGCCCACCGTCGGTCACGCCCTGGCTTTCATCGAGCGCCTGGAACGCCCCGAGATGTACGGCGTCAACCCGGAGGTCGGCCACGAGCAGATGGCCGGTCTGAACTTCCCGCACGGCATCGCCCAGGCCCTGTGGGCGGGCAAGCTCTTCCACATCGACCTCAACGGCCAGTCCGGCATCAAGTACGACCAGGACCTGCGCTTCGGCGCCGGTGACCTGCGCGCCGCGTTCTGGCTCGTCGACCTGCTGGAGAGCGCCGGCTACGACGGCCCGCGCCACTTCGACTTCAAGCCCCCGCGCACCGAGGACTTCGACGGCGTGTGGGCCTCCGCGGCCGGCTGCATGCGCAACTACCTCATCCTCAAGGACCGCGCCGCCGCCTTCCGCGCCGACCCCGAGGTCCAGGAAGCGCTGCGCGCGGCCCGCCTCGACCAGCTCGCCCAGCCCACCGCCGCCGACGGCGTGCAGGCGCTGCTGGCCGACCGGTCCGCCTACGAGGACTTCGACACCGACGCCGCCGCCGCGCGCGGCATGGCCTTCGAACACCTCGACCAGCTCGCCATGGACCACCTGCTGGGCGCCCGAGGCTGAGCCGGGGACGCCGGGTGGGGCGCACGCGCGCGTGCACCCCACCCGGCGGCGCGGCCTCAGACGCGGTGCGGCAGCCGCACGTAGGTCACCGTCGTCTCCACACCGCTGTCCACCAGACGTCCCCGCGCGTCGAACGCCTCCGCGCCGTCCGTCATCCCGAAGTCGTTGTCGTTGACGAGGGCGAGCGTCCGGTCGTCCACGCGCGCGACACCCTCGATCTTCCCCGGCACCCCGGGGACCCCGCCCAGGTCCACGACCAGCCGCTTGCGCAGCACCGGCACACCGGCCGCCGCCGGGTCGTCGAGCTGTTCCAGCGACGGCGAGGCGGTGTCGTCGTCCCAGCGGCCGCCGAGGATGTCCGCCCGGCGCTCCAGCCGCACCAGGTGCAGCCGCGCCGCCCTGTCGGTGCGCTCCTCCACCAGCAGCCGGTCACGGCCCACCGCGACCACGGAGGAGATCTTCAGCTCGGAGGTGTCGTCCTCGCCGGGATCGACCACGTCCACCGGGTCGAAGCGGTACGCGTACTCGGCGGTGACCGCCCGCTGGCGGGGCGAGAAGCGCAGCAGCCGGGTCGTGCGCGAGGCGTCGCCCGCGTCCGCGTCGGGCAGCGACAGCGGGCTCTGCAGAGCCATCACCAGGTCACCGCCCGGCAGTTGCGCCAGACCCTCGAAGCCGCGGTTCGTCTTCCGGTGGAGGAGGACGGACGGCAGCGCCTCCACCACCGGGTAGTCCGCGCCGGTCAGACCCAGTCCCTCGGGCACGTAACGCGTGAGCACCCTCCCGCGCGCGGAGACGTGGACGAGGGAGGGTCCGTACTCGTCGACGAGCCAGAACGAGCCGTCCGCCGCCCGGACGATGCCCTCGGTGTCCAGACCGTCCGGGTCGTACGCCAGCGCCGTCCGGGCGTCGTAGGAGTACGGCGCCTCGTCGCGGCCCGCCTGGTCGGGCAGGCCGGTGACCGCCCTGCCGGAGGCTGTCGTCAGGGGGATCGCGTCCAGCACCCGCACCTTGTCGCCCGACACGCGGATCTTCACGATCGCCGGGTCGAAGCCCGGCACGGGGAACGTACGGCGCTTCTTTCCGGCCACCTTGATCTGGCCGTTGGGCCCGCGGTCGGTGACGGTCCAGAACTCGCCCTTGCGGCCCGCCGGGTAGATGTCGCTGCCGATGCCACCCAGGTCCACGCCCCGGTCGTCGTCCACCGTGCCGGGCAGCAGTCCGTTGCTGAACGCGCCGAGCGGGATGTCCGGGAGCGTCGCCGTGCGGATCACGCGGGCGTCGCCGGTGCGGTCCGCCCGCGCGGCACCGGCAGCGCCGGCGGGGGTGGCCGCTGCCGTACCGGCGGCGAGCCCGGCGAGCAGGGCGAGCGGGAGCCCCGCCGCGAGAGAACGGTGGATGCGCCGCCGACCGGGGGCGTGCGAGGACATCGGGCCTCCTGAGAACACAAGTGCGCTGACAGCGGCCAGCGTTGGGCCACACGCGCAACGGCCGCCGACGGACGGGTGAACGACGGGCGTCCGCGGGCCGTCGGCCTGGGGACGGCGGGGCGCGCCGCCGCCCGGGACAGAGGCATTGCCCGTCCCGGGCGGCGCGGCCCCTCGCGTCAGCCCCCGCACACAACCCCTGCCGCACCGGACCGGGCTGTCTCGGACGGGCACGTGCCGATTCGGGGACGCACGTTCGGTCCCGGCCCTTCACGCGGTCGGGGTGCGAGGTCAGGGGCCTTCCGGGGCGGGGTCCGGCGCGGTGGTGTCCTGCGCCGTCGTGTCCCCCGCGGGGGCGCCTTGTGCGGTGGCGAGTGCGGTGGCCGGGTCCTGGGCGGCGGCGCCGGCCGGCTCCCAGTGGCCGTTCTCCTTGCGGAAGGGCCACCAACGGCCGTCCTGTCCCAGCCGGAGCTGGTGGGCCGTGCCGACGACGGTCCACCGGTTGCCCGTGGCCCGCAGCGGGGGCCGGTCCTCCTCCCAGGCCGACGTCAGCGCGGCACGCGCGCGTGCCTGTGCCTCGCCGTCGGGGCTCCACTCCTCCTCCAGCACGGACAGCCCGGCGGCACCGCCCGCCCGCCAGGCCCGCACAGCCCGCGCGAGCTGTGCCCTGCCCCGTCCCGAGCCCTTGGCCAGCCGGTCCAGCAGGACGTCGTCCGCGCCCTCCGGGTGGCCGGTGCCGTCGATGCCCTCCCACAGGCCCGCGGCAAGGCGCACCGCGTCCTGCGCGGCCGTCAGGCCGTCGCCCGCCGGATGGCCGGCGGGCGCACCCTCCCGTGCCCCGACGAGCCACCTGTGAGCCGTGGCCGCGGTGTGCGCGGCCAGGAACTCCAGGGCGGCCGGGTCGACGCCGGGCGGCGGGGCCGCGTCGGTGCCGAGCGACGGCGGCAGCCCCGGACCGGCGAGAGGTCCGGGCGGGGGCGGCAACGCCGGCAGGGCGCGTCCCGGTGCGTAGGCCGCCGCTGCGTCCACGCCGTCCGGCGCGCTCGGTGCCTCGCCGCGCGCGGCGTCCCGCGCGTGCAGTTCGTCGAACAGGGTCCGCTCGTCGCAGCCGCGCATCAGCAGCAGCACGAAGGGATCCTGGTCCAGGAGGCGGGCCACGAGGTGGCACAGCGCGCTCGTGTGCCCGCAGTGGTCCCAGGCCTCGCAGTCGCACCGCGGTTCCAGGTCGCCGATCCCCGGCAGCAGCTCGATGCCGGCGGCCGAGGCGTCCTCGACGAGGTGGGGCGGCAGGTCGCGGTCGAGCAGGGCGGCGAGGTGCCCGGACCGTTCCACGGCCAGGTCGAGGAACCGGGCCCACTGGGCGTCGGACAACCGCTCCAGCAGGACGTCCGCACGGTGCGCCGTGCGGTCCCGGTCGTGCACGACGGCGGTGATGCGGCCGGGGCGCACCGACACCGCGCCCACCGCTCCCGAACGGGCTAGGCGCCGTCCGGTCCGCACCTGCTGCCCGTCCAGCGCGGTGTCCTCCAGCGCCTTCAGCCAGGCGTGACCCCACCAGGTCTGCGCGAATCCGCGTCCCTGCGCGGGAGGCAGCGCGGCGAAGGTCCGCTCCGGATCGGTGTCGTGGTCGCTCATCGGGATCCTCCTCGCAGCTCCACCAGCGCGGCCAGTTCGGCGTCGGTCAGTTCGGTGAGCGCGGCCTCACCGGATCCGAGGACCGCCTCGGCGAGGCCGCGCTTGCGGCGCAGCAGGTCGGCGATGCGGTCCTCGACCGTGCCCTCCGCGACGAGCCGGTGCACCTGCACGGGCCGGTGCTGGCCGATGCGGTACGCCCGGTCGGTGGCCTGCGCCTCGACCGCCGGGTTCCACCAGCGGTCGTAGTGCACGACGTGTTCCGCGCGCGTGAGGTTCAGTCCCGTGCCCGCGGCCTTCAGCGACAGCAGGAACACCGGGACCTCGCCGTCCTGGAAACGGCGGACCGACGCCTCCCGCTCGGCGACCGGTGTGCCGCCGTGCAGGAACAGCGACCGTACGCCGCGCGCCGCCAGGTGGCGTTCGATCAGCCGCCCCATCTGGACGTACTGCGTGAAGACCAGCACGCTCGCGTCCTCGGAGAGGATGGTGCCCAGCAGCTCGTCCAGCAGCTCGAGCTTCCCCGACCGCCCGGGGAGCACCGGCCGTTCCTCCTTGAGGAACTGCGCCGGGTGGTTGCAGATCTGCTTCAGGCCGGTCAGCAGCTTCACGACCAGTCCGCGCCGGGCCATGCCGTCCGCGCCGGAGATCTCGGCGAGCGTCTCGCGCACCAAAGCCTCGTACAGCCCGGCCTGTTCCCCGGTGAGCGCGACGGCGTGGTCGGTCTCGGTCTTCGGCGGCAGTTCGGGCGCGATCCCCGGATCCGACTTGCGGCGGCGCAGCAGGAACGGTCCGACCAGCCGCGCGAGGCGTTCGGCGGCGGCCGGGTCCCGGCCGCTCTCGACGGCCTGCGCGTACCGGGTGCGGAAGGTGCCGAGCCGGCCGAGCAGGCCCGGGGTCGCCCAGTCGAGGATCGCCCACAGCTCGGACAGGTTGTTCTCCACGGGGGTGCCGGTGAGCGCCACGCGCGCGCCCGCGCGGATGGTGCGCAGCTGGCGGGCCGTGGCCGAGTACGGGTTCTTCACATGCTGGGCCTCGTCGGCCACGACCATGCCCCAGGCCACCTCGGCCAGTCGCGGCGCGTCCAGGCGCATCGTGCCGTACGTGGTGAGGACGAACTCGCCGTCCGCGAGGTCCGCCAGGTCGCGCCGGGTGCCGTGGAAGCGGCGCACGGGTGTACCCGGCGCGAACCTCTCGATCTCGCGGTGCCAGTTGCCCATCAGGGACGTCGGGCACACCACCAGTGTCGGGCCGCCGGCCGTCGGGTCCTGCTGCCGGTGCAGGTGCAGTGCGATCAGCGTGATCGTCTTGCCGAGGCCCATGTCGTCGGCCAGGCAGCAGCCGAGTCCGCCGGCCGTCATCCGTGCCAGCCAGCCCAGGCCGCGCAGCTGGTAGTCGCGCAGCCGGGCGGTGAGCGCGGCCGGCTGTGCGACGGGCTCCTGGGCCTGCGGTCCCGTGAGACGGTCCCGCAGGGCCGCCAGCCATCCGGTGGGACTGACCTCGACGCTGTCGCCGTCGACCTCGGCGGAGCCCGTCAGCGCGGCGCCCAGGGCCTCCACGGGGGTGATCTTCCGGTCCTGCCGGGCTCTGGCGCGCCGCAGTTCGCCGGGGTCGACGAGCACCCACCGGTCGCGCAGTCTGACCAGGGGCCGGTTCGCCTCCGCCAGGCGGTCGAGTTCGCCGCGCGTGAGCCGCTGACCGCCCAGCGCGAACCACCAGTCGAAGGCGAGCAGGGCGTCGGCGGACAGCGCCGCTCGGGGCCCCGGCGAGGCGCGTCGGGCACCGTCCGCGCCGTCCGGCGGCCCGACGGTCGCACCCGACGTCAGCCCGCGGGCCGTCTCCGCGGGCCAGTGCACCTCCACCCCGGCCGCGGCGAGCGCCCGCGCGCCCTCCCCGAGCAGGCCGGCGACGTCCTCGTCGGCGAGTTCGACGGTGTCCGGCACGGTCGCCGACAGCAGCGGGGCCAGGGGCGGCCAGGCCCGGACGGCCCGGCGCAGCGCCAGCAGGACGTCCCTCCTGGCCCCGGGGCCGGACGTCGCGCCCATGACCTCGGGCTCGTCCCAGATCCGCGCCGCGTCGGCCACCCGCGCGCGGCCGCTCACACTGTGCGCCTGCAGTACGGCCCGGAACCGCGGATCCGGGCCGCCCTGTCCGGCGGCGTCCAGCCCCGTCACCTCGACGCGCAACGAGACGCGCAGCCCCGCGTCGTGGCCCGCGGCCACCTCGGCGGCCCACGCCCGGTGCCGCGGTACGTGCTGTGGTTCCCCGACCGCGTAGGCCGCCGCGCCCGTGACGAGGGGCGCGGCCGGTGAGCGGGGCAGGGTGTCGGCGACGGCGTCCAGGAAGGCACGCAGCAGGTGCTCGGGGTCGGGCAGCCGCAGCCGCCCGGTGTCGTCGAGCGGCACCGCGTGCGCCTCGGGCGGCATCGCGGCGGCCAGCGCGCCGACCCGCTCCGCGTCGGCGCCGTGCAGCGGGGCCGCGCGCCAGGCGTCGTGATCGCCCGCCGACAGGCCCGGCAGCAGCAGGCCGCGCGCCGTGAGGTGCAGGCCCAGCATCGCTGCCGCGCCCCAGAAGACGGTGGCCCGGTGGCCCTGCCCGTCCTCACGCGCGCGTGTGAGGACGGGCAGGGCCACCCGCAGGGGGAGAGCGACGGCGGGAACGGTCACCCGCGCGACCGTGTCGTCGCGGGGAAGGACGACCGTCAGGTCCGTCACGGGCACCTCGGCCGGTGCCGCGGGAGCCGAGCCGTCGGGCCGCCAGAAGGCGACCCGGCCGCTGCGCGCGGGGTCCGAAGGCAGGAACACGGCGCAGCAGCGGGCGAGTTCGGAGAGGTCGGGCGGTGTTGCCGGAGAGATCCTCTGCACAGCGACGCTGATTCCTCAAATTTGACTACTGGTGAGCCGCCGAGGGTACAGCACCATGGCGCCCCCCGGAGAGCGGTGCGGCAGTGACGTGCGCCACCGGAGGCAGAGGTGCGGCCGGCCCCCGGGGGCTAACCCCCGCCTCGCCCGTAGGCGGCCCCCCGGCCTGCCCGGGTGCTGGCGCCATGGTCGGCACAGGGCCTCGATCCCTACGTTTGCTCAGGTCAGGCCGATACCGAGAGACCGGAGACCTCGCCATGCCCCAGCCCGCCGCAACCGTCGTGGACGGTATCGCCGAGAGGGCCGGCGGACCGTCCGCCGGCGGCAGTGAATTCGCGCCCCTGCTCCGCACCGTCAAGAGCCAGGAACTGCTGGGCCGGCGCCATGGCTGGTACGCGCGCGTCATCGCCGGCAACGCGCTCGCCCTCACCGCGGTCGTCGCTGGGCTCTTCCTGATCGGCGACTCCTGGTGGGCGCTGCTCCTGGCGGTGCCGTTCGCCGTGCTCTTCGCCCGTACCGCCTTCATCGGCCACGACGCCGGCCACGCGCAGATCACCGGTCACAAGGCGGTGAGCCGGGTGATCGGGCTGGTGCACGGCAATCTGCTGCTCGGTCTGAGCTTCTCCTGGTGGAACGCCAAACACAACCGGCACCACGCCAACCCCAACCACATAGAAAAGGATCCGGACGTCGCCGCCGACGTACTGGTCTTCACGGGCGGGCAGGCCGGTGTCCGGCAGGGCTTCCGCCGCTGGCTCACCCGCAACCAGGCCTGGCTGTTCTTCCCGCTCACCCTCCTGGAGGGCATCGCGCTCAAGGTGCACGGCTTCCAGGACCTGCGCCGCCAGTCCCCCCGGGAGCGCGCGGTGGAGGGCACCCTCCTCGTCGCCCACGTCGTGATCTACGCGGCGCTGCTGCTGGCCGTCCTTTCACCGGGCAAGGCGCTGGCGTTCGCCGCCGTGCACCAGGCACTGTTCGGACTGCACCTCGGGCTCGCCTTCGCACCCAACCACAAGGGCATGGAGATGCCCGACCCGAACGGAGACCGCTGGGGGCACCTGCGCCGTCAGGTGCTCACCTCCCGCAACATCCGCGGCGGCGTACTGACGGACTGGTTCCTCGGAGGACTCAACTACCAGATCGAGCACCATCTCTTTCCCAGCATGCCGCGCCCGCACCTGCGGCTCGCCCAGCCCCTGGTGCGCGCCCACTGCCGGGACCTGGGCATCCCCTATGCGGAGACCGGCCTCGTCGACTCCTACCGGCAGGCCCTGCGCCACCTGTACGAGGTGGGGGAGCCGCTCAGGGCGGAGTAGCCGGGTCCGAGCCGTCGTCGGCGAGAGCAGCGGGGCGGCCGCCGTCCGGGCCGGGCGGCTCGCTGAGGGGCAAGACCCGTAGGGGACAGGACTCCGGGGTCTCTCAGGGGTATCTAGGGGACGTCCTGGGGGTGCGGTCCGGAACCGCCCGAGCGGCGAAACCGTTTCCACGACAGAGAGCGGCAGTGGCCGCGAAGGAGGCGACAGATGTCGAAGAACGCGAAGACCGCCTTGGGCGGAGTGGCGGTCGGACTGATCCTGTGGATCTGGCTGCCCTGGTGGGCCGCGCTCCTCATAGTCCTCGGCGTCCCGGCCGCCGCCTACCTCGCGCTGGACCCCTCCCAGCGCCGCAGGCTGCGCCGCGTCACCCGCAAGGAACTCGGCCGCTGAGGCTCGGCTGCCCCGCCCCGCCGGTCGCCGCGCATGGTCGGCCGCGCGTCCGCCGACCGGCGGCTCCTCGTCCGGGCGGGGAACCGGGTGAGCCGCCCCGCCCGGGGCGGCGGCCAGGGGCGGCGCGACTGTTCAGCTGGGGCGTACGGCCAGCTTGTCCAGGGCTTGCAGCAGGCCGGGCAGCTCGGGCCCCCGCCCGACCGGATGGACCTCACCGGGCTCCTCGTCCAGGAGGACGAACGCGATGTCGTCGGTCCGGGCCACCATCGACCAACCCGGCCCGTAGGCGCGCAGGGTCCGCGCCTCGCCCGGCGCGAAGGAGGACCGGACGCGGCCCACCGGAGGCGGCGAGTCCAGGTACGCCCGCGCCTCCGCCAGGACACGCCGGACGGCCCGGTGCCCAGGGAGAGCCTCCTCCCGGGGTTCGCCCGGCGTGCCGCCGTCCGCCGCGGACCCGCGCCCCTCGCCGCTCTCCCGCGCCCGGCCGCCCTGCCCCTCTTCCCGCGCAGCGCCGGCGCCTGCCTCCCGGTCCGCTGCGGCAGCGTCGCCGCTCGTGTCCCGCACATCGCCGCTCCGCCCGCGCGGGGCGGCGAAGGCGTCGTCGTCGAGCTGTTCCCGCCACGCCGTCCAGCGCAGGGCAATCTCGTCGGCGCCCAGGCGCCGCTGCGCCGGCCCCCAGGTGCTGGTGTCGGGCGGCACCAGCAACGGACCGTACCCCGCCTCCGGGGCGGGATCATGAGGTGCGGGCACACCCGGCGCCGCGACCGCGACGGCCAGCGGCCAGCCCGGCAGCGCGGCGACGACCGTGCGCTCGTCCGGCGACAGGTCGTACTCCATGCCGCAGTCCCAGGAGGCGATGGCCACGGCCACCAGTGACACGTCGTCGACGACGACCGTCCAGCGTGCCCCGGCACCGTCCTGACCGAGCACCAGCCCGTATCCGTCCGCCGCCGGGGCCAGACCGAGCGCCGCGCAGGCTTCGGGATAGTCGTCGCCCAGCACGCTCGGGAACTGCGCCGGCGTCAGCAGCACCGCCGTGAGCACGTAGAGCGCGTCATCCGCGGCGGTGACGGCTTCCTCGTCCGTCCCGGCCATCCCAGCCTCCCCATCGGTTCGTCCAACGGCGCGCACCCTAGTGCGCGGGGAAGGCGGTTGTCACGGCCCGCGTCACCTGTCGGACCTGCAGTTTTCCTCCCCGGAGGGGGCAAACGACCGCACCGCGCGCCGGCTGCTGCGCACTTCGCGCACCGCTTCTCCACCGATGGCTCATATGTCGCTACGCACAGTAGAGTCGGAGCGCGACGGGGAAGAAGGGGGTGCGGCGTGCACAAGCGGTACCAGCGGCTGCAGCAGATCCGCCGGATGGACCCGGTGGCCGAGGCGACCGAGATCCACCGGCTCACCGCGGCGTACGAGTTCCCCTGGGACTTCACCCGCGCCCTGGAACTGGCCCTCTACCGGACGTACGCCGTCCCGAGCATCGGCAGGCTGCTGGCCGAGACCGCGGAACTCACGGACCGCGCCCAGAAACGGTACGACGACACCGCATTGCTCCTGGACACCGTCGTCGAGCACGGGTTCACCGGTGAACAGGGCCGCACCGCGATCCGGCGCATCAACCAGATGCACCGCAGCTACGACATCAGCAACGACGACATGCGCTATGTGCTGTGCACGTTCGTCGTGATGCCCAAGCGGTGGATCGACGCGTACGGCTGGCGCAGGCTCTCCCGGCACGAGACCGTGGCCGCCGCCGTCCACTACCGTACGCTCGGCCGGCACATGGGCATCAAGGACATCCCCGAGTCCTACGAGGAGTTCGAGGCGCACCTCGACGCCTACGAGAAGGCCCACTTCGGCTGGGACGAGCGGGCCCGCACGGTCTCCGACGCCACGCTCGGCCTGATGACGTCCTGGTATCCGCGCGCCCTCGCGCCCCTCCTGCGCGGTGCCACCCTCGCCCTGCTCGACGAACCGCTGCTCAGGGCGTTCCGGTACGACCCGCCGTCCGAGCTGACCCGCACGCTCGTGCGCCGCGCGGTCCGCGCGCGCGGTCGCGCCGTCAGGCTGCTGCCACCGCGCCGCGCACCGCATTTCGCGCGGCAGAACTGGGAGATCAAGAGCTATCCGGACGGCTACCGGGTGGCCGACCTGGGGACCCGTCCGGTGCCCGGCCTCCGGGGCTGCCCCGTGCGGCACGCCGGCGACTCGGAGGGCGGCCGCACCGGCCGGTGAGCCGGCGCAGCCTCTTCGTCGGCCTGCCCGGACGCGGCATCGGCGACCGGCCCGCGGACTTCGGTCACACCCCGGAAGGTCACGCCGCCCTGGCTGCC
This sequence comes from Streptomyces sp. NPDC006743, assembly GCF_040703815.1. Lineage (NCBI taxonomy): Bacteria > Bacillati > Actinomycetota > Actinomycetes > Kitasatosporales > Streptomycetaceae > Streptomyces > Streptomyces sp. NPDC006743. Next base: position 96,713 of record NZ_JBEYJA010000005.1, on the reverse strand, counting down.
TGCCGGGCGCGGCAGGGCTGACCGGCGCGGAACTGGTCGCGCCCAGCATGGCGGCGCCGTCGCGACCGTGCTCGTCCACCGCAGGCCAGGACCGGTCTCCCGGCCGGTCCTGGCCGAGAGCGCACCTGGACCGATCCCCTCCGCAGACGCCGGGCAGCAGCGCCATCGCCTCGTTCGACGAGGACGCCCTCGTCGACAGCGGCCACGCGCGCGTGCCGCGCCATGCCGGGCCCGCCCGGGCGGCGACCCGCGGCTGACGCACACCCCGCGCGCTGCACCGCAGCGCGGTCGGTCTCCGGCGCGGCTCGCACCGCACGATGCGCGACATACCCCTGGGGCTCGCCGCCGCCCGCGTCTTCCTGCAGGGCGATCCCGGCGGCGAACTGCCGGGCAGGAGCGGTCTGGAAGCCGGGGGCGTACGCGTGGCGGCCGTGCCGGGCTCGGGCCACGACATCATGTTCGACAGACCGGAAGCGTTCGCGGCCGCTGCCGCGGACAGGGGCGGGCGGTGACCGTGCTCCGACGGCCCGCGCCGAGGGCCTGGCGTTCGACCGTACGGAATGTACTCCCTAAGCCGCCGGTGCCGGTGCCCGCGCGCGGGGACACGGCCGGCGTCAGTCCTCGCGGACGGCCAGCGCGAGGAACCGGGCGTCCTCGTCGGCGTACGAGGTCATGCGCCACCCCGCCCCCGCCAGCAGCGGCCGGAGGCTGGGCTCCGCGCGCAGGTCGTCCGGCGTGAGGCGGCGCCCCTGGCGTGCCGCGAGCGCCGCCCGGCCGATCGGGTGGAACAGCGCCAGGCTGCCCCCCGGCCGCACCACGCGCCGCAACTCCCGCAGGTTCTCGGCCGGGTGGGGAAGATGCGCGACGAGGCCCGCCGCGAACACGGCGTCGAACGACTCCGAGCCGAACGGCAGCGCCGCGACATCGGCGAGCACGAGTCGCCCGTCCCGGTCACGGCCGGCCCGCAGGGCCGCCTCCAGCATCGCGAGGGTCAGATCGGCCCCCACGACCACGCCGGAGGCCCCCACGGCGGCGCGCAGCGGCGGCAGGGCGCGCCCGGTTCCGCATCCGGCGTCGAGTACGCGGTCGCCCTCGCGGAGCCCCAGCTCGGCGACCGCGGCGGCATAGGCGGGCCCGTCATCAGGGAACCGGCTGTCCCAGTCCGCTGCGCGGGCGGTGAAGAACTCCTGTACGCGCGTGTGGTCGTCACTCATGCCGTGCATGATTCCGCACCGCATCGGGTGATGTCACCGCGCGCATGCGCGGACGGGTGTGGGCGCATCCGCCCCACCCGTCGGGTACCAGGGACGGGCGCGCACCGCCCGGCTGGTGGCGACCAGCCGGGCTGAACGGCGCGCGGACGCGCGGCCTGTCCGGCGCGGGTACGGGACCGGATCAGTCCGCGACGTCCCGCAGCGCCACGACCTTGTCGATCCTGGCCCGGACCAGCAGTTCACCCGGGACGCCGTTGCGCGCACCGAACTCCTCCGCGCGCTCCTCGCCCATGTACCGGGCGCCGATCCGGGTGGCCCAGTGCCGGACCTGGTCCAGGTCCTCGGACAGACGCGCGCGTCCCTGCACCACCACGAAGGCGAACGGCGGCCGGTCGTCGTCCACGCACAGCGCGAACCGGCCGTCACGTGCCAGGTTGCCGCCCTTGACCGTGTCCTTCCCGGTGTTGAAGACCACGTCGTCCCCGTCGAGCAGGAACCAGACCGGCGCCACATGAGGGCTTCCGTCGGCCCGTACGGTCGTCAGCTTGGCGGTGCGGGTGCCGTACGAAACGAACGCCCGCCATTCCTCGTCGGTCATCTTGTCTGCCATGCCCCCATCCTCCTTGCCGGGGCAGTGACAGTGGTGAAGGCTGGCGGGAGATCCTCCGGTCAGGAGGAGACCACACAGGGGGGCGACAGCATCATGGAGCAGAAACGCACACTCGGTTGGCTGCTGGACGACCTGACCGAACGGGTGGAACACGTCCGGCATGCCTTACTCCTGTCCACCGACGGGCTGGTCACGGGAGCCAGCACGGGCCTGCGGCGGGAGGACGCCGAGCACCTCGCCGCCGTCTCGTCCGGGCTGCACAGCCTGGCCAAGGGCTCGGGACGTCACTTCGGCGCGGGTGCGGTGCGGCAGACGATGGTCGAGTTCGACGACGCGGTGCTGTTCATCACCGCGGCCGGAGCGGGCAGCTGTTTGTGCGTCCTCAGCGGCGCCGAGGCCGACATCGGACTGATCGGCTACGAGATGACCCTGCTGGTGAACCGGGTCGGTGAGCACCTCGGCGTGGCGACCCGGAGACCTGAAAGCGGTCCCGCGACCGATCTCTGACCAGCGCGTTCGCTTCTTCCCCGGAGTTATCCACAGGCCCGAGCGGAGATTCGCAGCCGCGGCTACCGTTTTTCACAGGCGAGCGCGGCAGACGCGAGCCACTCACTCCACGGGGGACGAACATGTCCGGCGACACCATCACGCACGAGTCCACATCCACGCCCCACCCCGCCGCGGGGAAACGCGACACGACGACTTTCAGCCAGAGCCGGGCCGCCCGCGAACTAGGCCTCACCCGCCGCCAGTTCGACCTGGCGGTACGCCTCGGCCACATCCGCACCCTCCCCGACGAAGGCGGAGGCGGCCGCCGGGTGGCGCGCGAGGAGATCGAGCGGCTCCGTGCTCAGCAGGACTTCCCCGAGGCACTGCGCAAGAGGGCGGAAGCCGTCGGCACCCGGCAGGCCGCGGAGGTCATGGGGGTGACCGGAGACCGGTTCACCCGCCTGGCGCGCCTCGGCCTGGTGGTACCCGTCGACTTTTATGTCAACAGGTATCGGGCCGTGGTGTGGCTGTACCTGCCCGACGAACTCGAGGGATTCGCGGCCGACCCGAACAACGGCCCGCTGCTGAACCGGCCGCTGCCGGAGTCCCTGCGGGACCAGCTGCACGCGGGCCTGGACCTGCGCCCGCGCAACTGGCGCGGCCGGTACCTCGGCTTCCTGCTGCGGCAGGCCGAGGACCCGTGGGAGCGGGCCGCCGCGCTCGCCTCACTGCTCGACCCGCTCCAGGTCTCCGAGACCGTCGGCGACCCCTACGAACGCGCCCATCTGAACCGCTTCCGGGTCCGCCCGCCCGCGCACGGGGCACCCGGTTCGCCCACCGCCCACCTCACCGAGCGGATCGCCACGGCGGAGGACCCCGATGAGATCGCCTGGCTCCGGGCGGACCTGGCGGGCGCGGTGACGCAGGCGCGCCAACACCGTCCCGCGCCGCGCCCGGCGCCCCGGCATCCCGACGGCGGAGCGGCACCGGAGGCAAGGCCCGCACCGGACGGGCAGCGGGAGCCCGCCCGGGAGAACCCGCCGGGGGGTCTGCTCGGGCGGATCTTCCGCAGAGGCGCCTGACCTCCGGGTCACATCTCCCGACGCCGCCACCGAGCCGACGCCGCCCCTGGAGCCGGCATCCGCCACCGAAACCAGCGTCCGCCACCGGCGCCGAACGGCGGCCGCGGACCGTCTACACCGGGCGGAACAGTCCCTCCTGGACGACCGAGACGAGCAGACGTCCCTCCGTGTCGTAGATGCGACCGCGGGCCAGACCCCGCCCGCCCGTCGCGACCGGGGACTCCTGGTCGTACAGGAACCACTCGTCCGCCCGGAACGGCCGGTGGAACCACATGGCGTGATCCAACGAGGCCATGTCGAAGCCGCGCGGACCCCACAACGGCTCGACGGGCAGACGCACCGCGTCGAGCAGCGTCATGTCGCTGGCGTAGGTCAGCGCGCAGGTGTGCACCAGAGGGTCGTCGCCGAGCGGCCCGACCGCGCGCATCCACACCGCGCTGCGCGGCTCGGCGTCCTCGATCTCCTCGGCGGTCCAGCGCAGCCGGTCCACGTAACGGATGTCGAAGGGCTGGCGGCGCGCCATCCGCTCCAGTTGCTCGGGCAGCACGCCCAGGTGCTCGCGGACCTCCTCGGCGACCGTCGGCAGGGATTCCGGTGGCGGAACCTTGCGGGCGGGCGGCAGCTGGTGCTCAAAACCACCCTCTTCGGCGTGATGAAAGGAGGCGGTCAGATTGAAGATCGTGCGGCCCTGCTGCACCGCGGTGACCCGGCGGGTCGTGAAGGACCGTCCGTCCCGCACCCGCTCGACCTGGTACACGATCGGCACCCCCGGCCGGCCGGGCCGCAGGAAGTACGCGTGCAGGGAGTGCACCGGGCGGTCACTGTCCGTGGTGCGTCCCGCGGCCACCAGGGCCTGGCCCGCCACCTGGCCGCCGAAGACCCGTTGCAGGGACTCCTGCGGGCTGCGGCCGCGGAAGATGTTGACCTCGATCTGCTCCAGGTCGAGCAGATCGACAAGCCTCTCGGCCGGGTTCGTCATGGGTGGGATTCTCCTGTGCTCACGGCTGACCGGGACGTGTTCCCGGCTGACCGACGTCCCTTCAGAGCTGTCCGACAGCCGTCACCCGGACGACCGCCCGGCCCTCGACGTCCGAGGCGGCCAGATCGACCTCCGCGCTGATGCCCCAGTCGTGATCGCCGTTCGGGTCGTCGAAGATCTGCCGTACGCGCCACAGCCCGTGCTGGGGCTCCTCCTTGATCACCAGCAGCTTGGGGCCGCGGGCGTCGGGACCGGTGCCCAGATCCTCGTACTCGTCCCAGTACTTGTCCATGGCCTCGCCCCACGCCTCGGCGTCCCACCCGGTCTCCGCGTCCATCTCGCCCAGCTCCTCGACCTGGTCGAGGGCGGCGAGTTCCACGCGGCGGAACATCGCGTTGCGGACCAGGACACGGAAGGCGCGCGCGTTGGAGGTGACCGGCTTGACCTGGTCGGCCTTCTCCTGCGCCTCCTCGGCGGTCATCTCCTCCGGGTTCGCCAGCTGCTCCCACTCGTCCAGCAGGCTGGAGTCCACCTGGCGCACCGTCTCACCCAGCCAGGCGATCAGATCCTGCAGATCCTCGGACTTCAGGTCGTCCGGGACGGTGTGCTCCAGCGCCTTGTAGGCGCTGGCCAGGTACCGCAGGACGATGCCCTCGGTCCGCGCCAGTTCGTAGACGGACACCAACTCGGTGAAGGTCAGGGCCCGTTCGTACATGTCCCGGATCACGGACTTGGGCGACAGCGGGTGGTCGCCGACCCACGGGTGGCTCTTGCGGTAGGTGTTGTACGCGTGGAAGAGGAGTTCCTCCAGCGGCTTGGGGTAGCTGACGTCCTGGAGGCGCTCCATGCGCTCCTCGTACTCGACACCGTCCGCCTTCATCGCGGCCACGGCCTCGCCGCGCGCCTTGTTCTGCTGGGCCGCCAGGATCTGCCGCGGGTCGTCCAGCGTGGACTCCACGACGGACACCATGTCCAGCGCGTAGGACGGCGATTCGGGATCGAGCAGTTCGAACGCGGCCAGCGCGAAGGTGGACAGCGGCTGGTTGAGCGCGAAGTCGTGCTGGAGATCGACGGTGAGGCGGACGATCCTGCCCTCGGCGTCCGGCTGGTCGAGCTTCTCGACGATGCCGCCGTCCAGCAGCGACCGGTAGATGGCGATGGCCCGCCGGATGTGCCGCAGCTGCTGCCTGCGAGGCTCGTGGTTGTCCTCCAGCAGGTGCCGCATCGCCTCGAAGGCGTTGCCGGGGCGCGCGATCACCGACAGCAGCATGGTGTGCGTCACGCGGAAACGGGAGGTCAGCGGCTCCGGCTCGGAGGCGATGAGCTTGTCGAAGGTGGTGTCCGACCAGGCGACGAAACCCTCGGGCGCCTTCTTGCGGACGACCTTGCGGCGCTTCTTCGGGTCGTCGCCGGCCTTGGCGAGCGCCTTCTCGTTCTCGATGACGTGCTCGGGGGCCTGCGCGACGACGAAGCCCTCCGTGTCGAAACCCGCACGCCCCGCCCGGCCCGCGATCTGGTGGAACTCCCGGGCGCGCAGCGTGCGCACACGACTGCCGTCGTACTTGGTCAGGGCCGTGAACAGCACCGTACGGATCGGGACGTTGACACCGACGCCCAGCGTGTCCGTACCGCAGATCACCTTCAGCAGACCGGCCTGCGCCAGCTTCTCCACCAGTCGCCGGTACTTGGGCAGCATGCCGGCGTGGTGGACGCCGATCCCGTGCCGGACGTACCGGGAGAGGTTGCGGCCGAACTTGGTGGTGAAACGGAAGTTGCCGATCAGCTCCGCGATCTGTTCCTTCTCCTCGCGGGAGCACATGTTGATGCTCATCAGCGCCTGCGCCCGCTCCACCGCCTGCGCCTGTGTGAAGTGGACGATGTAGACGGGCGCCTGCCGCGCCTGCAGCAGCTCGGTGAGTGTCTCGGTGAGAGGGGTGCGCCGGTACTCGTACGACAGGGGCACCGGGCGGGTCGCCGAGCGGACCACGGCGGTGGGCCGGCCGGTGCGGCGGGTGAGGTCCTTCTCGAAGAACGAGACGTCGCCGAGCGTGGCCGACATCAGGACGAACTGCGCCTGCGGAAGTTCGAGCAGCGGAATCTGCCAGGCCCAGCCGCGGTCCGGTTCCGCGTAGAAGTGGAACTCGTCCATGACGACCTGGCCGACATCGGCGTCCTTGCCGTCACGCAGGGCGATCGAGGCGAGCACCTCGGCGGTGCAGCAGATGACGGGCGCGTCGGCGTTCACCGAGGCGTCGCCGGTGAGCATGCCGACGTTCTCGGTGCCGAACAGCTTGCACAGCTCGAAGAACTTCTCCGACACCAGTGCCTTGATCGGCGCCGTGTAGAAGGTGACCTCGTCCCGGGCCAGGGCTGCGAAGTGCGCACCCGCGGCGATCATGCTCTTGCCGGAGCCGGTGGGTGTCGACACGATCACGTTCGCCCCGGAGACCGCCTCGATCAGCGCCTCCTCCTGGTGGGGGTAGAGCGTGAGACCCCGCTCCTGGGCCCACGACTCGAAGGCTTCGTAGAGGGCGTCGGGGTCGGCGGTCGGCGGCAGCTGATCGATGAGGGTCACGCACCCATCTTGCCTGGCCGCCCGGCCCGGACGGGAATCGGCTGCCGGAAGGAAGATCACGACCGCTACGCTGTGTGGTCGGCGCCCTCACGGCGCACCGGGCCAACTGGGCGGCAGCACACGACGAATGGGGCGGGGAACGGCCATGATGGGACCAGCACACTCACTGTCGGGCGCCGCGGCCTGGCTCGGGGTCGGAGCGGCGACGGCAGCGGCCGGGCACGCGATGCCCTGGCCGGTCCTGCTGGTCGGTGCGCTGATCTGCGCCGGGGCCGCACTCGCACCGGACCTGGACCACAAGGCCGCCACCATCTCGCGGGCCTTCGGTCCCCTGTCGCACTGGCTCTGCGAGATCGTCGACAAGCTCTCCTACGCCGTCTACAAGGCGACCCGGAAGAAGGGCGACCCGCGCCGTTCCGGTGGCCACCGGACGCTGACCCACACCTGGCTGTGGGCGGTCCTCATCGGCGCCGGTGCCTCGGCCCTGGCGATCACCGGCGGACGCTGGGCGGTGCTCGCCATCCTCTTCGCGCACATGGTGCTGGCCATCGAGGGCCTGCTATGGCGGGCGGCCCGCGGTTCCAGCAGCGACATCCTGGTGTGGCTGCTGGCCGGGACGAGCGCCTGGATCCTCGCCGGCATCCTCGACCAGCCCGGCAACGGATCCGACTGGCTCTTCACGGCGCCGGGCCAGGAGTACCTGTGGCTGGGCCTGCCGATCGTGCTGGGCGCGCTCGTGCACGACATCGGGGACGCGCTGACCGTCTCCGGCTGCCCCATCCTGTGGCCGATACCGCTGGGCCGCAGGCGCTGGTACCCCATCGGACCGCCCAAGGCCATGCGCTTCCGGGCGGGCAGCTGGGTCGAGCTGAAGGTGCTGATGCCGGTGTTCATGCTGCTGGGCGGGGTGGGCTGCGCGGCCGCGCTGAACGTCATCTGAGCCGCTCCTCGCCCCTGCGCTCCCGCGTCCGCCCCGTGCGCGGACGGCGGATGGGGCCGCCGTGGCGGCGGTGGCCGCTCTCACCCCTCGTCCCGGCTCTGCCCCGAGCCGCCGCCGTAGCGGCGTTCGAACCGGGCCACACGCCCCTCGGAGTCCACCGTGCGGGCCTGGCCGGTGTAGAAGGGATGACTCTCCGAGGAGATCTCCACGTCCACCACCGGGTAGCTCTTCCCGTCGTCCCAGTCGATCGTCCGGTCACTGACCGCGGTCGAACGGGTCAGGAACGCGTAGCCCGCCGCCCGGTCACGGAAGACCACGGGGTGGTAGTCGGGGTGCTTGTCCTGCTGCATGGATGCTCCTCGTCGTGCGGCGGTGGCGCGGGAAGCGACGGCGGCGACCGCGGGCGGGCCGCGTCAGCCGTACAGGGTGTCCTCGTCGACGACGTGCATCGCCGCCTCCTCGGCGGAAGCGGCCGCGCCGTCGATCCCGACGTCCATGGCGACCAGCGCGCTCTCCTCGTCCTCGTGGGCGCCCTCGTCGGGAGCGACGAGGCGGCCGGAGCGGGCGGCACCGACCTCGTTGTCCAGGAGTTCCCCGTCGGAGCCGTCACAGTCACCGATGCCGTCGCCGTCCGGCGGGGCGAGGTCGGGCAGCTCCTCCGCCAGACGCTGCTCCAGCGTCTCGCCCTGCCGGCGCTCCGCCGCGGTCACCCCGGTGTGCTCCACGGCCCACGGCCGCTCGGGAGGCGACCAGCCCCGGTCCAGCGGATCGTCGACACCGTCGTACTCGAGGGTGTCCTCCGAGTCCAGCACTCCGGTGTCTTCCTTGATCTCGGAGTCGTCATCGGGCTGGTAGACGTCGTCTCCCCATCCGTCGGCGCTGTCCACGGGTACCTCCAGGTGGTGGGGACGGGCCCGTTCTCTCGCCGCCCGGCGCGCACCGGACGGTTCCAGGGCGCTCCCCGAGCCGCTGCCTCATTCCAGCCTTCCACCCCTGTTCGGCACCGCGCAACGGCACGGCCACGGCACGCCGCCGCCGGGCCCTGCGCCGCCCCTGCACCTTTCGCCGACCGCGTCCCCGGGCCCACCCGTGCCCTGTCCGGCCCGTGCCGTGACCGGAGAATGCCACGGGGTGCGGCGCCCGCCGAAGCGGGCGGCCGCCCGACCTGGGCCGCCCGGGCCCCGGTCCCGCCCCTTGGCTCAGCCGTGCCAGGAACGCCACAGCGCCGCGTACGCGCCGTCCGCCGCGACGAGTTCGTCGTGGCTTCCCAGCTCGCTGACCCGGCCGCTCTCGACCACGGCGATCACGTCCGCGTCATGTGCGGTGTGGAGCCGGTGGGCGATGGCCACGACCGTGCGCCCGTCGAGGACCCGGGCCAGGGAGCGTTCCAGGTGACGGGCCGCCCGCGGGTCCAGGAGCGAGGTCGCCTCGTCCAGGACCAGGGTGTGCGGGTCGGCCAGGACCAGCCGGGCCAGCGCGACCTGCTGCGCCTGGGCCGGGGTGAGCGTGAGGGCGCCCGAGCCGACCTCCGTGTCCAGGCCTTCGCCGAGGGCACGGGCCCAGCCGTCGGCGTCCACCGCGCCCAGCGCCGCCCACAGCTCGGCGTCCACCGCGTCGGTGCGGGCGAGCAGCAGGTTGTCGCGCAGCGAACCCACGAACACGTGGTGCTCCTGGTTGACGAGGGCCACGTGGGAGCGGACCGCTTCCGCGGGCATCCGCGACAGCTCGGCACCGCCGAGGGTGACCCGGCCGTCCCGGGGCGCGTAGATACCGGCGAGCAGCCGTCCCAGCGTGGACTTGCCGGCACCCGAGGGGCCGACCAGGGCCAGCCGGGTGCCGGGGGCCACCTTCAGGGACACCTGGCGCAGTACGTCGACGCCCTCGCGGTAACCGAAGCGCACCCGGTCCGCGTGCACCTCGCGTCCGTCAGGCGCGAGCGAGCCGTCCCCGCCCTCCGGCTCGATGTCACGGACGCCGACCAGCCGCGCGATCGACACCTGAGCGACCTGGAGCTCGTCGTACCAGCGCAGGATCAGCCCCACCGGGTCGATGAGCATCTGCGCGACGAGGGCACCCGTCGTGAGCTGGCCGACCCCCATCCAGCCCCGCAGCACGAACACGCCCCCGACCATGAGCACGGAGGCGAGCACTGTCACATGGGTGACGTTGATGACCGGGAAGAACACCGACCGGAGCCACAGCGTGTAGCGCTCCCACGCCGTCCACTCCTTGATGCGGCGCTCCGACAGGGCGATCCGGCGCGCACCGAGCCGGTGTGCCTCCACGGTGCGGCCCGCGTCGACCGTCTCGGCGAGCGCGGCGGCCACCGCGGCGTACCCCGCGGCCTCCGACCGGTAGGCGGACGGCGCCCGCCGGAAGTACCAGCGGCAGCCGACCAACAGCAGGGGCAGGGCGAGCAGCACGGCCGCGCCGAGCGGCGGCGCGGTGACGACCAGGCCGGCCAGCAGCAGTGCCACCCACACCACACTGATCGCCAGCTGGGGCACGGCCTCGCGCATCGCGTTGGCGAGCCGGTCGATGTCCGTGGTGATGCGCGAGAGCAGGTCGCCGGTGCCGGCCCGCTCCAGCACGCCCGGCGGCAGACCGACCGCCCGGACGAGGAAGTCCTCGCGCAGGTCGGCCAGCATCCGCTCGCCGAGCATCGCACCGCGCAGCCGCACCTCGCGCACGAACGCGGCCTGGGCGAGCAGGGCGATGACGAACAGCGTGGTGGTGAGGCCGAGGCGCAGTTCCCTGCTCCCGTCCGAGACCCGGTCGACCAGGTCGCCGAGCAGCCACGGACCGGCCATGGAGGCGAGGACCGAGACCGTGTTGACCGTGACGAGCAGGCCGAACTCCCGGCGGTGCCGGTGCAGCAGCTCCTTCACGTAGGCGCGTACGGTCGCGGGGGCGCCGACGGGCAGGGTGGCGGCCGTCGTCGGGGCCGCCGGGTCGTACGACGGCGGGGCCACGCCGATCATGCGGTCTCCTCGATCTCTTCCAGCTCTTCGAGTTCTTCCAGCTCTTCGAGCGCGCCCCGGAGGGCGGACTTGCCGTGGCGGTGCGGTGGGCCGGCCGCTGCGGGCTCCGTGTCACTCGTGTCATCCGGGGCGTGTTGCCTGTCACCCAGGGTCTGTTGCCCGCCGTTCACGGCTCGTTGCTCCGCACCGTCGTCGTGTGTCGCGCGCTCCTGGTCCGTCTCGCGTGTCACCACGGCCCGGTACCGGGCGTCGGTGTGCACCAGGTCGCGGTGGGTGCCCACCGCGGCGACCGTTCCCTCGTGGAGCAGCACCACCCGGTCGGCGCGTTCCAGGACCAGCGGTGACGACGTGAAGACCACGGTGGTGCGTCCGTCACGGAGGTCCCGCAGGCCCTGCGCGATCCGAGCCTCGGTGTGGGAGTCGACGGCGGAGGTCGGTTCGTCCAGGACCAGTACCTCGGGGTCGGTGACGAGGGACCGGGCCAGGGCCAGCCGCTGGCGCTGGCCGCCGGAGAGGGAACGGCCGCGTTCCGTGATCCGGACGTCCATCGGGTCCCCGGCGACCGGTGACGCCTGCGCCAGGGCCTCCAGGACATCACCGCACTGCGCCGCCCCGAGCGCGGCCTCCGCGGTGACCTCACCCGAGGCGGGCACGTCGAGCAGCTCCCGCAGTGAACCCGACAGCAGCACCGGATCCTTGTCCTGCACCAGGACGGCCGTTCGGGCCAGGTCGAGCGGCAGTGCGTCGAGGGGCGTGCCGCCCAGGAGCACCGACGGGCCGGGCTCGCCGGGGTGGCCGCCGAGGCGTTCCGCCAGCCGGCCCGCCTCGTCCGGGTCGCCGCAGACCACGGCGGTCAGACGTCCACCGGGCGCCAGCAGCCCCGTCGCCGGGTCACGCAGATCCCCCGCGGGGGCCTGTGCCAGGGAGGAGGGGGACCGCTCGTCCGCGGGGGCCGCTTCCGCGGCGGCGGTCCGCTCCAGCGACAGCACCCGTGCGGCGCGTTTGGCCGACGGCCGGGAGAAGGAGTACGCCATGGCGATCTCCTCGAAGTGCCGCAGAGGATAGGTGAGGACCATGACGGAGCTGTAGACGGTGACGAGTTCGCCCACGGTGATCCGGCCCGCGCGGGCCAGGTGCACGCCGTACCAGACGACCGCGATCAGCAGCAGCCCCGGAAGCAGCACCTGGACGGCGGAGATCAGGGACCACATGCGAGCGCTGCGCACGGCTGCCTGCCGGACTTCCTGGGAGGCGCGGCGGTAGCGGTCGAGGAACAGTTCCTCGCCGCCGATGCCGCGCAGTACCCGCAGGCCGGCCACCGTGTCGGAGGCCAGCTCGGTGGCGCGGCCCGCCTTCTCGCGCTGCAGGTCGGCGCGCCGGGTGGCGCGCGGGAGCAGCGGGAGCACGGCGAGTGCCAGAACGGGCAGGCCCGCGGCGACGACCACGCCGAGCGCCGGCTGGTAGACGAGCAGGGCGATGCACACCAGCAGGATGGTGACGGCGGCTGCGGTGAAGCGGGACACGGCTTCCACGAACCAGCCGATCTTCTCGACGTCCCCGGTGGAGACGGCCACCACCTCGCCGGCGGCGACCCGACGGGTCAGGGCCGAGCCCAACTGGGCGGTTCTGCGGGCCAGGAGCTGCTGGACGCGGGCCGCGGCGGTGATCCAGTTGGTGACGGCGGCACGGTGCAGGAAGGTGTCGCCGAGCGCGTTGCCCGCGCAGGCCAGCGCGAGCAGGCCGCCGCTGAGGGCGAGCCGGGTGCCCGAGCGGTCGACGACCGCCTGGACGGCGAGTCCGACGCAGAACGGGAGCGCGGAGACGGAGGAGAAGTGCAGCAGCCCCCAGGCCAGCGCTCTCAGCTGTCCGCCGAGCTGGTTCCGCCAAAGCCACCACAGGAATCGGGGACCCGAGCGTGCGTCCGGCACGCCCGGGTCGGGATACGGAAGGTCGTGAATCTGCATGACGTCCCAGTGGTTCGGGTCAGGGGCGGAGGAGGGCCGCGACGGCGGCGACGAACCGTGACAGGTTCGCTTCGCCGAGTCGTCGAAGGCAACCGGTTTTCCACTGCGGGGCAACGGGATTGACGACCGCGCACGCCGAGCGGGCCGGGAACGGGCCCGCGCCAGGCGCACGCTCACGCCGGCCGCGATGACCGGCTGCCCGCACGCCGAGCGGGCAGCGACCGGGCGGGAAGCCATGCGCACGTCGGCTGCGGCGATCGGTCACGGGTGCGTCGACCGGATCGGCGGGCCGTCCCGCATGTCGGCCGCGGCGACTGGCCAGGTGGACGCCGACTGGATCGGTGGGTTCACCCGCACGTCGGCCGTGGCGATCGGTCACGGGTGAGCCGACCGGATCGGCGGGCCGTCCCGCATGTCGGCCACGGCGACTGGCCACGTGGACGCGGACCGGATCGGTGGGTTCACCCGCACGTCGGCCGTGGCGATCGGTCACGGGTGCGCCGACCGGATCGGGGAGTTCACCCGCACGCCGACCGGACCCAGGGGCCGCCCCGCACACCCCGACTCCGGCGGTCGGGCACGTGCAGCCGGCCATGCGGCCGGTGCGCGCGCACCGCCGTTCCGACCTGCCGCGCGCACAGGGGCCGTACCGGCAGGCCACGCGTGCGCTGCCGTGCCGGACGGGCCGCCCCTGCGTGCGGCCCACGGGTGCATGTGCGGCCGTCCGGGTGTCGCGCAGAGGGCTCGGATTCCGGATGGCGGTCGGGGCCTCGGCGGCCGTGGTTCCCGTACCTCCTCGACCCCTGCTCCGGGCCTGTCCGCCGCGCCCGGCACCCCCCAAAGAGAAGCGAATAAGGCTGTTTGGACCAACGTCGAGTAGTTCGTCAGGTCCCCGGTGCCCACCATGGGTTCATGCGAAGAGGCGGCGTAAGGCATGCGATGGTCGCGATGACGGCCTGTGGATTCTTTCTGACGGCTCTGGCCGCGTGTGGTGGCCCGCGGACCGAGGTCCGTCACGGAGACGTCCCCCGACCGGGAGGCCCCACGGGGACCGCCCGGCCCAGTCCCACGGTGAAGCCGGCCCGTGTTCCGGGGGTGGGCGAGCGGATGTGGCGGCGGGTTCCGGCGGGCACCCGGCAGGTGGTGGTGGTGTACGGAGAGGGCAAGAACTCCCCGGACTCCACCCTGGTGTTGTACGAGAAGCACGGCACGGCGTGGCAGCGGGTCGACAGTTGGGCCGCGCACAACGGCAAGCAGGGGTGGAATCCCAACCACCGGGAGGGCGACGAGCGCAGCCCCGTGGGCGTGTTCACGCTCTCCGACGCCGGCGGTCTCCTCGACGACCCCGGCACCAGACTGCCGTACACCCAGGACGAGGACGCCTTCGCGACCCCGTACTACTGGGACGAGGCCCACTGGCACGACTTCGACTACGTCATCGCCATCGACTACAACCGCAGGCCGGGCACGCGTCCCGACGATCCGACCCGCCCGCAGGGGCAGAAGAAGGGTGGTGGCATCTGGCTGCATCTGGATCACGGCGACGGCACGCTGGGCTGCGTCAGCGTTCCGGAGTCGGCCATGGAGTACCTGCTGCGCAGGCTGGATCCCAAGGACAAGCCGGTGGTCGTGATGGGGGACAAGGCGGAACTGCGGGCGTAGCGGCCGCAGACCGGTCCACGGACCGTTCCCCGGTCCCGGTCCACGGACCCTTCGCCGGCCCACCCACGAGACACGAACAGTTCGGCAGTCCCCCGCACAGCACGGTTGACCGGTCCGACCACAGCACAATGACCGGTCCGACCACAGGTCAGTCGGCCGGTTCACCTTCAGGAACAGTTCGGGCGGGCGGCCACAGGACAGCCGGCGCGTCCGCCTTCAGGAACAGCCGACCGGTCCGGCTCCGGGAACAGTCGGCCGGGCCACGTACGGGAGCAGTTCGGCGGTCCGCGTGCGGACCGGCAGACGCGGCGCCGGTGATCCGGCAGGATCACGGCGAGGTCGAGCCTGTTGCCGACACGCCCGTGGCCGCGCCCCACCCCGCAGGCGTTCGGGCGTGCGCCCTCGAACGCGCCACCTCACCCCCTTCAACAGCGGTGCCCCCGTGCGGGCGTCGTGCCCACGAGGGTGTCCAGCAGCTCACCGAGGGCCGCACGCTGCGGGTCGGTCAGGGGCGCGAGGATCTCCTCGGCGGCGGTCCGGCGCACTCCGTGCAATTCACGCAGTGCGCCGCGCCCGTCGTCGGTCAACTCGATGCGCGTCACGCGGCGGTTGGCGGGGTCGGGAACCCTGCGCACCTTCCCGCTCGCCTCCAGCCCGTCCACCAGCGTGGTCACCGCGCGCGGCACGACCTCCAGCGACGCGGCGAGATCCGCCATGCGCGGCGGCTCCCCGAAGCGCGCGAGGGTGCGCAGGAGCCGGGACTGCGCCGGCGTGATGCCGAGGGATCGCTGTTCCAGATGGCGCTTCTGGATGCGGTGCACCCGGCGGGTGAGCAGCAGCAACTGCTCGGCGAGGAGGCCGTCGGCGTCGGGGGTCGTCATACGGGAACAATATCAGGACGCTGTTCATTATGAGCATAGGTAACAATGAGCTAGCATCAGGAAAGCCGCCGCCGACCGTATGCCCGGACGGCGCGCGCCGAGCCCACTCACTCCCGTAGGAGCCCATGCACCCCGACCGTCACCCCTCCTGGACCCCGCCCGCCGACGCGAAGGAACAGCCCCGGCAGGTCCGCCGCATCCTCGGGCTGTTCCGCCCCTACCGCGGCCGTCTCGCGGTCGTCGGCCTGCTCGTCGGCGCGGCGTCGCTGGTCTCCGTCGCCACGCCCTTCCTGCTGAAGGAGACCCTGGACGTCGCGATCCCGCAGGGCCGCACCGGCCTGCTCAGCCTGCTCGCCGCGGGCATGATCCTCAGCGCGGTCCTCACCAGCGTCTTCGGTGTGCTGCAGACCCTGATCTCCACGACCGTCGGCCAGCGCGTCATGCACGACCTGCGCACCGCGGTCTACGGGCGCCTGCAGCGCATGTCCCTCGCCTTCTTCACCCGCACCCGCACCGGTGAGGTGCAGTCCCGCATCGCCAACGACATCGGCGGGATGCAGGCCACCGTCACCTCCACCGCCACCTCGCTGGTCTCCAACCTCACCAGCGTGGTCGCCACGATCGTCGCGATGGCCGCGCTCGACTGGCGGCTGACCGTCGTCTCCCTGCTGCTGCTTCCGCTGTTCGTGTGGATCAGCCGCCGGGTGGGCAACGAGCGCAAGAAGATCACCACCCAGCGGCAGAAGCAGATGGCCGCGATGGCCGCGACGGTGACCGAGTCGCTCTCCGTCAGCGGCATCCTGCTCGGCCGGACGATGGGCCGTTCCGACTCGCTGACCGCGTCGTTCGCGGCGGAGTCGGAGAGCCTGGTCGGTCTCGAAGTGCGCTCGAACATGGCCGGGCGCTGGCGCATGGCCGTCATCACCGTGGTCATGGCCGCCATGCCGGCCGTCATCTACTGGACCGCGGGCGTCGCGCTCCAGGTCGGCGGTCCGAAGGTCTCCCTGGGCACGATCGTCGCCTTCGTCTCGCTCCAGCAGGGCCTGTTCCGGCCGGCCGTGAGCCTGCTGGCGACCGGTGTGCAGATCCAGACCTCGCTCGCTCTCTTCCAGCGCATCTTCGAGTACCTCGACCTCCCGATCGACATCACCGAGCGGGAGCGGCCGGTGCGCCTCGACCGGGTCAAGGGCGAAGTCCGTTTCGAGAACGTCACCTTCCGCTACGACGACAAGGGCGGTCAGGACGGGAGGGCCCAGAGGGGCGACAGGAGCGAGAGGAGCGGCAAGGGCGACAAGGCCGACCTGGGAGTCGAGGGGAGCCTGGGAGGTCAGGAGCATCAGGCGCACCAGGGCGGCCAGGGAGCGCCGATCCTCGACGGCATCGATATCACGGTCCCGGCGGGCAGCAGCCTCGCCGTCGTGGGTCCGACCGGCGCCGGCAAGTCCACGCTCGGATATCTGGTCCCCCGGCTGTACGACGTGAGCGGGGGCCGGGTCACGCTGGACGGCGTCGACGTGCGGGACCTGGACTTCGACACGCTCGCCCGCGCGGTGGGGGTGGTCTCGCAGGAGACGTACCTCTTCCACGCCTCGGTGGCCGAGAACCTGCGGTTCGCCAAGCCGGACGCCGCGGACGAGGAACTGCACGCGGCCGCGAAGGCGGCCCAGATCCACGACCACATCGCCGCCCTGCCCGACGGCTACGACACCGTCGTGGGCGAGCGCGGCCACCGGTTCTCCGGCGGGGAGAAACAGCGCCTGGCCATCGCCCGGACCATCCTGCGCGACCCGCCGGTCCTCATCCTCGACGAGGCCACCAGCGCCCTGGACACCCGGACCGAGGCGGCCGTCCAGGAGGCCATCGATGCGCTGTCCGCCAACCGCACCACGCTCACCATCGCGCACCGCCTGTCCACCGTCCGCGACGCCGACCAGATCATGGTCCTCGACTCCGGCCGCGTGGCCGAACACGGTACGCACGATCAACTGCTGGCACTGGGCGGACGCTACGCGGCGCTGGTCCGCCGTGACGCCCGGCTGGAGCCGACGGCCTGACGGCCCGCGGTGGCCCGGCCTGCGCCCGCGGCGGGCGCGCGAGCGCGGGGCCCGAGCGGACCACTCCCCGCCGGACGCCGACAAGATGACGATATGCCGGGTTTGCGGGCCCGGGAGGGTTACCGTGCCCGCATGCAGACGAACACTCCGTCACGGAAGACCGTCAAGCTGACGCGGCGGGGCCGACTGGTCCTCCTCGTGTCCGGGGCCGCCCTGGCCGGCACCGCCGTGGTGGTGCCGCTGCTGACCCTGCGCGACGACGGGGCGGTGCGCCCGCGCACGCTGGTGATCCCGGAGGGCTGGCGGGCCGTCCAGGTGTACGCCGCCGTCGACAAGGCGCTCGCGTTGCCCCCCGGCAGTACGAAACAGGCGACCGCCGGGGCGGGCCTCAAGCTGCCGGATGCGGCCGAGGGCAATCCGGAAGGCTATCTGTTCCCGGCGACGTACCCCGTCGACGAACGGACGACGCCGCGGTCGCTGCTGTCGGCCATGGTCTCCACGGCGAACAGGAAGTTCTCCGCCGCGCCGGTCGCCGCGGGCGCCCCCCGCACCGCGATGAGCCTCTACCAGGCGGTCACCATCGCGAGCATCGTGCAGGCCGAGTCCGCCACCAGGGCCGACATGGGGAAGGTGGCGCGGGTCGTCTTCAACCGGCTGGCGCAGGGCATGCCGCTCCAGATGGACTCCACCTTGAACTACGGCCTCGGCCGCAGCACCGTCCGCACCACCGCCGAGGACACGCGGATCGGCAGTCCCTACAACTCCTATCAGCGCATGGGCCTTCCGCCGACCCCGATCGACAGCCCCGGCGAGGACGCCCTGCGCGCCGTGTACAACCCGACCCCGGGCGACTGGCTGTACTTCGTCACGGTCAAGCCCGGTGACACACGATTCACCGCCGACTACGCCGAGCACCAGCGCAACGTCGAGGAGTTCAACGCGCGCCGGCGGAGCCTCGTCCAGCAGCGGAGCGAGCAGCAGGGGCACGCGGAGCACGGGGACGGAGAGCGCGGGGACGGGGCGCAGGGGGACCAGCGGCCGAGCCGTGGTCCGCAACCGGCCGGGAGGTGAACAGGTCCCCAGGACGGACTCAGGCGGCGACGGCCGGTTCCCCGGCCAGCAGCCGCCGGATGTCCCGGACGGCCGCACGCCCGGCACGGTTGGCGCCCACCGTGCTCGCCGAGGGACCGTAACCGACGAGGTGGACGCGGGGATCGGCCGCGGCACGGGTGCCTTCGACGCGGATGCCGCCGCCCGGCTCCCGCAGCCGCAGCGGGGCGAGGTGGCCGAGCGCGGCCCGGAACCCCGTCGCCCACAGGATGACGTCGGCCGCCAGGCGCTGCCCGTCCCGCCACTCCACCCCGTCGGGGGTGATCCGGTCGAACATGGGCCGGCGGTCCAGGACGCCGCCGCGCAGCCCCTCCCGCACGGCGTCGTTCAGCGGAAGCCCCGTGACCGAGACGACGCTGCGGGGCGGCAGCCCCTGGCGGACCCGTTCCTCGACGAGCGCGACCGCGGCACGGCCCGCGTCCTCGTCGAAGGGTCCCGCACGGAAGACCGGCGGCCGTCTGGTCACCCACGTGGTGGCGGCGGCGTAGGGCGCGAGTTCGAGCAGGTGCTGGGTGCCGGAGGCGCCGCCGCCGACCACGATCACCCGCTGTCCGGCGAACTCCTGCGGACCGGCGTACTGCGCGGTGTGCAGCTGCCGTCCGCGGAAGGTCTCCTGACCCGGGTACCGGGGCCAGAACGGCCGGTCCCAGGTGCCGGTCGCGTTGATCAGCGCGCGTGGCGCCCACACCCCGGCCGAGGTCTCCACGCGCAGACGCCCTCCGGCGCCCTCGCGCACGGCACGCACGTCGACGGGCCGCCGTACGCGCAGGTCGAACGCGCGCTCGTACCGGGCGAAGTACTCGCCGATGACGTCGGAGGACGGCCGCGCGGGGTCCGCGTCCGTCAGTTCCATGCCGGGCAGCGCGTGCATCCCGTGCACCTTGCCGTACGTCAGAGAGGGCCAGCGGAACTGCCAGGCGCCGCCCGGGCCGGGGGAGTGGTCGAGCACGACGAAGCCGCGATCCGGCTCGAGACCGGTGCGCCGCAGGTGATGGGCGGCGGCCAGACCCGCCTGACCGGCGCCGACGACGACCACGTCGACCTCGTGTGTGCTGTTCACGCAGGCACCAACCGCGCCGCGGGCACGGATCTTCCCCGGGATCGAGGAGGATGGGTGCATGTCACATGCCTTCACCACCCGAGTGCTGAACGTCGCTTCCGGCTCACGGGAGAGGGTCGTCGACCTCACCCGTGACTGCGAGGCCTTCCTGCGGGAGGTCTCCGACGGCCGTGACGGCCTGCTGAACCTGTTCGTACCGCACGCCACCGCCGGCATCGCGATCATCGAGACGGGCGCCGGCAGCGACGACGACCTCCTGGCCGCCCTGCACACCCTGCTGCCCGCCGACGACCGCTGGCAGCACCGCCACGGCAGTCCCGGCCACGGCCGCGACCACGTCCTGCCCGCCCTCGTCCCCCCGCACGCCACTGTCCCCGTCATCGGCGGCCGGATGGAGCTGGGCACCTGGCAGTCGGTGTGCCTGGTGGACACCAATGTCGACAATCCGAACCGTCAGGTACGGCTGAGCTTCCTCGGGTGAACCGCGGGCGGACCGGGAAGGCCAGGAAGGTCAGGTAGGCCAAGTAGGCCGGGAAGGCCGGGAAGGCCGGGAAGGCCGGACAGGCCAGAGTGGACGCGGATGGGCGCGGGGGCCCGGCGCCGGGATCGTGGTCGATCACGGCCGACGCGTTCGATCAGGACCGGCAGTTCCCGCCGTCCGACCTCCTGGTGATCACCGGTCCCCTGTCCGCCCCCGCCCTCCTCGTCACCGCCTTCGTGCTGCTGCGACGCCAGTGGCGCAGCGGACTCGCCGCAGGGAGCATCACGTGACCGACAGCACCGCCCGCTCCGGAGCCGCCCAGCCACCCGCCCCCGGGCCGGTGGGCGCGACACCGGCGTCCACCCCCGGACCAGCGCCCGCCGCCGCTTCACCGGGGGCCGCCCCGGCGCCCGCGCCCGGCCCGCCCGCCGGGACCGTCAGGCGTCCCGAGACGCTGCTCGTCATGGACGCCAGGTCGCGCGAGACGCAGTTCCGCGAGGAGGAGATGACGCGGCTGCGGGCGGTGGCGGCGCTCGGTGAACCCGTGGTCGTGGACGAACTCGCCTCGCCCCGCACCCGGCGCCGGCTCGGTGAGACGGAGGTGCTGATCACCTCCTGGGGCTGCCCCCCGCTCGACGCGCGGGTCCTGGACGCGGCCCCCGGGCTGCGTGCCGTCCTGCACGCGGCGGGCTCGGTGCGCCCGCACGTCACGGACGCCGTCTTCGACCGGCGCATCCTGGTGACGACCGCCGCCGACGCCAACGCCGAACCGGTGGCCCACTTCACCCTCGCCGCCGTCCTGTGGGCCTTCAAGAAGGCTCCCTTCCTCGCGAACGACGCCCGGCGCTTCCGCGACGACTGGAGCTACGTCGAGCGCCGCGGCGAACTGACCGGTGCCGGCCGCACGGTGGTGGTCGTCGGCTTCTCCCGCATCGGCAGCCGCGTCGTACGGCTGCTGCGCGAACTGGACCTGGCACGGGTCCTCGTCGTCGACCCGGTGGCCGACCCCGCACGCATCGTCGCGGCGGGCGGCGAACCCGCCACCCTCGCCGAGGCACTGCCCCGCGCCGACGTCCTCAGTCTGCACGCGCCCGCGCTGCCCGGGACCCGGCACATGATCGGCGCCGCCGAGCTGGCCGCTCTGCCCCGGGACGCGGTCCTCGTGAACACGGCACGCGGCAGCCTCGTCGACACGGCGGCGCTGGAGGCCGCCTGCCGGGCCGGACTCCACGCGGTCCTCGATGTCACCGACCCCGAACCGCTGCCGGCCGACTCGCCGTTGTACACCCTGCCGAACGTGATGCTGACCCCGCACATCGCGGGGTCCCTCGGCTCCGAGGCCCGCAGGATGAGCGCACTGGCCCTGACCGAGCTGGAACGCTACGCCGCCGGCCTGCCCCCGCTCGCCCCGGTCACCCGGCAGAGCCTGGCGGTGCAGGCATGAGCCGGCCGTACGAGCGCCCCGCCGCCGGTCCCGGCCGGGGGACCTCCCCGCACACCGGCCGGGAACGGCGGCAGGGGGCCGCCCTGGCGGGCCACCTGCTCACCACGCCCGACGCCCCCGGAAGGGGTGGCCTGCCCCGCTCGGACATCCGGCCCGGCGAGGGCGGTGGTCTTCTCACGCGGATGCGGGGGACCGGCGGGGCGCTCATCCGGATCGCCGCTCCCCGGGGCTGACGCCGCCCCGCCCGGTCCGGCGGTCGCGCGGCGGGACCCGGCCCTGCCGAAGAGTCCCACGGAAACCGGTCACGCTTTACCCAGTGCTGGTACGTTTCCGCGCCTGCCGGGACGTTTCCGCTGGGCGGATTCCTGCTGCGCCGACTTCTTGGAACAGTGGTCCGACCGGCCTCTTCGCCGATGGCACGCTAGCACGAAACGGAACCCGAGGTACCGCGTTCCCTGCCGCCTTCACGCGGATGAGTGGACGTCCATCTCCCCCGTTTGCTGATGTGCCGGGAAGGACATTTTCCGGGGTGACGGGCGGAGGGATTTCGTGGACTGTTCTGAAGAGTTCAATCGTTCAAAAGAGTTCCAGCGGGAATTCTCCTGGGATGTCATTGCCGGCCACCGCGAACGCCTGATGCGGCTGGTGCGCCGCCGGCTTCCGAACGCCCAGGACGCGGAGGACTGCGTACAGGAGGCAATGCTCCGGGCTGCCGCGCACGGCAACCTGGACCGGGAGCGGATCGGGCCGTTTCTGACCTCGGTCGCCCTGCGCCTGTGTGTCGATCACTACCGTGAACAGGAACGACGCCATCGGCTGCTGCGACGTGCGGCGGATGCGCGCGCTCCCGAGATGCCGGACGAAGGGGTGTGTGACCAGGACTTCGGGCGCTGGCTGCTCGGTCAGGTGCACCTGCTGCGCGGCCGCGAGCGCCAAGTCGTGCTGGCGCGCGCCCAGGGCATCTCCACGCTGGAATTCGCGCGCATGCACCAGATCTCGGTGAAGGCGGCGGAAGGTGCTTTCACCCGGGGCAGGGCCCGGCTGCGGCTGGTGTGTGCCCGCGCGCTGGACGGCGCGATGGCCTGAACCAGAAAATGATCGCATGCGATCGGCGGTAGATTCCGTGATGTAAAGAAAAAACGTGAGTGGAATCCGCAGAAAAGCTCCATCAGGTTCGTTTCAAGGATTTTCGGTTCCCGGATTCTTGGATTTCTGGACCTTCGATTTCCCTGGACATCAGGGAATCAATTTCCGCACTCCGTGCACACCACCTCGGGACTCCGTGGGTCGACCTCCCCGGATCCCGGCAGGCTCATGAAAGGGAAGTGACCGTGGGGAAGAACAACACGCAGGACACCATCAAGGACCTGATCGGCGACATCGCCGACAGCACGAAGAAGGCCTTCGACGAACTGCTCGACCGGAAGGACGACGACCGCGGCGGCCTGGACTGGTTCGGGCCGGTCAACCCGTACCAGGCACTCACCGGCCTGCCCGGCGACGTGCTCCGGACGGTCAGCGCGCTGTCCGCCCTCGGCGGGGTCGCCAACCCGGTCGCCGCGCTGGCCAACGCCGCCAACGCGGCGGCCGGAGCGGGCCATCCGCTCGGCGCGCTGACCGGCGCCGCGGGCAGCCCCCTGGCGGCGCTCACCGGCGGGGGCGCGAATCCGCTCGCGGCGCTGACCGGCGCGGCGGGCGCGGTCAACCCTCTGGGTGCGCTCGCGGGTGGAGCCAACCCCCTGGGCGCCCTCACCGGTGGCGGCAATCCCCTCGGTGCACTGGGCCAGGTCGCGGGCGGTGCCGCCTCGGCGGTGTCGGGTGCGGCCGGCATGGCCGAGGGGCTCGCCGCGCTGCCCGGCCAGCTCTCCCAGCTCACCGAACTCGTGGCCAACCTGGCGAGCGTCCTGGAGAACGTCCAGAAGGTCGCAGGCCCGCTCGCCGGCGTGAGCACCCCGGCCGCCCGCAAAGCCACCTGAGCCCTCCGCGGCTCCCGGTTCGCGGCTTCCGGGCCGGCCCCCCGGCCCCCGGCCCCCGGGCTCCCCGGCCTCACCGGGCGGAGGCTCGCTTTCGTCCGGTGGCCGCCTCGCGGGGCCGACGAGCACCGTGCCGGGCCGAGGCGCCCGCCTCGCGGGACGGGCGTGATCCCTCCGGTCGCTCCGCGTCCGTCCCGGGGCTTCGCGCCCCCGCCCGCGGGCCACGGCGTCCGCCCGGGCACTCCGTGCCTCCCCGCCCGGAGACCCACCGCGGCGCCGGGGACACCGGGGCGCCTTGGCCCGGCAACTCCTCGCGGTGGTTGGGCATCTCGGCTCCTTGGCCCGGTAACTCCCGTCAGAGGTACGGCATCTCAGCTCCTCGGCCCGATAACTCCCGGCAGAGATAAGGCACCTCGGCCGCCTCGGCCGGGCAACTTCACGCGGCGAGCGGGCACCTCGGTTCCTCGGCCCGGCAAGTCACCGCGGCCGTACGGCACCTCGGTGCCTCAGCCCGGCAACCCGCTGCGGCCGACGGCACCTCGGTGCCTTCGCCCGGCGGACCCGGGGTCCCGTCGGGAACCCCCGACATCCGTCAGACATCAGGAGGATGTGGCACATGAGTGCCCCGCTCGGCAGCCGGCTCCGGCTGGTGGTGAAGGTGCTGGGAAGCCTCGTCACCGACGAGGTCGGCCAGATGGCCCGGGCCAGACGGCAGTTCGGGCGGGACTCGCCGCCCTCGGCCGAGGCCTCCGCCGGGGAGGGCAGCCGCCGCGCGCGAGCGGTCCGTCAGGCGCTGGAGAGCCTCGGCCCGTTCTACGTCAAGCTCGGACAGATCCTGTCCACCCGTCCCGACATGGTGCCCCCCGCCATGATCGCCGAACTGCAGAACCTCCACGACCAGGTCGACGTCCAGCCGTTCTCCGTCTTCGAACCCGTCCTCGAGGCGGAGCTGGGTCCGGACTGGAAACTCTGCTTCGATGACATCGACACCACCCGCCCGCTCGGCGCCGCTTCGCTGGCCCAGGTGTACCGGGTGGAACTGCCCGGCGGCCGCCCGGCCGTCGTCAAGGTGCAGCGCCCCGGCATCCGCGACGCCGTACGCGCCGACATGGCGCTGATGCGCAAGGCATCCCGGATCCTGGCACGCACCGCGCCCCGCTTCAACGAGGTCATCGACGTGGAGGCGATGCTCGACTCCATCTTCGACGCCATGGAGCCCGAGCTGGACTTCACCGGCGAGGCACGCAACATGGACGAGGCGCGCGAGAACATCCGCCGCTACCCGACCCTGGAGGTGCCCCGGGTCGTCCACGCCACCCCCAAGGTGCTGGTGCAGTCGCTCGCGGCGGGGACCTCCGTCCGCCACGTCGACCGGCGCGCGTTCAGCGACCGGGAACGCACGGACATGGGCAAGGACCTGCTGCGGTTCATGTACCGCGGCTACTTCGTCGACCGCATGTTCCACGCCGACCCGCACGCGGGCAACGTGTTCGCGCGGCCGGGCGGCCCGGCCACCCTCATCGACTGGGGCATGGTCGGCCGGCTCGACCGGCGCACCAGCCTGCGCCTGCTGCCGCTGCTGATGTCCATCGCCCAGAACGACGGGCACGGACTGGCCTGGGCGTGGGCGGACATGGGCCGCGTCACGGCCTGGTCCAACCTGCCGGCCTTCGCCTCCGACATGGCCGCCCTGGTGCCCAAGGTGGCCACGGCCTCGCTGGAGGACATCAACTTCGGGGTGTCCCTGACCACCGTGCTGGAGAAGGCCACACGGCGGGGCATCGGCTCGGCGCCGGCCATCTCCCTGCTGGGCAAGTCCTTCGCCAACCTGGAAGGCTCGGTGCGCTGCCTGGCACCGGACATCGCGCTCGCCGAGGTCTTCAAGTCCGAGGTGCGCGGCATCATCGTCTCGCTGCTGCGCGAGTACTTCTCGCTCGATCAGGTCGCCCGCAACACCATGGACCTGCTCACCGCGGTGACCTCGGGCCCCGAGCAGTGGCGCGGGGTGCTCGCGGACGCCGCCAACCGCCGCTTCGCCCTCCAGGTCAACGAGCCGTACACCCCTGCCTCCCTGGGCGGGCAACGCTCATGGTCGCCCTCGCGCGGCCTGATGGCCCTGGGTGCCGCGGCCCTCCTGCTCGACCGCCGACGGGCACCCCGCTGAACCCGCCCCCGCCAGCCCGCGCCCCGCCCACACCGCCCTCGCCCCCGGCGCAGGCCCCGCGCGGCAACCGCTCCGCGCGGCAACCGCTCCGCGCGGCAACCGCCCCGCGCGGCAACCGCCCCGCGCGGCCCACCAGGCCACCCGCCGCCCCGGCCCCCCACCGAGCCGCCGAGCCACCGAGCCGCCGGGCCGCCCGGCCACCGGCTCACCCCCTCACCGACCACGGCCTCACCCCGTACCGCCCCTCGCCCCCCACTGACCCCCGCCCACCACCTCGTCACCTCACCGCCCCCGACTCGCCACCTGACCAACCCACCCCCACCCACCACCGAGCCGACCCCGCACACCCCTCCCCCCCCGGAGCCGTCTGCCGCCGCTCGCCCGGATGCCGCCCCCCGCGCTCGCCCGGCCACCACGCTGGCCCGGCGCCCGGCGCCCGGCGCCCGGCGCCCGGCCCCGGCCACCCGGCACACCCGCGGCCCGGGGGAGCCGCTCGTCCGGTGGCCCCGCGCCGCCGCCCGCCCCGACGACCCGCCCGTGTGCGCCCCCTGAGACGAAGGATCCCGACCGATGCCCATGTTGCTGCCGCAGGACGACACCCACTCCGCCGACGGGACCGACCCCGTGTCCGCCGCCCTGGACGGCGTCTCCGGAACGGCCCTGTGGACCGTACGGATGCGGGCCCAGGAGTCCGCCCGCGCCGACGCCCTCTTCGACGACCCGCTGGCCGCCGAGTTCCTCACCCGTGCCCGTGAGGCGGGCACCCCGCCCGGCAGCGGCCTGCTCCAGCAGGTACTGCCGGACTGGCTGGCCGTACGCACCCGCTTCTTCGACGACCACCTCATCGCCGCCACCCGTTCCGGCTGCCCGCAGGTGGTCCTGCTGGGCGCCGGGCTCGACACCCGGGCCCACCGGCTCGACTGGCCCGACGGAGTCCACCTCTTCGAGGTCGACCTGCCGGCCGTGCACGCCTTCAAGGAACGCATCGTCTCCGGTCACCCGGCGGCCGTCGCCCGCCGCGTCCCGGTCGCCGCCGACCTCCTCACCGACTGGTCCGGCGCCCTGCGGGCCGCAGGGTTCGACCCCGGCCGGCCCACGGCCTGGCTGTGCGAGGGGCTCCTGTTCTACCTGGCCCCCGAGGCCGTGGACCGCCTCGTCGCCACCGTCGGAGAACTGTCCGCGCCCGGCAGCACGCTGGGCGCGGAGTGCCTGAACGCCGACGCGGCCGACTCGCCCTTCGTCCGGCCCTGGCTGGAGGCCCTGTCCGGCTCGGGCACCCCATGGGTGTGGCACCTGGCGGACGCCGAACACTGGTGGGGCGAACGCGGCTGGGACGCCCGTACGGCCGACCTGCTCGCCCTGCCGTACGCCGTCGAACGCTTCGCTCCGCACCTGGCCGCCCACCCCGGCCTGGAGAGGCAGAGCATGGTCCTGGTCACCGCGACCCGGCCCGCCGGGGGGCGGTGAGCGCGATGGACGGCCACAACCTCTGCCAGACCCCGACCACCTACCGGCTGCTGCGCCTGGAGTACCTGCTCGGACTGCTCGTCGCCGCCGGGTTCTTCCTGGCCCATCTCGCCGAGGTCCGCTGGTGGGTCGCCGCGGTGCTCTTCCTCTACGTCGACCTGATCGGCTACCTCCCCGGCGCCGTCGCCTACCACCGCAGCCCCGACCGGCGGATCTCCCGCGTCTACTACGTCCTGTACAACACCATGCACAGCCTCAGCGTGCAGGGCGCGGTCCTCGGCGCCTGGGTGCTGGTGCACGGCTGGGAATGGGCGCTGCTCGTCCTGCCGATCCACCTGTTCGGCGACCGCGCCCTGTTCGGCAACTTCGTCAAGTCGTTCACCGTGTCCTTCGAACCTCTCCCACACCCCTCGGTCCAGTCCGCGCTGCACGACTTCGCGTCCGTGCCCTGGCACCAGGCGGCCGCCCGATGAGCACCCGGCAGGCGCGGCAGCCCTCCCCGCCCCCGCGGCCGCCGCAGGCCCCCGACGACGACGAGGCCTACGCCATGCTGCGCCGCCACGCCGGCCACAGCAGCGCCTTCCTCGCCCTGAACGCGGGCAACCGCCGCTTCCGCACCCCCGGCGTCGACGGCTTCGTCCCCTACCGGGAGGGCGGCCGGCGGCATCTGTTCGCGCTGGGCGGACCGATCTGCGCCGCCGGGGACCGGGACCGGCTGCTCGCCGCGCTGCTGGAACGGGCCAGGAGCGAGGGCCGCCGCGTCACCGCGGTCCAACTGCCGCGCCCGGCGGCCGAACTGCACGCCCGGCACGGCTTCACCGTCAACCAGTTCGGCGCCTCCTTCAGCATCCACCTCGACGGCTACGGCCTCGGCGGACAGCGCATGGTCAAGGTGCGCAACATGGTCAACCGGGCCCGCCGCGAAGGCGTGACCGTCACCGAGGTGACCGCCGGGGAGCGGACCGCCCCGCGAGTCCGTGCCGACCTCGACGCCGTCGACCGGGCCTGGCTGCGCGACAAGGGCCGCCATGTGAAGGAGCTGGACTTCCTGATCGGTGAACGCGGCGGGCCCGGCGCACCGCACCGGCGGCTGTTCACCGCCCGGCACGCGGGACGGACGGTCGCCTACGTGTCGTACTCGCCCGTCTTCGGCGACCGCTCCGGCTGGCTCTACGACCTGACCCGGCGGCTGCCCGACGCGCCGCCCGGCACCGTCGAGATGGTCTTCGCCACCGCGCTGCGCCGCTTCCAGGACGAGGACTGCGCCTGGCTCCACCTCGGCTTCACCCCGTTCGTCCAGCTCCGGCCGGACGCATGCGCCTTCGGGCCCACCAGCGGCGCCCTGCGGCGCTGTCTGGAACTCCTCGCCGCCAAGGGGCAGGCGATCTATCCGGCGGCCACCCAGGAGTCGTTCAAGCTCAAGTGGCGTCCGCAGCTGATCGAACCCGAGTACCTGGCCTTCCAGGGCCGGGTCACCCCCGGCGCCGTATGGCGGCTGATGCGGCTGACCAAGGCCGTCTGAACCCGCCCTCCTCCTCTCCCCCCGCGTACCGACGCGAACACACCCTGAGCTGAAAGGCAGAGATGACCACAACCGTCGCCCACGGCCCGGCCCGCCCCACCGCGATCCCCGCGGAGGCCGACCGGAACCGCGCCCCGGGCCTCCTCGACGGCGCGCTGCACGCCGACCTGACACCGGAGGGCTGCGACCTCGGTTACTGGTTCCGCGCCGTCCCCGAAGGCACCCTCGCCGGCGACCCCATGGGCCGCACCCCGGACGTCACGGTCCCGGAGCACATGCTGTGCGAAGGGCCGCTGCGGCAGGCCGTGATGCAGGAACTGGCCTTCCGTTCCATGGCCGAGGAGAAGGCGGCCCGCGCCATCTCCTACCTGGTCGCGCACGCCCCCGACCTCAGCGGCATGGACTTCTACACCACCCAGCTGATGGACGAGGCCCGCCACGCCTACGCCTTCCGCGGCCACCTCCTGGAACTCGGCGTCGAGACGGCCGACCTGGAAGCCACCATGGAGGACCTCGCCGGGGCCGACCGGGACGCGGTCCTCGCCCCGCTCGAGGAGTTCGGCCTCGAGGTCCTGCGCGACCAGCGGGACTACGTCGGCGGGGTCATCACCCTGACCGTGCTGGTCGAGGGCGTCCTGGCACCCACCGCGGAACTCAGCGAACGCAAGTGGCGCCCCTTCGACCCCGCCGCCGCCGAGATCGAACGGGCCGCCGGCATCGACGAGATCCGCCACCTGTCGGTGGGCACCACCATCGTCCGGCGCCACCTGGAACAGCACCCCGAGGACCGCAAGCGCATCGGCGGCCTCATCGCCCGCGGTGTCGAGCTGTGGTCGCGGCTGCCCGTGCGCGAACTGACCCTGCGGCGCGAACAGCTCTACCAGCAGGGCCTCGAACAGCACCGGGACATCGCGGGCGACTACGAGGTGTGGCCGGGCCGCCGGCTCGCCGACACCACCGCCGAGGAACGGATGGCGACCGCCGCCGAATGGGCCGAGAACACCCAGCGGGCGCGCCTGGCCGACATGGGGCTCGCGCCGTGAGGCGGCCTCCCCACCCCGTACGAAACCGAGAACGAAAGGGCTGGTGGCACCCCCGATGACCGACATCCCGGCAGTCGACTCCGCACCCCGTGAACCGGGCGCGGCGGAGGAGGACTTCCGCGAACTGACCCGGCGCGTCACGGCAGCCGGGCTGATGCGCCCCCGCAAGGGGCAGTACGCGGCCGCCATCGTCACCGTGTGGCTGATGAACGCCGTCGGCTGGGCGGCGCTCGCGCTGAGCGACGGCATCTGGTGGCAGATCGTGCCGGCGGCGGTCTGGCTGGCGGTCTGGCACGAACAGCTCGCCTTCCTGCTGCACGACGCGGGCCACCGGCAGATCAGCCGCTCCCAGAAGACCATCCGTGCCCTCGGCCTGATCCACGGCAACCTCATGCTCGGGGTGTGCTTCGGCTGGTGGGTGCAGCACCACAACCGGCACCACAACCACCCCAACCACCTGGAGCTGGACCCCGACATCCTGCGCCGGGTCGCGGTCTTCGCGCCCGAACAGGCCCGGCAGCGCACCGGGTTCGCCCGTTTCCTCGCCGCCAACCAGCGTTACCTCTTCTTCCCGCTGCTCGGCCTGGAGTCGGTCGTGCTGCGCATCGCCGGGGTCATCGCCCTGCGCCGGCGCGCGGTGCGCCGGCCCTGGCTGGAGGGCGGCCTGATGGCCCTGCACGCGGTGCTGTTCTTCGGCGCGCTGTTCTGGCTGCTGCCCTGGCCGAGCGCCCTGCTGTTCCTCGCCGTGCACCAGGTCCTGCTCGGCTACCTGCTGGGCATGGGATTCGCCGTCAACCACAAGGGGCTGCCCACCCGGACGGGCGGCGAGTGGAGCTGGCTGGAGCGCCAGGTGCTCACCTCGCGCACCCTGCCCACCGGCCTGGTCGGCGACTTCTTCTACGGCGGTCTCAACTACCAGATCGAGCACCACCTCTTCCCGGGCATGCCCCGCGCCGCACTGCGGCACGCCTACCCGCTCGTCAAGCAGTTCTGCGCCGAGCGCGGCATCGCCTACACCGAGACCGGCGTCCTGGAGTCCTACCGGGACCTCGCACGCCACCTGGGTTCCGCGAGCGAGGTCCTGCGCTCCGGCACCGTCACCGCCTGACCCCCTCACCCCGCGCACGTCCCGTGAAGCCCTCGCGGACACGGAAGGAACCGTCGTATGAAGACCGGCCGGACCACCGCCACCCCACCCCGCTCGCGTCCAGCCCGGCTGCGCAGGGCGCTGCTGCCCGCCGCCCTGCTCGCGGGCCTCGGCCTGGCCACCCCGGCCGCCGTCGCCGCGCCGGCCGCCACCCCGGCTGCCTCCGCCGCCCGTGCCGCGGTGGCGGACCCGGGGCCCGTCCCCGACCTCGTGTGCCGCCTCGACGCCGAGGTGAACTTCAGTCCGCCGCTCGGCGTGCTCACCCGGCAGTCGCGGGTGACCGGGCACATCGGCTACCGCGACTGCCGCTCGCCTGACGGCGCGGCCCCGGAGCTGACAGACATCGTCTTCCATGTCGTCGGCACGGGCCGGTTCGGCGCCCTGCCGGTGCCGACGTTCTCCGTGGAGGGCACCGGCCAGGGCACCTGGAACACCGGGGAGTACGGCTCGCTGTACTTCAACGGTGAGCTGAAGAAGGGCAGCCCCGTGCCCGACCGCACCGTGACCGGCGGCCCGCTCGCCGGTGACGGGATCAACGGCCTCCAGATCCCCGTGCCCCGCTTCGACAAGATCGACCCGAACGGGGTCGCCGGCTTCGACGTGGTCGGCCAGGTCTGCTTCTGGAACGGCGAGAAGGGCAGGTGCACCGCGTACTGAGCCCGGCCGGGAACACGACGGTGGGGTGAGGCCCGAGGGCCTCACCCCGCTTCGTCGTGCGCGGGCCTGCCGCTCAGCCGTCCAGGGCCCGGAGCATCTCGCGCAGCACGACGGGGTCGTACGGCATCGCCATGTGCGTGGTCCGGTTGTCCGGCGTGAGTTCCTGCAGGCACAGGTTGGTGACCTCGTGCCCCGGCTCACTGGGGGTGAGCCGCTGCGAGGTGGGCGGCTGGACCACCTCGTCGCGCGTGGACCAGATCACGGTGTACCGCACCCCGGCGACGGTGTCGCCCGTCGACGTCAGCTCGCGGACGAACTCCGAGTCGTGCAGCAACTGCACGAACGCCGGACTCATCCGGAAGAGCAGCTCCTCCTCGACGATGTCCCGCACCCCGACCGCCTGACGGACCAGCGCCGTCAGCCCCTCCACGGTCACCCCGTGGCTGCTGGGCGCGATGCCGACGAAACGGCGCACCTTGCCGGCGCCGCCGAGGAACTTCAGGTAGTAGTGCGGGATCATCCCGCCCTGCGAGTGCCCGACGAGGTCGACCTGGGCCGCGCCGGTGTCGGCGAGCACCCGGTCGACGAACTCGGCCAGTTCCCGGCTGGAGAGCCGGATGTCGGCGAGGCCGTACAGCCGTGGGAGAGTCGGCATCTCCCCGTAGTTCAGCCGGAAGACCCGGTGTCCGGCGGCCTTGAGCACCGGCACGGCCTCCCGCCACACGTACTGGCGGTCGCCCAGGGTGCCGTGCACGAGGACGACGGGGTACGGGCGCTGGGCGTCCGGGGGCCGGCCCCAGTCGTCCGCGGTGGCCTCGGCGTCGAGAGCGGCGGCGACCCGGTGGCCCGCCGCCGTGGTGTTGCCGGCAAGCCGCTCGGGCCCGCGGGTGAGTTCGGTCCGCGCGTCGTCGGCGTTGACTCCGGGCATGGGGGGCAGGGACATACGACCTCCTTGGACGGTCATGTCGGTGAGCGGATACGCGGACGCCCGGCCGGTGGAGCTGATGGCCGGGCGTCCTTGAGGAGGAGAACGGTCAACTTCCCCCGCCCTGGGACGGGAGAGAAGCGGGTTCGGCCCGAGAGGGAGCAGGAGCGGGTGCGGACTGAGAAGGAGGAGAGGCGGGCGCGGTCCGGGGTGGCAGGGGGGCGAGGGCGTGGAAGGCACGGTCGTGCCACAGCAGCGGCCGGCCGGCCCCGGCCTCGGCGGCCCGTACCCGGCCGACGACCGCGTCGTGGTCGCCGTAGCGGCGTACGTCCTCCACGAGACACACCGACCAGGCGAGCGCCTCGGACACCACCGGCACGCCCAGCACCTGCCGGACCGGGACGCCGGTGAACCGGGCGGCGGGGGACAGGGCCGGGTCGGCGAAGCGCTCGGCGACGCCGCGCTGCCGCTCGGTGAGGAAGCTGACGGCGAACGCGCCGCGCTCCCGTACGGCGGTCAGGGTCTGCGAACCGCCGCGCAGACAGGCGAGCAGCAGCGGCGGCCGGGCCGACACGGAGGTCAGGGCCGAGACGGTCATCCCGGCCGGCCTGCCGGCGGCGTCGAGCGCGGTGACCACCGTGACCCCGGCCGCCAGCCTGGTGTAGAGGGCGAGGCAGCGGACGGCGTCGGGACCGGGTTCGTCGCGCAGCGTGTCCCAGGCCGCCGAGGGCGGTGCTCCCGGTCTGAGCGGGGCGAGGGCGAGATCAGCCACTGACGGGCGCCGCCGTCCGGGACAGCGGGAGGGCCGGCGCCGCGGTGACGGAACCGAGCAGTCCGCCCAGGATCAGTTCGATGTTGGTGCGCAGCGTGGACTCCGCCACCGGGTCCAGCATGTCGGCCAGGGTCGGGATGCCCAGGTCGAACACGGCGTCGAAGGTCACCACGGTGCCGGACCCGGTCGGCGCGCACCGCCAGGTCCCCTCGAACACCTCGAAGTCGCCGCGCAGCTGGGTGAAACCGAGGGTCAGGCGCTCGGGATGGAACGAGTCACGTTCCGACCACCGCATCAGGCCGTTGCGGAACCGGACGGTCCAGTCCGACACCACCGAGCCGTCGGCGCCGGGCGGATGCACCACCACCTCGCGCACGGTCTCGGTGACGTCCGGATAGCGGCGGAAGTCCCGGATGCGGTCGTAGGCGGCTTCCGGGCTCACGTCCTGGGCGTTCATCTGTACGGTCACGCGACGCATGGCAATACCTTTCGTGGTCGTGACGGTCGCTGGTGGTCGTGGTCGTGGTCGTGATGGTGTGCAAGTGGTGCCGGTGGTCCAGGTGGCAGATGTGGTCTCGGTGGCACGTGTGGTCTCGTGGCACCTGTGGTTCGGTGGCCTCGGCCTCGGCAGCCTTGCGGTGCGCAGTTGCTTTCGAGGAGACGGGAGGGAGGAGCCCGGGGCGCCAGGAGGCGAAAAGGGGCGGAGGAGGGGCGCCGGTCAGCCGACCCGGGCCGCCACCGCGCGCAGCGCCTCGCTCAGGGCCGTGAGGAAGAGTCCCAGCTCGTCGTCGGTGACGACGGCCGGCGGGGTCAGACGCAGCACACGGCCGGCGTTGAGCGAGTGGTTCACCAGGACGCCACGCCCGACCAGTTCGAGGATCAGCTCGCCCACGGCCTGCTCCACGGCGAACTCCATGCCGATCAGCAGGCCACGGCCGCGCACGTCACGGACCAGGCCGCCGGTGTAGGGCGTACAGGCGGCGCGCACGCCGTGCAGCAGCCTGAGTCCGAGCGCCCGGGCACGGCCGGGCACGTCCTCCCGCTCCATGGTCTGCACGGCGGCCAGCGCGGCGGCGCAGGCGAGCGGCGAGGCGGCGAAGGTGGAGGTGTGCAGGTAGGGGTCGCGCGAGAACGGCGCGTAGGCCTCGTCGGTGGCCACCATCGCGGCAACCGGCACCACACCGCCGCTCAGGCCCTTGCCCACGAGGAGCACATCCGGGCGGACGTGCTCGGTGTCCACGCCCCACCACGAACCCAGCCGGCCCAGACCCGTCTGGATCTCGTCCACGATCAGGAAGGCACCGTACGTCCTGCACAGCCGCCCCGCGTCCGCAAGGTAACCCGGCGGGGGGATGCGGACACCGCCCTCGCCCTGCACGGGCTCCACGATCACACAGGCCCGTTCGCCGAAGCGGGCGAGCATGTCCTCCAGGGCCTCCCGGTCCCCGAACGGCACCGCCGCGCTGTCCGGCAGCAGGGGACGGAACGGGTCCTGATAGGTCGGGTTGGCGGTCGCGCTGAGCGCGCCGAGGGTCTTGCCGTGGTACCCGCCGACGGTGCTGACCAGCGCGGTGCGGCCGTGGGCGCGGGCGAGTTTGAGACCGGCCTCGGTGGCCTCCGCGCCGGAGTTGACGAAGTGCACCCGGTCGAGGCCGAGCGGGGTGTGCGCGGCCAGCGCGGCGGCGGCCCGGGCGGCGACGGGCTCCAGGAACACCCGGGTGGCCAGCGGATGGGCGTCGATCTGCCGGTGCACCGCGGCGGTCACCGCCGGGTGCCGGTGGCCGAGGATGAAGACGCCGTACCCGCCGAAGTCCAGATAGCGGCGGCCGTCCGCGGTGTGCACCCAGGCACCCTCGGACACCGTCTCCACCATGCCGCCGAGCACCTCGCCGAGCACCGCGCGGCCGGCGGCCAGGTGCTCGCGGTAGAGGCGGGCGATGTGTGCTCCGTCGGCCGGGGGGTCCGCGGGCGGCGGTGCCGCGTCCTCCGCCGCCTCCGGGGCTCGGCGGGCTGCCGGGAAAGGCGCGGTCTCGGTGACGGGGAGCGCGGTCATGACGCCAGCTCCCGGGGTGCGGTGCCCTCCTGGAGGGCCGGCCGGGTCCGCCGTTGCCGTCGCAGGCCCGCCGGACCCGCCGCCCAGGCGGCCAGGTTGCTCAGCAGCGCCCGGCGCAGGTCGTCCTTGGCGACGGCCGTGCCGCAGTGCGCCGACCCCAGGGAGGACTCGAAGGGCAGGGCCCGCTGGAAGACCAGCAGCAGTTCCGCGTACGTGTGGAACCGGCGGCGCAGCGACTCCGGGAAGGCCGGGCCCTCGATCAGCGGGAGCAGGAGCCGGTGCACCGACTCCAGCGGGATCAGCCGCGGGGGATGCGGGCGGGGACCGTAACGGTCGGCGAACTCCAGGCAGGTGTCGACGACTTCCCGTTGCAGGAGCGCCTCGGTGCCCGCCGTCAGCCAGTACTCGCCGCCGGTGACACCGCCGCGCAGCAACGCGCCGACGGCACGGGCGACGACGTCCTGGGGAACCATGTCGATGCGCGCCCCAGGCTCTCCGGGCAGGACCGGGACCTGTCCCTTCACGATGGCGCCCAGGGCCCGCGTCAGCCCCTGGGCGCCCGCGATGCGGCCGGTGACGGAGTCGCCCATCACCACCGACGGACGCAGGATCGTCGCGGGCACCGGCGCCTCGCGCACGGCCTGCTCCGCCGCGGTCTTGGAGGCCAGGTAGGCGGCGGCGCCGGGGAAGCGCCGCTGCTCCTCCTCGGCCAGCGGGTTGGCCACGAAGGCGGTGCTGATGTGGTGGAAGGG
Source organism: Streptomyces sp. NPDC006743 (assembly GCF_040703815.1). Lineage (NCBI taxonomy): Bacteria > Bacillati > Actinomycetota > Actinomycetes > Kitasatosporales > Streptomycetaceae > Streptomyces > Streptomyces sp. NPDC006743. The sequence goes on along the minus strand of NZ_JBEYJA010000005.1, from coordinate 60,712 downwards.
CGCCTGCGCGCGCACGGCGAGGTCGAGCATGGTGGCGGTGCCGTCGAGGTTGGCCCGCCAGATCGCCTCGGGCTCGGCCTTCCAGTTGGTCGCCGCGGCGGAGTGCACGACGAGGTCCACGTCGTCGGCCAGCCGCGCGAACTCGGTCCGCGACAGGCCGAGACCGGGTTCCAGCAGGTCGGCGCCGACCTCTTCGACCCTGGGGTCGTCCACGGGTGTGCGGTGGCGCAGGCAGATGATGCGGAAGCCGGGCGACAGCTCCTCGATCAGTGCCCGGCCGAGGACACCGGAGCCCCCGGTCAGCAGGAGCACCGGGCGGCGGGGCGGCGGTAGATGCGGCATGCGAAGGATCCCCTCGGTCGGAGACAGGCGGTGACGGCGCGGCCGGGAAGCCCGGTGGGCGGCCGGCGTGGTGGACGCGGAGGCGGGCGCGGTGACGGGAACGACGGTGGAGCCGACCGCTTCGGCGGCGGCAGGCTGACGACGACAGCTTCGGCGGCGACCGCTTCGGCGACGGCGGGTACGAGGGCGGTGACGGAGACGACGGGGTTTGGGGGCGACGGAGACGACGGGGTGTTGGGTACGAGGGCGGTGACGGAGGCGGCGGGGATGATGGGTGCGACGGCGGTGGCGGAAGGCCCGGTGGGTCTGGTCGCGCGCGCCACCGACCGCGGCCGGACACGGCAGTGCGTGACAGGCCCACGCTGGCTCACGCCACGACCGGCCGCTGGAACGGCGGGTCGACAGGCGCGGCCGCGCGCCGTGGCAGCGGGTTGTCAGGCCCCGGCCGTGCGCCGTGGCGGCCGGGTGTCAGGCGGCGGCCGTGCGCCGTCGCGCGGGGGTGTCAGGCCACGGTCAGTGGCCCGTCGGCCAGATAGGCGGCGAGCGGGCCGGTCATCCGCGACCGCGACGGCGGGTGCAGGGCGAGGCCGTTGGTACACGCGGCGAGGTAGCCGACCTCGTCGGAGGTCATGAAGTTCAGGCCGCCGAGCAGTTCCACCGCGCGCGGGACGATCCGGGACAGCGCGTCCTGGACGCCGTAGCGGACGTAGAGCGATTCGGCCAGTGTGGACTCATCGGGAGTGCTCTCGTCCACACGGCGGGCGAGGCCCTCGACGGACGCCGCCACGCTCTCGGCGGCGACCAGCAGCGCGACCCGCTCGCTCTCGGGCACCCGGTCGTTGAGCAGCACCCGCTCCACCAGGCCGCTCGCCGCGCCCAGGTAACTGCCCGTCATCAGCAGCTCGAACCAGACCAGACCGATCGTCTGCACCTCGTCCAGCCGGGCCCCGGGCGGACACGCGGTGCGCACCATGAGGTCGGGCGGCACCAGCACGCCGTCCAGGGTCACCTGGTCGCTCTCCGCGCCCGCCAGGAACCCGCTGGACCAGAAGCCGCTGACGCTCAGCCCCTCGCTGGCGGCGGGCACCAGGGCCACGGCCAGTTCCTCGCCCTCGCCGTCCTCGCGGGGCACGAGCACGCTCGCGGTGAGCAGGTCCATGGAGCGGGCCAGGCTGCACGGCCGCTTCACACCGGTGATCCGCAGCCCCTCGGGTGTCGGAGTGGCGGACATCGACGGCGACAGGATGCCGGCGCCGCTGCGCCCCTCGGCGAACCCGGAGGCCATCAGCTGGTTCTCCGTGGCGACGGCCTGGACCAGCATCCACTCCAGGCCTTCACCGGCGTTGCTCAGTCCCACGAGGGTCGCCATCGAGAAATGGTGCATGGTCGTCGCCACGGCCAGGGAGGGCGAGCGGCTGCCGAGGGCGCGCTGCACCCGTACGGCGTCGAGCGCGGTGGCGCCCCGGCCCTGGAGGGACGCCGGGGCGAGCAGCCCCGGGCCGCCGCTGTCCCGGAAGAGCCCGATGCCCGGGCTGCCGGGCCGCTCCAGAGTCATCAGCGGTACGGCTCGCAGGCTGTCGTCGAGCCCCGGCAGCAGTTTGGTGAGGGCCGCACGTTCACGGTCCAGGAATCTCATGTCGTCCCCTGCTCCTTGGTTCGCGGGCGCTGCCTGCGGCGAGGTTCACGGTGTCGCTGTCGTGGCAGCGTCACTTGTGTTTACGCGCGGGGCGCGAGGACCCCTCGGGACGAAACGAGGTGACGCGAACTCGGGGACCGGTGAGGGGAGATGGAGCAGGAGGACGAGGGAGAAGAGGAGCGCCGGGCGAGGCGGGACGATGCGGGGCGGGGGTGAGGTGACGCGGGCCGGGTGAGGGATGTTGAGGTGAGGCCGGGTGCGGCGCCGGGCATGCGGGAGAGACGGGCACGCGGGGGCAGGGGGCGGCCGGAGGCGGGCGGTGGTGCGTGGCCGGGTGCGTCCCAGGAGGGGGCCGTGCGGCCTCAGCGGCCGGGCGCTCCGACGCGCAGGCCGTCCATCACCAGGTCGAGGAGGCGGCTCGCGCGGGACTGCCAGTCGCCGTGCGGGTCCAGCTGCCAGATGCCGGCGATGGCGAGGACGAAGTCGTCCGCGCTCACGCCGGGTCTGATGGCGCCGGCCTCCTCCGCGGCGCGCAGCAGCAGTTCGGCGGCGTCGGCCAGGGTGGTGTGCCCGGGCTTGGCCGGGCTGCCCGGTCCGCTCGTGGCCTGGCGGATCACGTCCGCCAGCCCGGCCTTGGTCATCGCGAACCGGGCCAGGCGGTCCATCCACTCCCGCAGCGCCCGGTCGGGAGGGCGGCACTTCAGCAGTTCGGCCGCGCTGTCGGAGACCTGCTGCATCTCGTGCCGGTAGATCTCCAGGACCAGCGCCTCGCGGTTGGGGAAGTTGCGGTAGAACGTGCCCTGCCCCACCCCCGCCTTCCTGGCGATCAGGCTGAGCGGGACGTCGGCACAGCGGGTCAGCTCGGCCACCGCGACCTCCAGGATGGTTTCGCGGTTGCGTTGCGCGTCCGAGCGCAGAGGGGCGTGCTTCTTGTGCTGCACTCGTCCTCCTTTCGGGTGCGTAGCCGAACCCGGTCTTGCTAAGCGGACAGCTGTCCGGTAGTTTTTCGAGAACGGACAGCTGTCCGCTTGTCGTCCACCATAGCGGCGGGCAACGCTGTTCCGCCACGTACAGTGCCCACTCCTGCCACCTGAGTCCTTACCTCGCAACGCGCCGCATTTTCCGGACTCGTCACCTTTCAGGCCGACATCCCGATGTGTTTCCGCCGCTTACGCGAAAGAAGCTGATCATGGACCCAGTCACCTCGTCGACGCACAGCCCTATCACCTTGAACATCAACGGCGAGAAGCACGCGCTGTCCGTCGACCACCGCACCACCCTGCTCGACGCCCTGCGGGAGCGGCTCGATCTGACCGGCACCAAGAAGGGCTGTGACCAGGGACAGTGCGGTGCCTGCACAGTGCTGCTCGACGGCCGTCGGGCCGTCGCCTGCCTCCAGCTGGCGGTCGCCGCCGAGGGGCGTGAGATCACCACCATCGAGGGCATCGCCGAAGGCGACCGGCTGCACCCGGTGCAGCAGGCCTTCCTCGACCTCGACGGCTACCAGTGCGGCTACTGCACACCGGGCCAGATCTGCTCGGCCGTCGCCATGATCGAGGAGCACGCCGCCGGCTGGCCGAGCGCCGCCACCGACGACGTGCGTCCCGAAGCGGGGCCGCCCCCGCTGACCCCGGAGGAGATCAAGGAGCGGATGAGCGGCAACCTGTGCCGCTGCGGCGCCTACGCGTCGATCGCCCAGGCGGTCGCCCGGGCCGCCGCGCCCACGCAGTCCGACGGCAAGGCGTCGGCCGCCAAGACCGAGGAGGCCGTGGCATGAAGGAGTTCGGCTACGAGAGGGCTGAGGACGTCGCCGGTGCCGTCGCCCTGCTGGACGCCGACCCGGACGCCCGGTTCCTCGGCGGCGGCACCAACCTGGTCGACCTGATGAAGACCGGTGTCGAGCGGCCCACCCGCCTCGTCGACGTGCGCGAACTCCCGCTGGACGGGATCGAGCCCACCGAGGAGGGCGGCCTGCGCATCGGCGCCACGGTCACCAACAGCGACCTGGCCGCCCACCCCGAGGTGCGCCGCCGCTACCCCGCGCTGGCGCAGGCGGTGCTGGCCGGTGCCTCGGGCCAGCTGCGCAACATGGCCACCGTCGGCGGCAACCTCCTCCAGCGCACCCGCTGCGGCTACTTCACCGACGTCACCCGGGCGTGCAACAAGCGCGTCCCCGGCAGCGGCTGCCCCGCGATCGAGGGCGAGCACCACAACCACGCGATCCTGGGCGCCTCCGAACACTGCGTGGCGGTCCACCCCTCGGACATGGGGGTGGCCCTGACCGCCTTCGACGCCGTCGTCTCCTACGCGACGGCCGACGGGCCGGGCAGCCTGCCCCTCGCGGACTTCTACCTGCCCGTGGCGGACACCCCGCACCGTGAGACCGCTCTGCCGCCCGGCGCGCTGATCACCGGTGTCACGCTGCCGCCCGCCCCGGTCGCGGGCAACTCGCGCTACCGCAAGGTGCGCGAGCGTGCCTCCTACGCGTTCGCCATCGGCTCGGTGGCCGCCGCGCTCGACGTCCGCGACGGCAGCGTGCACGACGTGCGCCTGGCCTTCGGAGCGGTCGCCTCCCGCCCCTGGCGGGCCCGCGCGGCCGAACAGGCACTGACGGGTGCCCCCGCCGACGCCGCGGCCTTCGCCGCCGCCGCGGACGCCGAGCTGGCGGCGGCCGACCCGCTGCCGCACAACGGGTACAAGGTGACCCTCATGCGCAACCTGGTGGTGGCCGTGCTGACCGAACTCGCCGAGGAGACCGCCCGATGACCACCGCCACCGGAACGCGTACGACCGTCCAGGGCGCCGTCGGCACCGCGCACACCCGGGTGGAGGGCCGCGACAAGGTCACCGGAGCCGCGCGCTACGCCGGCGAGATCCCCTTCGCGGACCTGGCCCACGGCTGGCTGGTGCTCTCCACCGTGGCCCGTGGCCGGATCCGGTCCGTGGAGACCGCGCCCGTCCTCGCCATGCCCGGTGTCCTCACCGTCCTGCACCACGGGAACGCGCCCCGCCTGGAGACCGACTTCATCGGCCTGCTGGGCACGCCGCCGGACCCCACCTGCACCCTCTTCCAGAACGACCGGGTGGCGCACCTGGGCTGGCCGGTGGCCCTGGTCGTCGCCGAGACCTCCGAGCAGGCCCGGGAAGCGGCCGAAGCCCTCGTCGTGCACTACGAACAGGAGCCGCACGACACCGAGTTCTCCGCCGACCGCACCGACGCCTACGCGTTGGAGGGCCATATGCCGGCGGTGGTGGAGAAGGGCGACCTGGAGGCCGAACTCGCCGCCTCCGCCGTCGCCCTGGACCAGCAGTACACCACCCCCGAAGAGCACCACAGCATGATGGAGCCGCACGCGGCCACCGCCCTGTGGGACGGCGGACGGCTGGAGGTCGTCGACTCCAACCAGGGCGCCAGCTGGGTCGTCGGCGAACTGGCCAAGCTGTTCTCGCTCGACCCGTCCGCCGTGCGGGTGCGCTCCGAGCACGTCGGCGGCGGCTTCGGCAGCAAGGGGGTCCGCGTCCACCAGGTGGGCGCGGTGATGGCCGCGACCGTCCTGCACCGCCCGGTCCGTGTCGTGCTGACCCGCCGCCAGATGTTCTCGCTGACCGGCTACCGCAGCCCCACCGCCCAGCGGATCAGGCTCGGCGCGGACGCCGACGGACGCCTGCGCGCGCTGGAACACCTCTCGCTCAACCAGACCTCGTCCGTGCACGAGTTCGTCGAGTCCTGCGCCGCCCCCTCGCGGGTGATGTACGACGCCGACGCCCACCGTACGGCCCACCGCATCGTCCGGCTGGACGTACCGACCCCGACCTTCATGCGCGCACCGGGAGAGGCCCCGGGATCCTTCGCGCTGGAGTCGGCGCTCGACGAACTCGCCGAGAAATGCGGCCTGGACCCGATCGAACTGCGCCGGCGCAACGAACCGGAGCGGGGCCCCGCCTCCGGGCTGCCCTTCAGCGGCCGCAACCTGGAAGCCTGCTTCCGTGAGGGCGCCCGCAGATTCGGCTGGGCGGACCGGGACCCGCGCCCCGGCGTGCGCCGCGAGGGACGCTGGCTGCTCGGTACCGGCATGGCCGCCGCGTCCTTCCCCTCCGGAGCCGGACCGTCCACCGCGATCGTCACCGCCGAGGCGGACGGCACCTTCACCGTGCGGATCGCCGCCGCGGACATCGGCACCGGCGCCCGCACCGCGCTGGTCCTGATCGCCGCCGACGCCCTGGCGACCACGCCGGACAAGGTCCGGGTACGGATCGGGGACAGCGACTTCGGGCCGGCGATGATCGCCGGCGGTTCCATGGGCACCCGCTCCTGGGCCTGGGCCGTCACCGCCGCGGCCGGGGAACTGCGCGAGCGGCTGGCGCTGGGCACCGACATCCCGCCGGAGGGCATCACGGTACGGTCCGACACCACCGAGGCCGTCGGCGCCCTGGCCCGCAAGGAGCGGCACTCCTTCGGCGCCCAGTTCGCCGAGGTCGCCGTGGACGTCACCACCGGCGAGGTACGGGTGCGCCGCATGCTCGGCATCTTCGCGGCGGGCAAGATCGTCAACCCGCTGACGGCACGCAACCAGCTCGTCGGCGGCATGATCTGGGGCATCTCCATGGCGCTGCACGAGGAGGCCGTCCGCGACCGGGCCAGCGGTGGCCTCTACGGCGCCGACCTCGCCGGCTACCACGTCGCCACGCACGCCGACGTACCGCCGCTGATCGAGGCCGACTGGGTCGACGACCCGGACCCGGACGACCCGGTAGGCATCAAGGGCGTCGGCGAGGTCGGCATCGTCGGCGCCGCGGCCGCCGTCGCCAACGCGGTCTGGCACGCCACCGGCGTCCGCCACCGCCACCTGCCCATCCGCCCCGACCGGGTCCTGCAGGCGGCCGCTGGGGAGCCACATGCTTGACATCGCCGGGGAACTGCACCGCTGGATCGAGGAGGGCCGCGCCTTCGCCGTCGCCACCGTGGTGGCCGTCGGCGGCAGCGCGCCGCGCGGCCCGGGCGCGGCCCTCGCGGTCGACAGCGAGGGCACCGTCATCGGCTCGGTCTCCGGTGGCTGCGTGGAAGGCGCGGTCTACGACCTGTGCCGGCAGGCGCTGCAGGACGGCACCACTGTCCTCGAACAGTTCGGCTACAGCGACGAGGACGCCTTCGCCGTCGGCCTGACCTGTGGCGGGACCATCGACATGATGATCACGCCGGTCCCGGCGCACGCACCCGTGCGGACGGTCCTGCGGGCGGCCCTGTCGGCCGCCGTCCAGGGGGAGCCGGTGGCCGTCGCCCGGATCGTCCGGGGCCCGGACGACCTGCTGGGCGCCACGGTGCTGGTCCGGCCGGACGGGACGGACGAGGGCGCGGACGACGGCGGCTTCGGCGACCACCCGGAGGCGGCCCGCACCGCGGTCGCCGAGGCCCGGGCCCTGCTGGAGGCCGGCCGCACGGGAACGGTGGAGCTGTCCGAGGACGGCTCGCACTGCCCGGGCGGTCTGACCCTCCTCGTGGAGTCCACGCTGCCCCCGCCCCGCATGATCGTCTTCGGGGCGGTCGACTTCGCCGCCGCACTGGTCAGGGCGGGCAAGTTCCTCGGGTACCACGTCACGGTGTGCGACGCCCGGCCCGTGTTCGCCACCCGGGGCCGCTTCCCCGAGGCCGACGACATCGTCGTCGACTGGCCGCACCGCTATCTGCGGGAGACCCCCACGGACCGGCGGACGGTGCTGTGCGTGCTCACCCACGACGCCAAGTTCGACATACCGTTGCTCACGGTCGCGCTGCGGATGCCGGTCGCCTTCGTCGGCGCGATGGGCTCGCGCCGCACCCACGAGGACCGCCGGCGCCGGCTGCGCGAGGCAGGCGTGGGCGAAGCGGAACTGGCCCGCCTGCGGTCCCCGATCGGCCTGGACCTCGGTGCGCGGACCCCGGAGGAGACCGCCCTGTCGATCGCGGCCGAGATCGTCGCCGCCGGGCGCGGAGGCACCGGCGCCCCGCTCACGGGATCCGACGGACCGATCCACCACGACCGGGCCGCACCCGGCGCCAACCGGGCGGCATGAGCCTCACGGCCCGGGCACCGCGCACCGGACAGCGGCGTCCGGGCCGGGTCCCGGCTGCGGCCGCAGCCGGGCTCAGGGGCAGGACCGGGGAAAGGTCTCCAGGGCGGCGGCGAGACCGGCCGCGTCGGTGCCGACCTTCCGGTACACGGAGGAGAGGAGCTGGCGCACTCCCCGCTCGGTGAGGTGCAACTCCTTGGCGACCACCGCGACCGGGTGCCCCTGGGCGGCCAGCTCGGCGGCCCTGCGTTCCTGGGCGGTGAGCGTGTCGGTCTGCCCGTACCGCAGGGGCAGCGGGCGCATCCCCGCAGCCGACAGCTCCGCCCGGGCCCGGCCGGCCAGGGCCTCCGCCCCGCAGTGCACCGCGGTCTCCAGCCCCCGGTACAGGCGGTCGGCGGCCTCGGGGAGCCTGCCGTTGCGGGCGAGCGCCGCGCCGTGCCCGATCAGCGCGCGGGCCAGCTCGTAGCCTGCCGGGGACCCCTCCAGCAGACTCACCGCCTCCGCGTGCAGATCGAGCGCCGCCGGTCCGCCGGTGACCTCGGCCAGGGTGCGCAGCGCCTGCCCGGTGGCCGACGCGGCGCCGAAGGCCCGCGCCCGCTCGACGGCTTCCGTCGCCAGGCCCACGGCACGCTCAGGGGCCGTGGGGGCCAGCGCCGATGCCAGGTCCAGCTGCCAGGGGCACCACGCCGGATTGCGCCAGGCCCGGGCGTCCAGCCGCTCACCGACGTCGGCCAGCAGCCGCACCGCCTCGGCGTCCCGGTCCTCCGCCAGCAGCAGTTCGGCGTAGACCGTGCGGGGGTCGGGGTAGATGACCGCGTTCGGCGCCGTCTCGCCGAAGCGGTGCTCGTCGGCGACCCGCCGGGCCTCCGTGACCCGGCCGCGGGCCAGCAGGGTCTGGATCAGGACACCGACCGCGAACCACTGGGCCGGAACCGCGCCTTCCACCCGGTCGGCGGTCCGCAGGCCCTGCAGGACCAGGTCCTCCGCCTCGGCCAGACAGCCGCGGTGGTAGCGGATGTAGCCGAGGAGGGTCTGCCCCAGGGCCAGGTGGGAGCCGCGCCACCCCTTGTCGGTGCACTCGGCGATGCCCCGGCCGAACAGTTCCTCGGCCCGCCGGGGCTGGTCGCAGTACATGAACAGCAGGGCGACCGAGGCGGGGACCTCGAAACCCCGGTGCTCGTCGGTCCAGCTCAGCCCTCCGCGCAGCGCCCTCTCGGCGTGCTCCAGGACGGTCTGCCGGTGCTCTCCGCGCACCATGGCGTCCCAGGCGCGCAGCCCCAGGATGTAGCGCTCCTCCAGGGTGCGTCCCGTCAGCCGTCCCGCCAGCCGCGCCAGCTTGCGGGACCGGGCAGGTGAGTCGGGTTCGTCGCTGCGGAAGGCGCTCCACACGAAGTGATCGGCCTGCATGCGCAGCCGTGTCCGCGGATCGGTGGCCTGCTGCGCCTCCTCGGCGGCCACGCGGGCGGCCTCCGCCATGCGGTCCGTGTGGGCCAGGGCCTGGGTCAGCCGGTAGACGACGGAGGCCCGCAGGCCGGGAGCGAGGTCCGGCTCCGCCAGCGCCTCCCGGAGAAGGGCGACGGTCGCCGCGGGCTCGATGAGGAAGGTCGCGCAGGCCAGTTCGTGCAGGAGCGCGGCCCGGTCCTCGGGCAGCGGCGGCTCCTGCAGCGCCCGGGTCAGCACCCGGCGGGCGGCTTCGGGAGCCCCCGCCCGCAGGTACTCACGGCCGGCCTCCCGCAGACACTCCACGGCCTCGGGCCTGGCCTCGCACGGAACCTCCAGCAGATGCCGCGCGGCGGCCGTGGGCCCGAGCCCCGCGGCGCGGACGGCCACCGCGGCGGCGTTGTGCAGGCCGACCCGAAAGCCCGGCTGGATGGCCCGGTAGATCGCCGTGGCGATCAGCGGATGCGCGAACTCCAGTCCGCCGCCGGGGGCCTGGCTGTCGGTCAGGATCCCGGCGGCCCGCAGCTTCGCGGTCTCCTGTGCGGCCTGCTCCACACCGACCACGGCGATCGTGGCGGCCAGTTCCGGCGAGACGGAGGTGCCCAGCACGGCGGCGGCCGAGGCGAAACGGACGGACGTCGTGCCGAGCCGGCGCAGCCGGTCCAGCAGCCCCGGACCCTTGATCGCCGACGCCAGGTCGCGCATGACCGGCAGGTCGTCCCCGGTACCCCGCACCTCCCGTTCGGCCAGCCGGATCGCCAGCTCCACCGCTTCGAACGGGCGCCCCTCGGTGACCGCCCAGCACTCCGCGCAGAACTCCTCCTCGGCTCCCTCGCCCAGATGGTCCCTGATGATCCGGGCGACACCCGCGGCGGAGAGCGGCATCAGTGCGTGCGGACGGTTCTCATGGCGTTCGAGCAGTGACCGGAACGCGGTGGCCTCCGGCGGCAGTTCCCCGGGACGGTAGGCGACGACGATCAGCAGCGGAAGGTTCTCGATGCGCGCCGCGAAGGAGGCGAGCCAGCTCAGGGACTCGGCGTCGGCCCAGTGCGCGTCGTCGAGCAGCAGCACGACCGGCGCCTGCTCCACGGCCAGGCGCGTCATCACCCAGTCCAGACCGTCCCGCACCCCGGCCGGGTCGGGCACCCGGGCGCTGCCGGACGCCTCCAGACCGAGCGCGGTGGCGACGATGTCGTACCAACTGCCCAGAAACGTGCGGCGTTCCGGTCCGGGCATCGCCGCCAGCGGGGGCTGCACGAGCTGCCGCACCACGTGGAAGGCGAGTTCCTGCTCCGTCTCCCCGCCCCGGCCCGAGAGCACCGTGAGTCCCCGCGCGGCGGCCCGGGCGCGCAACTGGGCCATGAGCGTCGTCTTGCCCAGCCCCGCCGCGCCCGTGAAGGCGAGCAGCCCACCACGGCGCGGAGCACCGTCGGCGGACGCGGCGAGATCGGCCAACGCGGCGTCGAGCACGCGCAGTTCCCGCTGGCGTTCGAGCAGGGGTCGGTGTTCGGTGTGTGACTGCCACGGCTCATGTGCCATGTGCCCTACCGCTTCCTGTCCTTGGGCCCTGTCCTCCGGGGGAAGCCAGAGCGTACGCCCGGGCGGCCCCCGGACGGCCGAATGGGGCACGCAAGGGGCAAGGAAGGGTGAATCACCGCCGCCGGAGGATTGACGTGCCCTCCGGGTGGGTAACGCCGGTCGGATGGGCAGGCCGCGGGTCGGACAGGCGGGCCGAGGGCCGGACCGAGCGGGCGGCAGGTCCTAACGGGCGGGCGCCTGCGCGGAGTCGGCGTAGCGCGGTACCGTGCGCGACCAGTGGTAGCACCCGCGGATCCAGCCGCTCATCCCGTCCACGTAGCCGAGGCCGGCGGCGCTCAGTTCCGGCCGGAGCTCCGCGCGGATCCGCTCGAACTCGCGGATGGTGCCGTTGATCCGCGCGATGGCCGGCAGCACGGCCTCCGCCAGGGAGCAGTCGTACGCCCGCTGGTAGCCGAGGGCCAGGTTGATCAGGCCGCCCGCACGCTGCTCCTTCACCGCCGAGTACAGGTCCGGTATCCACACCGCGGCGTCCACGGACAGCCTGGTCAGCCGCCGCATCAGCGGGTGATGGAGTTCCTGCGGCCGCATCTCCTCGGCCTCCGCCGCCTCGCAGAGCGGATAGAACGGCTCCACCCCGGCGGTCAGCGACCGTATCGACGTGCACACCCCCATGTGCGGCGGCACGCTCCCGTTCTGGGCGACCGCCTCGTACATCAGGCCGTGCACGTACTCCCGGCCGTTCCACGCCCAGCGCGCCGCCTGCGCGGGGGTGCAGCGCTGCCGGACCTGGCGGTGCAGGTCGGCCAGGGCCGCGCCGAGGGCCGTCGTCGGCGGCAGGCCGTCGCGGAGGATCTCGACGCTCTCGCACAGCATGGGCAGCAGCCGGTCGGCCCCGCCAGCCCCCACCTCCTCCGCCCGGTCGTCGAAGACGAACTGGTAGGCGATCTGGCGGGCGACGAGAAGCAGGATGTCCGGGTCGGCGTCCGGGGTGATGTAGGAGGCGAGCTGGGCGGGACGGGTACGGGCGATCATCTCCGCCACGCCGGGTCCGGCGGTCAGCCCGCAGCTGTCCAGCCAGGCGTCCGTGCCCGCCGCCGCCTCGGCCTCGTGGCGGTTGCTGCGGAAGGGGAAGGGCATGTACAGGTGGGCGTCGATCAGATCGTTCAGCGTGGCCGCCGGATCGGCGGCGCGGCCGGTGGCCGCGGCGGCCGGGGCTCCCTGGCGCGGTACCGCGCGTTCCTGGGTCGTCGACACCACTGTCACCTGCCCTTCGGGTCGGAGAGGTCCTGCGGACGGTCCGTTCGCGGTTCACAGGTCATCACCAGCGACCGCGGCCCCAGGGTCACCGCGGGGCGCGGCCGGACCGGCGGCCCGGGCAGATGGCGCAGCCGCACCCGCCCGGCGACGGTCGCGAGCGCCACGGTGGCCTCCGCCACGGCGAACGCGTCCCCGATGCACTTGCGGTTGCCGGCGGCGAACGGGAGCATCGCGCCCTGCGGCACGGCGGCCGCGGCGCCCGGCAGCCAGCGGTCCGGCAGGAACCGTTCCGGGTCGGGGAACGACGCGGGATCGTGGTGGAGCAGATAGGGGCTGTAGAGGACGGTGGCCCCGCGGGGCAGCCGGCAGCCGCCGAGTTCGGTCTCCTCGGTGGTGACGCGGGTGAAGAGCCAGCCAGGAGGGGAGTGCCGCAGCGTCTCGGTGACCGCGTTGCCGGTGTGCACCAGGGACGGCAGGTCGGCGGTCGTGGGCGCGCGCCCGCCGAGCACCGCGTCGACCTCCGCGTGCACCCGGCGCTCCGCCTGCGGGTGCCGGGCCAGCAGGCTGAAGAGGGAGGCCAGGCACAGGGCGGTGGTCTCCACCCCGGTGAGCAGCAGGGTGATGAGGTGGTCGTGGACCTCCCGCCCGGTGATCGGCGGCCCGTCGGCACCGCGCTCGGCGGCCAGCAGGGTGCCGAGCAGGTCGTCCCGCGGAGCGTCCGCGCGGCGCTGCGCGACGGCCGCGTCGACCAGAGCGTGCAGGCGGGCGAGGGCGCGCCGGTAGCGGCGGTTGGCGGGCAGGGGTATGCGGAAGGGCGCGTCCAGCGGCACCACCGTGCGGACGAACAGCCCGCGCACCACCGTGGACAGACAGTTCCTCAGCTCGGCGGCCGCCGCCTCGTCCAGGGTGTCGGAGAGCAGGACCCGGCTGGTGACCCGGGTGGTCAGCGTCATCATCGCGGCGCTGACGTCGATCCGCTGCCCTGGCCGCCACGCGTCGCACAGCGCAGCGGTCTCGGCTGCCATCAGTTCGGTGTACGCGGCGACGCGGGTGGCGTGGAAACGCGGTTGCAGCAGGCGGCGCTGCCGGCGGTGCGTGTCCTGGCGGCTGGTGACCAGGCCGTCGCCCATCAGCGTCCGCAGCCGGTCGTACTGGGGTCCGCCCTTGTCGAACGTATGCGTGTCCACGAGCATCCGGTGGACCAGCTGCGGATGGCACACCACCCAGGCGGGCAGCGGGCCCAGCCGGATCCGGACAATGTCGCCGCGTTCCGGCAGAGAGTTCACGAAAGCCAGTGGACGGCGGAACAAGGCGATACCGTGGCTGAAGAAAGGGAATATGCCTGGCGCAGTACCCACGGTCCAGGACCGGTCGGACCGGTCCGTCGTGGACAGGGCACCGGTTGACGCACCGCTCATCGAATACCACCTGCCTCAGTCGGCACACACAACTCGGGCGGTCTTTCAGGGCTTGGCGTTCGCACCATGTCCTGCCCAGTCCAACGCGTGACCGGTCTCCCCTGCGCCGAGCAACGGGGGCGCACGGGAGCGCGCGGAAGCGTGGGACCGACGTCTGTGTGCCTACGGAGGCAACCGGCCGTTTCCCGCCGTCAGGGCTCTTCCAACGTCAGACCTTCTCGGGTATGGAGCCCAAGGGGCTCTGCACGGCGGCAGGCCCCGTCCGGGACGGGGCCAGTCGCCGTGAGGATCGGCCCGGCACGGGTCCGGTCGCCGGGGGATCAAGCACGCGTGGGGATCAGCCCGGGGGCCAGGCCGTCATGGGGATCAAGCCGGCGTGGCGATCAGGCCGAGGTGGGGGGTCGGCGAGCCTGGGGAGCCGGCGGGTGTCGGCTCCGTCCGGTCGGCCGATCCTCTCCTGCCGGGCTCCTGTCAGCTCTGCGGGCCGTGGCCCTCCTCGGCGCGCTCGGCGTCCCGCTTCTTCAGCCGGGCCGCCTCCTTGCGGACCTCCGCCTGGGTGGCGCGCTCCTTCTCCAGCCACTCGGGCCGCTCCTGCTTGAGGGCCTCGATCTGCTCGGTGGTGAGCGCCTCGGTGACTCCGCCGCGCGCCAGACCCGCGATGGAGACCCCGAGCTTGGCCGCGACCACCGGGCGGGGGTGCGGGCCGTCGCGTCGCAGCTCCCGCAGCCACTCGGGCGGATCGGCCTGGAGCTGGTCCAGCTCGGCACGCGAGACGACGCCCTCCTGGAAATCGGCGGGCGTGGCGGGCAGGTACACACCCAGCTTCTTCGCCGCTGTGGCGGGCTTCATCGTCTGGGTGGTCTGGTGCGACTTCATGGTGTCCAGACTATCGACCGGCGCAGGGGGTTCCGACCACGCGCCGACGGACCGGGCGGGGGCGGGTAACCTGGCCGGGTGACAGGCTCGGAAGCATCCCCCACGTTCCGGCTGGCGTACGTCCCCGGGGTGACGCCCGCGAAGTGGGTGCGGATCTGGAACGAGCGCCGGTCCGACGTCCCCCTCGACCTCGTGCAGCTCCCGGCCGCCGACGCACCGGCTGCGCTGCGCGAGGGCGCCGCGGACGCGGGCGTCGTACGACTGCCCGTGGACCGTACGTTCTTCAGCGCGATCCCCCTCTACACCGAGACCACGGTGGTCGTCGTCCCCAAGGACCACCTGGTGACGGCGGCGGACGAGGTGTCCGTCGCCGACCTGGCCGACGAGGTCGTCCTCCATCCGCTGGACGACGTCCTCGGCTGGGAGCGGCCGCCGGGGGAGCCCGCCTTCGAACGTCCGGCCACCACGGAGGACGCGATCGAGCTGGTGGCGGCGGGCGTGGGCCTGCTGGTGGTCCCCCAGTCGCTGGCCCGGCTCCACCACCGCCGGGACCTGACCTACCGGCCCGTCGTGGACGCCCCGCAGTCGGGTGTCGGGCTGGTGTGGCCCGAGGAGGCGACCACCGACCTGGTCGACGACTTCATCGGCATCGTGCGCGGCCGGACCGTCAACAGCACCCGGGGCCGGACCGCCGCCCAGGCCCCCGCCGTGACCGGCGGCCGGAAACCCGCGACAGGCAAGACGGGCAAGACGGGCAGGGCGGGTGATACGGGCAAGGCCGGGAGCAAGGGCTCGGGCAGGACGGCGGCGGGCGCTGGAAAGGGCGCCGCGCCCAAGGGCGGCTCCCGCGGAGCGCCGCGCGGGGCCAGGGGGACGGGCTCCCAGGGCTCGGCCAAGGGCGCCCGGCGGGGCAGGCCCCGCCGCAGCTCTTAGCCGGGGCGTCGGGCCGTAGCCGGTCGCCGGCACCCGGGCGGTGGCGTCGGGCCGTAGCCGGTCGCCGGCACCCGGGCGGTGGCGTCGGGCCGTAGCCGGTCGCCGGCACTCGGACGGTGGGATCGGCACGCGGACGGCTCGCCGCTCGCACGAGCAGCCGGCTCCTGCCCGGGCCGCCGGATCGCGCGGCGGGATCACTTCCCGCTCGTGCGGCCGATCGACTCCACGAGGGGCAGCAGCCGGTGCGGGACGCGTTCGCGCAGGGCCACCTCGGTGCGGGTGCGGACCACGCCGGGCAGGCTGATCAGCTTCTGGATCACGTCCTCCAGGTGGGCGTTGTCCCGCGCCACGACCCGGGTGAGGAGGTCGCCGCCGCCGGTGATGGAGAACGCCTCGACGATCTCGGGCACCCCGGCCAGCGCGTCCCCCACGTCGTCCAGGTGGCCCTGGGTCACCTCGATGTGCACGAACGCCAGCACCGGATGACCGAGGGCGGCGGGGGAGAGGGAAGGTCCCGTGCCGGTGATCACCCCGTCCCGCTCCAGCCGGTCCAGCCGTGCCTGGAGCGTGCCGCGCGCGATGCCGAGGAGGCGGGCGTACTCCCGCACACTGGTGCGCGGCTGTTCGAGGAGCAGCCGCAGGATGCGGGTGTCGAGTTCGTCCACGGCCATGACGGCTCCGGTCTCCCAGCGGCGGGTCGATGCACCCCGACTGTACCAATGGCCCAGTCAGGTGCGATGCGAGTGGGCCAGTTGATCTCGGCCATTGGCCCGTTGACGGGCAGGTCTTCGCACAGCGGAGTGGGCCAATGGACCAGCGTTCCGGCGATGACTTGAGCCAGGGGCCTCGAAGGTGCTCTGATGGACGTGTCGATGGCGCTGCGGATCACCGCGGCGCCTTTTTCGTGTCGTGTCCGAAGTCTGCCGAGGGGGCGGTCATCAGTGCTGAAGAGGGTGTTCGCGGCTCCGGACCCCGGGCGGGCGCGGCTGCGGTTCGCGTCCCGCGCCGTGCTCGGGATCGCTCTGGCCACCGTCGTGTGCGGCCTGGCCGGCCACTCCCTGCCCGGCGCCGTCACCGGCGGGCTCGCCGCGCTGCTCGCACTGTTCACGGTCTCCGACCCCACGGTGCGCGGCCAGGCGGTCACCACCGCGCTGCTGCCCGTGACCGGCATCCCCGTCCTCGCCGCCGCGGCCTGCCTGCACGACCTCCCGGTGGCCCGTGACCTCACCTTCCTCGCCCTGGTCGGCGCGGGTGTGTACGCGCGCCGTTGGGGCCCGCGCGGCCACAGTCTGGGCGTCTTCGCGTTCATGACCTTCTTCGTGGCCCAGTTCCTGCACGCCACGCCCGCCCGGCTGCCCGAGCTGTCGGCCGCGGTGGTCCTGTCCGTGCTCAGCGCGGCGGCGGTCCGCTTCGGGCTGTGGTGCTACGAGCGCCGGCAGCCCCCGGCCACCGTGCCCGCACCGCCGGGCGGCAGCGGACTGGCCCGGGTGACCACCCGGCAGGCCGTCCAGGCGATGGCGGGGGCCGGCTTTGCGCTCGTCGTGGGCCAGCTGGTGTCCGGACAGCGCTGGTACTGGGCGGTCGGCGCGACCTGGTGGGTGTTCGTCAACACCGCCTCCCGCGGCGAGACCCTGGTCCGCGGGTTCCGCCGGGTCCTCGGCACGGTGCTCGGCCTCGTCCTCGGCGCCCTGCTCGTCGCCCCGCTGCACGGGACACCCCTGCCCACCGCCGTGCTGGTCGCCGTGGCCGTCTTCGGGATCTTCTACACGGCCGCCGTGTCCTACACCTGGATGATGCTCTGGGTCACCCTGCTCGCCGTCTCGCTCTACGGGCTCCTCGGCGTCCTCACCCCCGGCCTGCTCGCCCTGCGGCTGGGGGAGACGGCCGTCGGGGCGCTCGGTGCCTGGCTCGCCGTGCTGTTCGTGCTGCCGGTCAGCACCCATGCCGTCACCGGCGCCTGGATCCAGCGTGCCCTGCGCTGCGTCCACGCCTGCACCGCCGAGGCCACCGCCCGGCTCGCGGGCGCGGCGGACGCCGACCCGGCGCACCGCGTGGCCGAACTGGAGCACCTGCTCGGCCGGGTCCGGCTCTCGGTGGCGCCGCTGGTCCATCCGCTGAACCCGATGCGGGGCCGCAAGCGGCGCGCCCGCCGGGTGCTCGTGCTGCTCGATGACTGCGCCCGCGAGGTCCGCGGCCTGGTGGCGGTCGCCGCCGACCCCCAGGCGTCCCACGACGCGCGCCTGGCCGCCGCCTGCTGGCGGGTGGAGGCCGCGGTCCAGGCGCTCACCGACGGCGGTGGCGGACCCCGCGCCGCCGCCGACACGCCCGGGGCCGCCGCGGAGGTCCCCGCGCTCGCCCACCTGCACGGTCTGGAACGGGCGCTCGCGGAACTGGCCGCGCCGCTGCGGGCGCCGTCGGGCTCGCCCCTGGTCGGTGCCTGACGCGACGGTCCCGGCGGTACCGGCGGGACACTCCTGCGCCTTGGTCTAGACCGTTCTTGATCGACTGCTACCGTCACCCGCAACGGGTCGACGGAGAGGGGATCAGAGGTGGCGGACGAGGACGGCAGGCGACGGCGGGCCTTCATCGGGTCGTTCACGGCGGCGGGAGGACCCGGTGTGGTCACCGCGGCCGTGGCGGAGGACGGCGCGCTGACCGTGCTGAGCAGCGTGGACGGCGTGCTGGACCCGTCGTACCTCGCCCTGTCTGCCGACGCCGGCACGCTGTACGCGGTCAGCGAGACCGCCGAGGGCGCGCTGGCCGCGTACCGGGTGAAGGGCGAGACGGTCGAACTCACCGGCCCGCCGGTCCGGGTCGGCGGCAGCGGCCCCACCCACCTCAGTCTGCTCGACGGACACGTCCTCACCGCCAACTACGGCTCGGGCAGCGTCAGCGCCGTCCCCGTCCGCGCGGACGGCCGCCTCGGCCAGGGCGCGTCCGACGTGCTGCGGCACACCGGTTCCGGCCCGCACGAACGCAGACAGCGCGCCCCGCACGCGCACCAGGTGCAGCCCGACCCGAGCGGCCGCTGGGCCGTCAGCGTCGACCTCGGCACCGACTCCGTCCGGGTGTGCACGCTGACGGACGGCAGCCTCGGCCTGCACCGCGAGACCGCCCTCCGCCCCGGCTCCGGCCCCCGCCACCTCGCCTTCCACCCCGGCGCCCGGCACGCGTACGTCGTCAACGAACTCACGCCCACCGTCACCGCCTGCCGCTGGGAGGCGGAGAGCGGCTCGCTGCGGCCGCTGGCCGAGACCCAGGTCCTGCCGGACGCCCCGGCGGGCGACGCCTACCCGTCGGGCATCGCCGTCGCACCGGACGGCCGCTTCGTGTGGACCGCGACGCGCGGCGAGGACGTGCTCTCGGTCTTCGCCGTCGAGGCGGGCGGAGACCGGCTGGACCTGCGGGCGACCGTCCCGTGCGGCGGCCACTGGCCCAGGGCGCTCACCCTGTCCGACGGATTCCTCTACGTCGCCAACGAACGCTCCGGTGACGTCACCTGGTTCGCCGTCGATCCGGAGACGGGGCTCCCGGAACGCGCCGGCTCCGTCAAGGTGGCCGCCGCGTCCTGCGTCGTCTTCGGCTGACGCCCCGGCCGGTTCCGCCCCGTGCCGCCGGTGACGGCACGGCGAAGGGCCCGCCCCGGCCTGTGCGGAGCGGACCCTTCGAGGTGGTTCCGCGGGGGGTGCCCGTGCCACCGGGGTGGCTGCGGCCGCCCGAGTGCTACGGGCGCCGGTGCGGCGTCATCGCACCGGCGTGCCCTGCGGCTGCTGCGGGGCGATGCCCAGGGCGGTCGTGTACTTGGCCAGGGCGAGCTTGCCGATCGCCGGGTAGGCGCCGAGCGCTTCGGCGGCGGAGCAGTCCGCCTCCTTGACGGCCGCCTCGACCAGCTCGGCGTCGATCTCCGGACCGATCAGGTACGGCGCCAGGGCCAGCTGCTGCGAACCCGACGAACGCAGCTGTTCGGCGACGCCCGCGACGGAACCCTCCTGGTCGAGGGCGGCGGCCATCACCGGCACCGCGAGGCGGGCGGCGAGCAGCATGCCGGTGATCCCCGCCGCCTGCACGGCCTCCTCACCGCCGACCGACGCGAGGATGATGCCGTCCGCGGCCGTCGCCACGGTGAACAGACGGGCCCGGTCGGCGCGCGCGAGCCCCGCCTCCGACAGACGCACGTGCAGCGCCTCCGCGAGCAGCGGGTGCGGGCCGAGCACATCGGTCAGCTCGGCGGCGACCCGGCTGTCCATGACGGCCTGGCGCAGCCGGCGCAGCAGCGCGTTGTCCGGACCGGCCAGCAGCGGTACGACGACCGCGACCGGACCCTCGGGCTCCTTGACGTCCACACCGGCGGCCAGCGCCTGCTCGTAACGGGCCGTGCGCTCGTCGGCCGCGCGCGCGAGCACCGACTGCAGGGTCGGGAACTCCGCCCCGTCCCCGTCCAGGTACCCGATCAGGGCGTCGAGACCGGGAAGCTCGGAGCGGGCGATGCTCACGACCTCCTCGGCGAGGGAGCGCGCTGCGGCACCGGGCGTGCCCGGCACCGCGAGGACGAGCGCGGGCGCGCCCTCGGGAGCCGCCAGCGGTTCGGGTCGGCGGTGCCGTCCGGGCTGGCGGGGGCGCGGCATTCGTACAGGCAGGCCGGACGCGGGCCCAGTGGGGGAGCTCATGGCGCCGCATGTTACTGGCTTTCGGGGTTCCTCTGTTCGGGGAGGGGGCGGGTGAGCGGTTTCCGTCCGGTTTTGTCGTATGAGGTACACACCGATCGGAAATGATCGGTGTGGTACGAACCCGGCTTCAAGGGGCGTGAGGGGACACATCCGGGGAGCGGCACGCGGCGCGTCCCCCAGGGAGGCGAACCCCGCCGCACGCCACGGCGGCCGTCTCCAGCCGTCCCAGCCCTGTGCTCGCGGCCGGCGCCCTTGCCGGGGTACGAGTTGTTCCCTGCGGTGTGCGGGGTCGTTCCCCCGGGGGCCGGTGCGCACGGGATCCTTGGACTCTCGCTGCGCCGGCGGTCCCCGGCCAGGCATCCCGACGGCGGCCCGCAGGCCCGAACCTCCGCAGTCCACGGCGCGGAGACCGGCCGCGCCGCTTCCCGCGCACCCCTCCACGGCCGGTTCCGGGCAGCCCGGACCGGGCGGAGCGCCCCTGCCCCGCGGGCGCACGGACATGCAACCTCCCCGGGTTCCCGGGAGGTCGAAGACCGGGAGGGTCCCGGCGGCGGGAAGGGTGGCGTCGCGGGCCCGTCCGTGCGGAACCTCCCTGCGTGCGGCGTCCTGGCCTGTGCCAGTAGAGTGACGGCCCGTGGCAGCACGACCGTTGCATGAACTCGTCGAGGCGGGCTGGGCGAAGGCCCTCGAACCCGTGGCCGAACGCATCGCCGCGATGGGGAACTTCCTCAGAGCCGAGATAGCGGCCGGCCGGACCTACCTTCCGTCCGGGGCCAATGTGCTGCGGGCGTTCCAGCAGCCGTTCGACGACGTGCGCGTGCTCATCGTCGGCCAGGACCCCTACCCCACCCCCGGTATGGCCATCGGGCTGAGCTTCGCGGTCTCGCCCGAGGTGCGGTCCCTGCCGGGCAGCCTGGAGAACATCTTCCGGGAACTCCATTCCGACCTCGGTCTGCCCAGGCCGTCCAACGGCGATCTGACGCCGTGGACCCGGCAGGGCGTGCTGCTGCTGAACAGGGCGCTGACCACGGCGCCGCGCAAACCCGCGGCTCACCGGGGCAAGGGCTGGGAAGAGGTCACGGAGCAGGCCATCCGGGCGCTGGCGGCCCGCGGCAAGCCGCTGGTGTCCATCCTGTGGGGGCGCGACGCGCGCAATCTGCGTCCGCTGCTCGGCGATCTCCCGGCGATCGAGTCCGCCCACCCCTCGCCGATGTCGGCGGACCGTGGCTTCTTCGGTTCGCGCCCCTTCAGCCGGGCCAACGACCTGCTCCTGCGGCAGGGCGCGCAGCCGGTCGACTGGCAGCTCCCCTGAGCCCGCCTGCCGCCCGCTCCTTTCTCTGCCGACCCGTCCGATTCCCGCTGACCCGCCCCTCCACCGCTGACCCGTCCGCTTCACCGCCGGTCCGGCGAGGTGTCGTTCGCCTCGTCGGCCCGATCGGTCCCTGGGGAGCGTAATGACGAGGGGCCAAAAGCCCCATCGGCGACGGGCACACGTGTCATCCCTGTGGTTCCCCGGCACTTGGTTCGGGTGCCGGGCTCACGGGCGGGGCCGCGGCCGGGTGGTCGTCCCGGGCGGGGCGGTCGGGGACGGGCAGTGTGAACGCCACCTCGAAACCGGCCGCCGGTCCGGGCCCGGCGCGGAAACTGCCGCCGTAGAGCCTCACGCGTTCATACATGCCGATCAACCCGTGTCCGGTCCCCGCCGGGGCGGGGCCGGTCGCCTCCTCGGTCCGGTCGGCCTGCGTGGCGCGCCGGCCGGGTCTCCCGGCCCGCCCGCCCAGGCCCCTTCGCGGCCCGGGGACGGCGGCGCCCACGCTCCCGGCGTCGGATCCGGCACGGTTTCCGGCGTCCGTCCCGGCTCCGGCTTCGGTCCCGGCTCGGGTGTCCTTCCCACTGACGGCCTGGGACACCACCGGTGCCACCGACGTCCCCCGCGTCACCGGTGCCGCACCCACAGCCGTACGGGAGCCGTCCGAGCGGGGGCCGCCGTCGTCGGACACCGTGACGGCCAGCGCGTCGGGGTCGTACGCCAGCGCGATCCGGACCCGGGCACGCGCACCGGCGTGTTTCAGCGTGTTGGTCAGGGCTTCCTGGACGATGCGGTAGGCACACAGGTTCGCCCCCGGCGGCAGCGGCCGGGGCGTGCCCGTGACGGCGGTCTCGACGACGAGCCCCGCGGCGGTCATCCGGGCGGCGAGTTCGTCCAGCCGGGCGAGACCGGCGTCGGGTCCGGTGGACGGGCCGGACACGGCGTCGGTGCCGTCCGGGCTCACACGCAGCACCTGGAGCAGTCCGCGCATCTCCTCCAGCGTCTCGCGGGCGGTGTCCTCGATGGTGTGCAGGGCGGCCCGGGCCTTCGCGGCGTCGCTGTCGAAGACGTACCGGGCCAGACCGCTCTGCACCGAGACGACCGACAGATGGTGGGCGACCACGTCGTGCAGTTCGCGGGCGATCCGCAGGCGTTCCTCCGTGACCGCGTGCCGGGCGCGTGCTCCCTCCTCCGCGCGCAGACGGGCGGTCAGCCGGTCCAGTTCGGTGTTCTGCCGCTCCAGACGGCGCAGGTTCGTGCCGAAGCCCCACGCGAGGAGCAGGACCACGAGGGTCTGGCCCAGGGCCACCAGGACCGACATCGCGTGCGACGCCAGCGCGTTGTACAGCCACGCGGCCGTGACCGGCACGGCGGCCCGCGCGGTTTCCCGGGGAGGTCGCGCGGCGGCGATCGTGAAGAACGCCAGCATCGGCGACCACACGTTGACGGACGGCTGGTAGCCGAACGCCGTGTACAGGGCGAGGCCGGCGCACGTGGCCCACAGCACCGGCCACGGAGCCACCCGGCGCACCGCGAGGGGCAGGTGGATCAGGCAGGTCAGGACGACGGCGCGGGCGTCGAAGGCGGGCCAGCCAAGAGGCCGGTACCCGGCGGCGAAGCCCAGCGTGACACCCAGCAGCGCGGCCGCGATCAGCGAGTCGAGGTACAACCGTTGACGTGGCGTCACCCGCAAGCGCATGACCGCAGAGTAGCCAGCCTCCCCGGGCCCCGCGCCGGCGCAGGGGGCCGCACCTTCCTCCTTCCGCTCGCCGGGGCCGCCGCCGTGTCCACGGGAGCGTGGTCCGCTGCCGGGACCGGTGCTGGTGCCGGGACCGGTGGGCGGATCGTCCGTGGCAGTGGCCTTCGCCTCGGTATGGGGCATGGTCGTCGCTGGAGCTGGAGCTGGAGCTGGAGCTGGAGCTGGAGCTGGAGCCGGAGCGTGGGCCGCCCACCGCTCGCGCGTCAGTCGATCACCGCCGCGCGGACACACAGCACGTCGGGCAGGTGCGAAGCCAGTTGCTGCCAGCTGTCGCCGTCGTCCGCCGAGGCGTACACCTCGCCGTTGCGGTTGCCGAAGTACACGCCCGCCGGGTCCGCCGTGTCGGTGCACAGGGCGTCGCGCAGCACGGTGCCGTAGTGATCCTCCTGCGGCAGGCCGGCGCAGAGCGGCTCCCAGCTCCGCCCGGCGTCGGCCGTGCGGTACACCCGGCAGCGGCGGCCGGCCGGGACCCGGTCCGCGTCCGCGTTGATCGGGAAGACGTACGCCGTGTCGCCGCGGTGCGGATGGGTGGCCGCCGCGAAGCCGAAGGTCGAAGGCAGGCCCTCGCCGATGTCCGTCCAGTGCGCGCCCCTGTCGTCGCTGCGGTACACGCCCCAGTGGTTCTGCAGGTAGAGCCGGTCGGGGTCGACGGGGTCCTGGGCCACCTTGTGGACGCACTGGCCGAACTCCGGGTCGGGGTCGGGCAGGAACACGGCGGACACCCCGGAGTTGGACGGCGCCCAGCTCGCGCCGCCGTCGGCCGTGCGGAACACCCCGGCGGTGGACACGGCGACCGTGACGGCCTTCGGGTCGCGGCGGTCGGTGACCACGGTGTGCAGGCCCTCCCCGCCGCCGCCCGGCACCCACTTGGAACGGGTGGGGTGCTCCCACAGCGGACGGACCAGCTCGAAGCTCTCGCCGCGGTCCTCGGAGCGGTAGAGCGCGGCCGGTTCCGTGCCGGCGTACACCACGTCGGGTTCGGCGGCTGCGGGGTGCAGCTGCCAGACCCGCTCCAGCGACGCGCCGGTGTCCTTGGGGAACTTCACCGCCGGCCGGGCCGGTTCGGTCCAGGTGCGGCCCAGGTCGTCGGAGTGGAACACGGACGGCCCCCAGTGCGCGCTGTCCCCGCCGGCCAGCAGCCGTGGGACGGTGCCCCTGGTGTCGATGGCCACCGAGTACACGGCCTGGGCATTGAACTGTGGACTGTCGTCGAACTCCCAGGCGCCACCGCGCCGCCGCCCGATGAACAGACCCTTGCGGGTGCCCACGGCGAGCAGTACCTCGGTCATGCCGATCACCTCCGCGACACTGGGTCGAGGACGCCTTCGTCCCCGACACCGGCCAGTCTGCACCCCACCACTGACAGTCACCCCCGGGTCGGCGTCACCGCAGGTCACAGCGGCTCGTCGGAGAGGTGGCGGCCGGGCGGCGAAGGCGCGCCCGAGGTTTGCGGAGCACGGCCGGCCCCGCCGGGCGTGCCGAGAACGGGCGGAAGCTGCCGGGCGGCCCGGCCCGTGCCGTGGCCCGTCCCGATGGCCGGCGGATCCGGTCCGGCAGCGGCTCGTCCGGGATCCACGGCCCGTCCCCGCACCGGCTCGTCGTCGCTCTGGCTCGCCCCCACTCCGGCTCAGCGGATCCACGGCTGGCACGCCCGCCGTCTCACCCGGTTCGTCGGCCGGTCCGGGAGCGGCTCACCCGAATCCCGGCAGCGCCCGCTCCAGGATCGCGTCGAGGTCCGCCGAGGCCGGCAGCGTGCCGAAGGAGTGCCCCCAGTCCCCGCCCAGCCGGGTGGCGCAGAACGCGTCGGCGACGGCGGGCGGCGCGTGCCGCACCAGGAGGGACGCCTGGAGCGCCAGCGCCATCAGCTCGACCAGGCGGCGCGCGCCGGCCGGGGAGGCTTCGCCCAGCCCCCGCCGCAGACGGGTCACGGCCGCGTCCAGCCGGGGGTCGGCGCCGTGCGCGAGGGCGAGTTCGGCGAACAGCGCCTCGGCGGCGCCCGGCTCCCGTTCCAGCGCCCGCAGCACATCCAGGGCGTTGACGTTCCCGGAGCCCTCCCAGATCGACAGCAGTGGGGCCTCGCGGTAGTGCCGGGGCATGCCGGACTCCTCCACGTACCCGTTGCCGCCCAGGCACTCCAGGGCCTCCGCGGTGAAGGCGGGCCCCCGCTTGGTGACCCAGTACTTTCCGACGGCAGTGGCCACCCGCCGGAACGCGGCCTCCCGCGGCGCCCGCGCGTCCTCCCGCGCCACCCGGTCGGCAGCACCGGCCAGCCGCAGGGTGAGCGTCGTCGCGGCCTCGGACTCGAGTGCCAGGTCGGCCAGTACGTTGCGCATGAGCGGCTGGTCGGCGAGCAGCGCGCCGAAGGCCCTGCGGTGCCGCGCGTGGTGACCGGCCTCCACGAGGGTCTTGCGCATGAGGGCCGCCGACATCATCACGCAGTCCAGCCGCGTGCAGTTGACCATCTCGATGATCGTCTTGACGCCCCGCCCCTCGGGGCCGACCAGCCAGGCCACCGTCCCGTCGAACTCCGGTTCGCACGAGGCGTTGGAGCGGTTGCCCAGCTTGTCCTTGAGTCGCTGGACGCGGAACGTGTTGCGGCTGCCGTCGGGCAGGACACGCGGCACCAGGAAGCAGGACAGCCCGCCCGGCGCCTGGGCCAGGACCAGGAAGACGTCGCACATGGGCGCCGAGGTGAACCACTTGTGGCCGCGCAGCGTGTACACGCCGGGCTCCTTGGCCGGCGCGGCCGTCGTCGTGTTGGTCCGTACGTCCGAGCCGCCCTGCTTCTCGGTCATGCCCATCCCCGCCAGCAGCCCCGGCTTGCCGGCCGGCGCCCGCAGTCCCGGCTCGTAGACCCGGCTGGTCAGCAGCGGCTCGTAGAGGGCGGCCAGGTCCGGCTGGGCGCGCAGGGCGGGTACGGCCGCGTACGTCATCGACGTGGGGCAGCCGTGCCCCGCGTCGGTGTGGCCCCACACCAGGCCGCCTGCCGTACGGGCCACATGGGCGCCCGGCCGGTCGTCGGCCCAGGGCGCGCCCGCCAGGCCCTCGGCGACGGCGGTCCGCATCAGGTGGTGCCAGGCGGGATGGAAGTCGACCTCGTCGATCCGGTTGCCGTAGCGGTCGTGGGTCCGCAGTTCCGGCTCATGGCGGTTGGCGAGATCGGCCCACTCCTGCACCTGCGCGCTCCCGGCCCGCATCCCGAGCCGTCGCACGCCGTCCTCGGCCCACCCGGCTCCCTCCCGGCGCAGCCCCTCCAGCAGCGCCGCGTCGTCGGACGCGTCGTACGGAGGCAGGGGCGGAGCCTGGTTGGTCACCTCGTGGGTGGCGTAGGGGCGGGGTGAACCGACCGGCCCGGGGTGTGGCTGCGCGCCGTCCCGCCGGGCTTCTCCCGCGCCTGGCGCGAAGTCGACGGCGGGTCCGGGCGCGGGTGAGTGCGCGGGTGCCGGGGCGGAGCCGGACGCCGGCGCCGGTGCTGAAGCGGGGGTGCGTGCGGGTGTCGAGGCCATGCGCGCAGTGTTGCACTCTCGCTACGACCGCAGCAATACTGCAACAAGAGGAGATCCGTACAGTACGTGACCATGAACGCCCCCCAGGAGCCCGCAGCGCTCGACCTGCGCCCCTTGTCGGCACGGTCCGTCGTGCTGAGCCTGCTGCTGGGCACCCACCCGCCCGAGCTGCCGGTGAAGGAGCTCCTGCGGGCCGTCGAGCCCTTCGGCGTCGGCGGGTCGACCCTGCGGGCGGCGCTGAGCCGGATGGTGGCCGCCGGTGATCTGTGGCGCGCGGACGGCGTGCACGGCCTCAGCGACCGGCTGCTGGAGCGCCAGCGGCGCCAGGACGAGGCGGTGCACCCGCGGACCCGGCGCTGGGACGGCGAGTGGGAGATGGCCGTCGTGACGGCGACCGGACGCGGACCGGCCGAGCGCGCCGAACTGCGCGCCCGGCTGGCCGCCCTCCGGCTCGCCGAACTCCGCGAGGGTGTCTGGCTGCGACCCGCCAACCTGCGCCGCGCCTGGCCCGCGAGCCTCGACGGTGTCGTCCGGTACTTCGCGGCGCGACCGGCCGCGGGCCCCCGGCGGGAAGAGGTACGGCGGGACGGGGAACGTCGGGACGAGGACGTCCGGCCGGCCGAGGACACCCAGCGGAGCCAAGGCCCCGGACGGAGCCCAGACTCCGGGCGGAGCCAAGAATCCGGGTGGGGCCGAGCGTGCGGGCGGTATGAAGGCACCGGGGGAGACGAGGGTTCCCGCTGGGGCGAGGGCTCCCGGTCGGGCGAAGAGTCCGGACGGGACGAAGACTCGGGGCGCGACGAAGACTCCCAGGGGAACGGGGGCTGCCAGCGGGACGGAGACTCCCGGTGGGACGGCGGCTCCCAGGGGGGCAGCGGCTTCCAGCGGGACGGAGACTCCCGGTCGGACGAAGGCGCCCGCGCGCTGGCCGCGGACCTCTGGCCGCTCGACGCCTGGGCGGCCACCGCCCGGGCACTGCTCGCCCACGTGGCGCGCACCGACCGGCCGGCCGACCGGTTCACCGCCCTCGCGGCCGTCGTACGGCACCTGCTCGACGACCCCGTCCTGCCCCCGGCTCTGCTGCCCGCCGACTGGCCGGGACCGGAGCTGCGAGCGCTCTACACGGACCGGCAGAGGCGGCTGACCGAGGAGGTCCTGGGCGGGGCCGGCCGGTAGGCGGCCTGCCGAACGGCACGCCGGGCGCGTGCGGGCGTGGAGAGCGGGCGCCGTCCGGCCGGCACCCCGCACGGAAGACCAGGAGGTCCGGAGGGGGCAGTTCCGGGGAGCGCTTCCCGGATGCGGTCCGCCGACGCCGGGGCGGCCGACCCCGGTGGCGCGCGAGGGAAGCCTGACGTTCCCTGAGTAATGAACAAGGCGGGATGACCAGGGCGGCCGCGGGCACCCGGTGGGCACGGACGCGGGGATCTCACCCCAGGCGAGGAGAGTCATGGCTGAGCAGATGTCGTCGGTCCTCACGATGCCCCTGCACGGCGCCGCGTCGGTGCTGCGCAAGGTGCCCGGCGCCGGGACCGTGGGCAGGGCCGCGCAGGGCACGCTGGAGAAGATCGGCGCCGTGTCACCGAGGGGACGGCGGCTCGCGGTCTACACGGGTGCCGGGGTGCTCGGCGTCGCCGGGCTGGTCGAGTGGCCGGTGGCGCTCACCGGCGCCGCGGTGGCCTGGCTCACCCGCCCCCGGTCCGAGCACCCCGAGCAGCAGCCCGCGTCCCCAGGGCAGCGCACGGACGGCGCACGGCGCGCCTCCGCGCCTTCCGACGGCACCACACGCCCGCGTGCGCCCCGGAGCACGGGCCCCGGGCGGGAGACCCTGACCACGCCGGCCGCCAGGTCCTCCCTGGCGAAGACGACGACGAAGGCGTCCGCCGCGAAGGCCGCCGCCGTGAAGACGTCCGCCGCGAAGACGTCCGCCGCCAGGACACCTGCGGCCAAGGCGGCCGGCACTGCCACCGGGACCGGGGCCGCCGCGCGCGGCACCACGGCGGGCGAGACCCCCGCGAGCGAGAACGCCACGAGTGGGACCACGGCGCGCAGGACGACGGCCCGTAAGACCGCCCCCGGCGCGGCCCCCGCGGGCAGGGCACCGACGAGCAAGGCACCGGCGAGCAGGACGTCCGCGTCCGCGGCCAGGACCGCCGGCAGGACCTCCGCGGGCAAGGCCTCCCCGAGCACAGCCAGAAGCGCGACGGCCAAGGCCGCGACAGCCCGGGCCACGACGACCAAGGCCGCGGCGGGCAAGGCGGCTGCCCCCGAGACGGTCCCGGGGAGGTCGGCGGCCGCCAAGGCCGTGACCGCGAAGGCCGCGGCCGCCAGGGCCACGACCGCCAAGACCACGACCGCCAAGTCCCTTGCGGCGAAGTCGACGACGGCAACGTCCAGGACCGCCAGGTCCGCGACCGCCAAGGCCACCTCCGCCGCGAAGTCCACGACGGCCAAAGCCACCCCCGCGAAGTCCACCCCTGCCAAGTCCGCGACCGCCAAGTCCGCGACGGCCAAGTCCGCGACCGGTCGGCAGGGCAAGGGGCGGGGCGCGTCCGGCGGGCGGCTCGGGCCGACGACGCGGCCCGGCCGCACCACCCTCTGAAGGTGTGTCATGGTGCTCGGACTGCTCACGGCTCCTTCGGCCGCGGCCCGGCTGCTGCCGGCGGCCCCCGAACTGCTGGCGCGCGCCGCCGCCCCGGCGATCGGCGCGGCGGCCGGGGCGCTTGCCGGGACCGCGCGCGCAGGTGTGCGCGGCGCGGACACGGCGGCGCGGGTCGTGCGGGTCGCCCGCAACGCGCTCCCCGGCGCGCACGGCCACTGGCGCTCCGGCACCCGGGCCCACCTGACGCTGCGTACCGCCGAACCCGAACGCGTGCGCCGGGCCGGCGGGAGGGACCACCTGGCCCGCCGGGTGGCCGTCGCGCTCGCCGAGCGGCCCGACGTGCTCTTCGCGTACTGGGACGAGGGGCTCGCCCGGCTGGTGGTGACCGCGACGGAGGACGAGGCGGCCGAGCGCGTCGTGGACCACGCGGCCGACCTGGCCGCCCGCCACGGCCTGGCCCTCGACGGCGGGGACCCCGACGAACCGACGCACCCGGCCGATCCCGCCGGAGTGCGGGCGGCGGCGGCCACGCTGGCCGCCGACGTCCTCGGCATCGCCGTGGCCCTCACCGCGTCCGCCCTGCACCTGCCGCCCTCACCCCGGCTGGTCACCGCCGTGGTGACACTGCTCCGGGAGAACCCGCGCTTCCGTGCCTGGCTGCGGGGCCGGCTCGGCGACGCGCGGATGGATCTCCTGCTGGCCGGTGCGAACGCCGCCGCCCACGGCGCGGGCCAGACACCCGCCTCGCTGGTGCTCGACGGTGCCCTGCGCGGCTGCCAACTGGCCGAGACCGTGGCCCGTTCGGCGGCCTTCGACACGGTGCACGACCAGCTCTGCTCGCCCGGACGGCTCAGTCTCGCCGGGACCGGCGGGCCGCCCCGCCCGCCGTTGCGCGTCTCGCCCGCCCAGGAGTACGCCCGGCACGCTTCCGCGGGCAGCCTGGTGGGCGCGGCCGTGACCCTGCTCGTCAAGCACGACGCCGCCGAGGCCGCCGAGGCGGTGCTCGCGGGCTCGCCGAAAGCCGCGCGCTACGGGCCCGCCGTGTTCCACGCCGTGCTCGGCACCGCACTGGCCCGCACCGGCGTCCTGGTCCGCGACCCCGAGCGGTCCCGCCAGCTGGAGATGGCGGGCACCGTCGTGCTGCACCCCAGCGCGCTGCGCACCGCGGACGGCGAAGCCGACCCGTGGGCCGAACCCGTGCTGGACGCGGCCCGCCGGGCCGGGCTGCGGGTCGTGGTCGTCGACGACCCCGCCCTGGAGGATCTCACCGCCCTGGCCGACCAGGTCGTGGACGCCCGGCGCCCGCTGGACGACGTGGTGTACGGGCTGCGCGCGGAGCAGGAAGCGGGCGCTGTGCTGACGGTCGCCCGCGTCGGTTCGGCCGACGAGCACGGCGTCCTGGCGGGGCTGACCGGCAGCGACATCTCGGTCGCGCTCACGGACCGCGACTCGGCCGTCTTCTGGGACGCCGACATCCTGGCCCTGCACGGCCTGCCCGACGTGTGGCGGTTGCTGAAGGCGGTCCCGGCCGCGCGCACGGTCGGCCGCCGGGCGCAGACGCTGGCCCGTTCCGGTGCCGCGCTGTCCGGACTGCTCGTCGCCGTCGGCGAGTCCGGCAGGGGACGCGGGCGCCTCGCCGTCCTGCCCGGGCTGCGGCACGCGCCGGTCGACCTCAGCGCGGCCGTCGCCCTGGTCTCCGGGGCGCGCGCCGCCCTCGGCGTGGCCGTGGCCCGCGCGCCACACCCCCGTCCGCGCGTGCACTGGCACGAACTGCCCTCGGACGAGGCCCGGGAACGGCTCGCCCACGAGGAGCCGGCCGTACCGACCCCGCTGGAGGCGGCCACCGCAAGGGTGCGCGGCACGGCCGGCCAGGCCCTGCGGCACCCTCTGCTCGCCCCGGCACGCTGGACGTACGAGCTGGGCCGGGCCGTACGGGGTGAACTGCGGGACCCGCTCACCCCGGTCCTCGCGGTCGGCTCGGCGGCCTCGGCCATCCTCGGCTCGGTCATGGACGCGCTGCTCGTGGTCGGCGCCCTCGATCTGAACGCGCTGGTCGGCGGGGTCCAGCGGCTGCGCGCCGAGCGGGCCCTGTCGGGTCTGCTCGCCGACCAGAAGCGCAAGGCCCGGCTCGCGCCGCCCCCCGCCGAGGCGCCGGCCGGCGGCACCCGCACCGTCGAGGCGGGCCGGCTGCGGCCGGGTGACGTGATCGAACTCAAGGCGGACGACGTCGTGCCCGCCGACGCCCGCCTGCTGTGGGAGGAGGGCCTGGAGGTCGACGAGTCCGCGCTGACCGGGGAGTCGCTGCCGGTGCAGAAGCAGACCGCGCCGACCCCGCACGCCGTCGTCGCCGACCGGCTCTGCATGGTCTTCGAGGGCACGACCGTGGTGGCCGGGCAGGCCCGTGCCGTCGTCGTGGACACCGGCGAGGACACCGAGGCCGCGCGCGCCGTGCACCTCGCCGCCCGGACGCCGCCCGCCGCCGGTGTGCAGGCCCGGCTGCAGGAACTCACCCGCAAGGCCCTGCCGTTGACGCTCTCCGGCGGGGCGGCGGTGACCGGTCTGGCACTGCTGCGCGGCACGCCCGTGCGGGACGCGGTCAGCGGGGGAGTGGCCGTCGCGGTGGCCGCCGTGCCCGAGGGCCTGCCGCTGGTGGCCACGGTGGCGCAGCTCGCGGCGGCCCGGCGGCTCAGCCGTGACGGCGTGCTCGTGCGCACCCCGCGCACGCTGGAGGCGCTGGGCCGGATGGACACCCTCTGCTTCGACAAGACGGGCACGCTCACCGAGAACCGGCTGCGGCTGGTGCGGGTCTGCGCCACGGACGGCGTGATCCACCCGGTGGACGACGAGGCCGCCGCGGACACGGTCCGGGCGGCGGCCCGCGCCTGCCCCCGCCAGAACGGCGGCGCGAACGGCGGCACCGGCGCGAACGGCGGTACGGACCGGCCGGTGCACGCCACCGACGAGGCGGTCCTGGACGCGGCGGGCCCCGACCCGGACTGGACGCAGCTCGAAGGCCTCGACTTCGAAGCCGGGCGCGGGTACGCGGCGGCCGTCGGCCGCAGCGGGAACGGGCCGCGGGTGCTGGTGGTCAAGGGTGCCCCGGAGACGGTCCTGCCCGCCTGCCCGGGGCTGCCCGCGCACGCCTCGGGCGCCGCGCAGTCGCTCGCGGGCGACGGGCTGCGCGTCCTCGCCGTCGCCCGGCGGCGGCTCGCCGCAGGGGAGCGGGAGACCGACGTACTCGAACAGCCCTTGGCAGAGCTGGAGTTCGCGGGTCTGCTGGCGCTGTCGGACGTGCCGCGCGAGACCTCCATGGCCCTGGTCCACGGCCTGCACGAAGAGGGCGTACGGCCGGTCATGCTCACCGGGGACCACCCGCAGACCGCGCGGGCCATCGCCACCGAACTGGGCTGGCCGCAGGACACGATCGTGGTCACCGGGGACGAACTGGCCGCCGCCGACCGCGTCGCACGGGCCCGGATGCTGCGCGACGCGGGCGTGGTGGCCCGGGTGGCGCCCGAGCAGAAGCTGCAGGTCGTGGAGGCGTTGCGGGACGCCGGCCGGGTGGTGGGCATGGTCGGCGACGGCGCCAACGACGCGGCGGCGATCCGCGCCGCGGACATCGGCGTGGGCATCAACGCGCGGGGCTCGGCCGCCGCCCGCAACGCCGCGGACATCGTCCTGACCGCCGACGACCTCACCGTCCTGATCGACGCCATCGGCGAGGGCCGCGCGCTGTGGCACAGCGTCGCGGACGCCATCGCCATCCTGATCGGCGGGAACGCGGGCGAGGTCGGCTTCGGGATCCTCGGCACGCTGGTGTCGGGCCGGGCTCCGCTGTCCACCCGTCAGATGCTCATGGTGAACCTGTTCACCGACCTGTTCCCGGCCATGGCGGTGGCGGTGACGCCGAAGGAGGACGCGGCACGGGCCGCCTCCCCCGAGGACGCGGCGGGCGGGGTGCTGGGCGAGCCGCTCGTCCGGCAGATCCGCCACCGGGCCCTGACCACCTGTCTGGGCGCGGTCACCGCCTGGCTGATCGGACGCTTCACCCCGGGCACCGCGCGCCGCGCCGGCACGATGGCGCTGTGCGGTGTGGTCGGCACCCAGCTCGCCCAGACGCTGCTCGACCGCCGCGGCAGCCCGCTGGTGCGGCTCACCTCGCTCGGCTCCGCCGCCGCTCTCGTCGCCGTGGTCCAGACACCGGGCGTCAGCCACCTCTTCGGCTGCACCCCCCTGGGCCCGCTCGCCTGGGCCGGCGTCGCGGCGGCCATCGCCCTGGCCCTGGCCGGCCAACGGGCGCTGCCCCGGCTGGAGCAGACGGTCCTGCGCTACGCCCGACGGGACGCGGCGGAACCCGAGCAGGCAGCGGGACCCGCACGCTGACGACTCCACCCGCCCGCTCGGCCACCGGCCCGTCGGCCCTGCTCGGCGGAGCCCCTGGGCCGCCCTCGGCCAGGCACCGCCGCTCGGCGGAACCCCTGAGTCGCCCTCGGCGGACGGCCCGGCCCTCCCGCTCGGCGGACCCGCCGAGTCCTCCGCGGCGGACGGCCGGGCAGCACCCTTCCGCGGGCCGCCCGGCTGCCCCGCCCGTCGGTCTGCCGCCGGAGCTCGGGGGCTCAGACCGACCGGTGGTACTGGTCGGGCACGTGCACGGTGGCGCCCAGCTCGCGGGCGGCGTGGCGGGCCCAGGACGGGTTGCGCAGCAGCTCGCGGCCGAGCAGGACCGCGTCCGCCTCGCCGTTGGCGAGGATCTTCTCGGCCTGCTCGGTCTCGGTGATCAGGCCGACGGCGGCCACCGGCATGGGCGTCTCCGCCTTCACCCGGGCCGCGAACGGCACCTGGTAGCCGGGCCCCGTCGGGATGCGGACGGCGGAGGCGTTGCCGCCGGTGGAGACGTCGAGCAGGTCGATGCCGTGGGCGTGCAGCTGAGCTGCGAAGCGGACCGTGTCGTCGGCGGTCCAGCCGTTCTCCTCCAGCCAGTCGGTGGCGGAGATGCGGAAGAACAGCGGCTTGTCGTCCGGCCACACCGCCCGCACCGCGTCGACGACCTCCAGCGCGAAGCGCACCCGGTTCTCGTAGGAGCCGCCGTAGGCGTCGGTACGGCGGTTGGAGTGCGGGGACAGGAACTCGTTGATCAGGTAGCCGTGCGCGCCGTGGATCTCGGCGATCTCGAAGCCGGCGGTGAGGGCCCGGCGCGCCGCGGCCGCGAACTGCCCGACGATCTGCTGGATCTCCTCGACGGTCAGCTCGTGCGGGACCGGGTGGCCCTCCGCGAAGGGCACCGCGCTCGGGGCGACCGGCTGCCAGCCGTGCGCCTCCGGTCCGACCGGCGCCCCGCCCTTCCAGGGCCGCTCGGTGGAGGCCTTGCGTCCGCTGTGCGCGAGCTGGACCGCCGCCACCGTGCCCTGTCCGCGCAGGAAGCCGGTGATCCGGCGGAACGCCTCGACCTGGGCGTCGTTCCAGATGCCGAGGTCGTACGGCGAGATCCGGCCCTCCGGCGACACCGCGGTGGCCTCCACGATGATCAGGCCCGTGCCGCCGGCCGCGCGGGCCGCGTAGTGCGCGAAGTGCCAGTCGCCCGGCACACCGGCCGAGGGCCCCTCGGGCGCCGCCGAGTACTGGCACATCGGGGGCATCCAGACCCGGTTGGGGATCGTCACTTCGCGCAGGGTGTAGGGCTCGAAGAGCGCACTCACGGCGGGCTCCATTCGTCACGGGACCGAGGGACAGGCTTGTACGGTAACTCTCGTAGTACGGTGACTGTCAAACTACGACGGTGCTCGTAGAATGAGGACTCTCGCACGAAGTGGAGCCGCCGTGACCACCGCCCCCGTCCCCGCCGCCGGCAGCCGCGACCTTCCGCATCCCGGGCGGGAGGAGATCCGTCTGGAGCACGTGCTGCACGCGCTGTCCGAGCCCGTGCGGCTGCGGATCGTGCGCGCGCTCGCCGCGGAGGGCGACGAGTTGTCGTGTTCGTACTTCGACCTGCCCGTCAGCAAGTCGACCACCACGCACCACTTCCGGGTCCTGCGCGAGGCCGGTGTCGTCCGACAGGTCTACCGGGGCACGGCGAAGATGAACGGCCTGCGCCGCGACGACCTCGACCGGCTCTTCCCGGGCCTGCTCGACAGCCTCCTCGACGCCGCCGCCCGCCAGGCCGCCCGCCTCGCGGACGGCTGAGCCGGCCTGATCCGAACGGTCCCTACGGCGCCGCCGTGCGCGCCGCGGCCCGCAGGGACCGCCAGTCGGGCAGCTTGACCACGCCGGCGCGTCCGAGCGAGGCGCCCAGGTCCGCCTCGGCGCGCTCGATCGCCTGCCAGCCCGCCCACGGCACCGGCTCGAACCCCTCGGCGCGCAGCGCGGCCACCGCGTCGCCGGGCACCGGCTCCCGTACGAGAGCGGGCGCGTCCGCCAGCAGCGAGGCCACCGTCTCCTTGGCGCACGGCCGGTTGCTGCCGATGACCCCCGTGGGCCCCCGCTTGATCCACCCGGCCACGTACTCCCCGGGCGCCACCGCCCCGTCGCGCAGCACGCGGCCCTCCCGGTGCGGGACCGTGCCGAGGGCCGCGTCGAACGGGAGCCCGTCCAGCGGCACCCCCAGGTAGCCCACCGACCGCAGCACCAGTTGCGCGGGCACGTCCTCGTGCCGCCCGGTCCCGGTGACCCCGCCCCGCCCGTCCGGCACCGTCCGCTCGAACCGCACGGCCCCGACCCGGCCGTCCCGGCCGAGCAGCGCGACGGGACGGAGGAAGAAGCGCAGCCGGATCCGGCGGCCCGGGTCCCGCGCGCCCGTGCCGGTGGCCGTGGTGCCGCCGGGTTCCGGCGCGTCCGTGCCCGTGGACGCACTCGCCCAGCCGCGCAGCACCTCGACGTTGCGGCGCTGGGCGGCCGGCAGCGCGCAGGGGTCCGCGCAGGCCGGATCCAGCGCCAGTTCGGCGGGGTCGACGACGAGAGCGGTGCCCGGCAGGGAACCCAGCTCCCGCAGCTCCTTGGTGGTGAAACGGGCCTGCGAGGGGCCGCGCCGCCCCACCATGTGGATCTCCCTCACCCTGCTCGCGGCGAGCGCGGCCAGTGCGGCCTGGGGCATGTCGGTGGGGCTCAGCTCCGCCGCGCCCCGGGCCAGCATGCGGGTGACGTCCAGGGCCACGTTCCCGACGCCGATGACCACGGCGTCGAGCACGTCCCGCAGGAAGCCGTGGTCCACGGCGTCCGGGTGGGCGCTGTACCAGGACACGAACTCGGTCGCCGACCAGCAGCCCGGCAGGTCCTCGCCGGGGACGCCGAGCCGGCGGTCGGTCGCGGCGCCCACGCAGTACACCACCGCGTGGTACAGCTCCCGCAGCCGGCCGGTCGGCAGCCCGCCGGGCCCGCCGACCGGCACACCGCCCAGGAACCGGACCCGCTCGTGCTCCAGGACCGCGCGCAGACTGTGCTGCAGGGACTTGATCTTCTCGTGGTCCGGTGCCACGCCGTACCGCACGAGGCCGTACGGGCAGGGCAGCCGGTCGAGGACGTCGACGCGCACCGATGGGTCCTGCTGGACGAGGCCCTGAGCGGTGTAGCACCCGCTCGGCCCCGAACCGACGACGGCGACACGCAACACGGCACAACCCCCTGACTCCGGTGCGGACGGAGGACAGCGCTGAGGGTTCCAGCATGACACCCGGCGGCCGGGCGGGGCAGGACGACGACGCCGGAGTGCGGCGTGTCGCGCGGGACGGCTCCGGCCGCCCGGCTACTCCGGTCGCTCCGGCTGCTCCGCCGGGTGCCGTCCCGTGGCGAAGAACCGGGAGACGTCCGCACCGCGGGCCCCGCCGCCGGGACCCTCGGTGTCCGGGGGCATGCCCAGCTCCCAGCCGAGGCGGTACCGCTCGAACAGCTCCGCCCGCAGCTGCGGCACCGGCATCGGCGCTCCGGGGATGAGCGCCGAGTAGACCGCGCCCATCAGCAGGGCCCGCAGCATCGGGTAGTCGGCGTCGACGTCCGCCGAGCCGCGCCGGGCCACGGTGTCCCGCAGCAGGACCGCCAGGCGCTGCTGCTCGGGGCACTGGACGAAGCCCTCGGCCTGCAGGATCCCCGCCATGTGCTGGCGCATCAGCACGGGCCGGTCGCGGGCCAGCCCCAGGATCGCGTCGATGGCCCGTGCCATCCGCTCGCGGCCGTCCTCGGTGCGCGGCTCGCGCTCCAGCGCCTCCTCCAGCGTGCGGTGCATCAGACGGTGCACGGCGGACTGCACCAACTGGCGCTTGCCGGGGAAGTAGTACGAGACCAGGCCGCGCGCCGAACCCGCGCGGTCGGCGATGTCCCCGAGGGTCGTCGCGTCGTAGCCGTGCTCGCCCACGAGTTCGACCGCCGCCTGCAGCAGCCGCTCCCGGGAACGCCGTCGCAACTCTTCATTGACCGAAGCGCTTCGCGGGGACATCCTGTAACTCCTGCGTTGACTGGCTGCCAGCCAACTATACTCAACGCGAGCAGGCCGGCCTTGGCACGGGGGCGTGGTCGGGCTGCGCGCCCGTCTCGGGCGACGCGGGGGATCGTCCGAGACGGGCACCCTCATCACCCATTGGTTTACTCAGGCTACTTTCTCGCCCGGCCGGCAGCGACGCCTTCCCGGCCGGGCGCAGGTCGGGTCCCGGCCGGACCCGTACCGGCCGGCTCTCGCCTCACGCGCCCCCCGGCCGGGGCCGGCCCGCCAGGTCGAGCACGGGCCGCAGCGCGTCCGGGCGCTCCGCGACCGGCAGGTGATCCACGAAGTGCACCGCGCACCCCAGGGCCGCCGCGCCGCCGTCGGCCTCCCGGCTGTCGCCCACCATCAGCACGTCCTCCGGTTCCGCGCCGAGCGCCGCGCAGGCCATCGCGAACAGTCGCGGGTCCGGCTTCTGGATGCCGTGCTCGTACGACAGGACGTACGTGTCGACATAGGCGTCCAGGCCGTGGGCGCGGAACACCGGACGCAGGTCCCAGCCGATGTTGCTCACCACGCCCACCGCGACACCGCGTTCACGCAGGGTGCGCAGCACCTCCGGCGCGTCGGGGTAGGGGGCCCAGGCCTGCGGCGTCCGGTGCCGGTCGTACAGCGCGTCGTGCAACGCCGGGTCGGGCAGGCTCACTCGACGGGACATGCCGGTGTACGCGGCGCGGTGCTGTTCGGCGCTGCGGTCCCTGACCTGCCACAGCCCGGCCAGCTCCTCGGGGACCCGCACCGGCTCCGCCCCGCCCGGCAGGGCGCCCGCCTCCTCCAGTCCGCGGGCCGCCTCGGTCAACTCCCGCTCGCTGAGCGGCAGATCCGTCGCGTCCAGCACCGCGCGCAGCCAGGACTCGGTGGACTCGATGCGGAAGAGGGTGCCGGAGAAGTCGAAGAGCACAGCGGTCTTGGCCATGGGGGTGATCATCGCTCACTGTGCGCGCGGGGACCACCCGTCGGGGAGGGCGGACGCCACGGCCACCACGGCCGCACCGAGCAGCCAGCCGCCCAGGACGTCGGAAGGCCAGTGGACGCCCAGCCAGACGCGGGTCAGTCCGGCACCGGCGACCGAGATTCCGGCCACCCCCAGGGCGGCACGCCGTGGCCCGCGTCCGGCACCGCACTGGTGGAGCAGGCGCACGAGCAGGCCGCAGACCACCGTCGCGGTCATGGCGTGCCCCGAGGGGAAGGCCGCGTACTGGGCGGAGTCCACCGGATCGGGCCACACCGGGCGGGGCCGGCCGACCGCAGCCTTCAGGCCCTGCTGCAGCAGCGTGCCGAAGGTGCACCACATCACCAGCCACAGCGCCGTCCGCCAGGCCGCGCGCCGCCATACGAGCCACACGGCGCTCACCGCGCACAGCAGACGCATGGTCAGCGGGTCCCACACCCAGTCGGTGAGGACGCGGCACACGTGAGTGAAGGCTTGATCGCCCACCGCCCACCGGTGGGCGGTGCGGGCCACGGCCGCATCGAGAGCGGTCAGCGGATGCCACCGCAGGGCGACCAGGACCAGCAGGAGCGCGGAACACAGACCGAGCCCGAGGGCCGCACGGACCGCGGTGGTACGCGGCCCGGGGGTGCGGGGGTCCTGCGGGCGGGGCGGAGGGGCGGCGGATGCGGAGCGCATGACGCGATGTCCGGGGGTGCGGGGACGGGGGCGGGATGTGACGGCAGCGGATACAGGGAGCGGAGCGAGCGCAGGGGGACGGGGGGACAGGGGGCAGGGGACAGATGCAGGGGTGGAGGTGGGACAGAGGGGCGGGACAGGCGGGGGCGCGAGGCCGGGCGGACGCGGGATGCCGGATCCGGGGCCCCGGATCCGGAGTGCGGGATCCGGACCGGGCGCGGGGTCCGCGGACGCCGTGCCGGGGCGCCTCAGCCCAGGGCGCGCAGGCCGGGGACCAGCGTCACCAGCACCGGGACCACCGGCACGAGCGACGCCACGGCCGTCAGGCGCACCCGGCGGGCCGCGGTGAGCCGGTCCGGGGGAGTGAGCAGACGGTGCACCCGGTGCGGCACATGCGCCTGCGGGGTGGGGCAGGGGCCGAAGACACCGCGGTCCTCGTTGAGTTCGACCAGGGCGAGAGCGGTGGTGAGCCGGCCGAAGCGGCGCGAGGCCATGTCGTCGGCGGCGAGTTCCACCAGGCGGTGCATCTCGTCGCGGAACGCGGCGAACACCGGCACCTGCGGGAAACCGTCCGCCAGCGCCGCCGAGCAGTGCAGCAGCCAGTCGTGCCGGGCCCGGGCGTGACCCTGTTCGTGCGCGAGGACGGCATCGAGCTGACGCCCCTTCAGGCGGCGCAGCGCGGCGGTCGTCACCACCAGCCGGGGCGCCGCCCCGGGCAGCCACCAGGCCTCCGGCCGCTCGCCCTCCAGGACGACCAGCCGCTCCGCGCCCGCGTCCTCGCCGGGCAGCAGCGGGGCGCGGACGAGGAGTTCGACGCGCCGCCGACGGCGCCGCGTACGTGCTCGTACGACTTCACGGACCAGCATCGCGGCACTCCACACGCCGCCGCAGGCGAGGGCCACCGCCGTCGTCGGCGCCCAGGCGCCGGCCG
Source organism: Streptomyces sp. NPDC006743 (assembly GCF_040703815.1). Taxonomy (NCBI): domain Bacteria; kingdom Bacillati; phylum Actinomycetota; class Actinomycetes; order Kitasatosporales; family Streptomycetaceae; genus Streptomyces; species Streptomyces sp. NPDC006743. The sequence continues at coordinate 20,358 of NZ_JBEYJA010000005.1, read as the reverse complement.
CGCCGAGGGCGTAGGCCTCCACCACCGGACGCGGAGCCGAGGCGAACACGTGCCCGCGCACCTCCTGCCAGGCCGCAGCGGCGCTCAGGATCATCGACAGCGCGCAGCACAGCAGAACGGCGGCCACCACGCACTGCCACACCCACAGGGCGACCACCGGCTCACGGTCCGGCCAGTCGGCCCGGGCGAGCAGTCGGGGCGCGGCGACGGCGGTCAGCGCGCCGAGCAGCAACAGGAGCGCGGGCACCATCATGCGATCACCCTATGAGCGGCCACCCGCTCAGGGGTACGACTCCGCGCGGCAAGTGACGCAGACCACGGCGTGTCCGGATCCCCCGGCACCGCGCCTCACATGGTCAGCAGCATCGCCACCATCGCCAGCCCCATCGACAGCCGGCACGCCTGCGCCAGTTCCGGCCGGTCGCCCCAGCCCGTCGGCCCGCCGGCCGGGCCGCCGCCGGTGGGGGCGCCGGAGCCCTGCGGCCCCGCCGTGGCCGGGACCAGCCGTGCGCCGCTCACCAGGACGTATCCGGCGAAGTACAGCAGCAGGACGCCGGTGACGACGGGCACGCCCGAGCCGCCGTGCGCGTGGTGGTGGGTGCCCGGCGCGAGAGCCATCGCCACGGACATGTAGACCATGGCGGCGGCGCCCACCAGATGGTGCAGGTGGTGCGCGCTGGTGCGCGCCCACCACAGCGCCCGCACCGCCGCGACGCCGAAGACCCCGGCGTAGAGGGGCCACGCCCAGGCGGGCGGGCTGAACACCGCCGCGGGCACGGCCATGACGGCCATCCCGAAGCCCATGAGCGCCTCGCCGCCCGCGGCGCGGCGCTGCTCCTCGACAGGGCTGCGCATCCGCAGCAGACAGTAGGCCCCGGTCGCCGCGCACAGCGCGACCAGCAACCAGCCGGGCGAAGCCGGTCCGTGCACCCGCCCACCTCCCGCTCGCAGGTCCGGACCGCGCGATCGGCGGCCCTCCGGTCGGTCAAGCGATGCCCACCACACTCGGTGCGCACACGAGCGCAAGGAGGTACAGGGGGAGCGTGCGCGGGGAGCGTGCGGGCGGCGGGAGGACCGAGCCGGCTTCCGACGACTGCCCGCGATTACTATTTTACGAGTAAAACACCTGCTAACCTTATGGGTATGAGCAGTGCGCCCGTCAGCCCGACACCCGCCCCCACGCCCCCTTCTTCCGCGCCCGCGCGCCGTGCCGTCCGGCGCCTCCCGCTCACCGGTGCGCTGCGGCTCGGCCGTCCCTCCGACATCTGGTTCAAGCCCGCACTCAGCTCGGTGATCTCCGTCGCGCCGCCGAACCTCACCCTGCTCGCCCTCGGCCGGCTCGACCTCGCCATGTACACGATGGCGGGATCGCTCTGCGCCCTGTACGCCCACAACCGCCCCTACGCCGTGCGCGCCCGGGTGCTGGCCTGGGTGGTGCTCGGCATGCTCGGCGGCCTCGCGGTCTCCCTGGTCACCGCCTCGCTCACCCGCGACACCGTCGTCCTGGTCGCCGTGGGCGCCGTCATGGCCGCGGCGCAGAAGGCCCTGTGCGACGCGACCCGGGTGGGCCCGCCCGGCAACGTCGTCCTCACCTTCATCAGCTCCGCCTCCCTCTTCGCCCCGCAGACGCTCGGACAGGTCCCGGCCCACATGGGGCTGGCGGCCGCCGCGGCGGTCTGGGCGTGGCTGGTCGGCATGGCGCCCGGCCTGGTGCGCCCCCACGGCCCGGAACGCCGCGCCACCGCGCAGGCGCTGAACGCCGCCGCCGCGTACGCGGCCACGGGCGGGACCGGCGAGAGCCACGCCCGCACGCGTGCCGCCGCGGCCGCCGCCGTGCAGGCCGCCTGGCAGGCGCTGCCGGCGACCGGTTCCCGGTCGCGGTCCCGGCGCGCCCTGGCCCAGCTCGTCATCCGCGCCGAGGTCGCCCTGGCCGCCCCCGCCGACACCGACCCCGAGCGGCTGCGGAACTGGGCACGTGAGCTGCGCGGCAACGGACCGATCCCGCACACCGGCGAGACGGCGGCGGCCACGGAGGAGATCCTCGGCCTGGACGCCGAGGCCGACGCCCCGCGCCGCTCCTGGCGGAGCCGGCTCGCCCCGCTCACCCCGATCGCCGTGCGGACCGCGCTCGGCTGCGCGCTCGCCGGGTACGCCTCCCTCGCCCTCGGCATCGGCCGCCCCTACTGGGCCCTGGTCACCGCGGCCTCCCTCTACCAGGCGAACGTGACGCTGACCTGGAGCCGCGGGGTCCAGCGCGTCGTCGGCAACCTGGTCGGCGTCCTCGTCTTCGCCGCGATCACGCCGCTGGCCCACACCAGCGGCGTGGCCCTCGTCCTGATGTGCGTGGCCCTCAACTTCGGCGCCGAGGCCCTGATGGGCCGCAACTACTGGCTCGGCAGCATCTGCGTGACGCCCATGGCCCTGCTGGTCACCGAGTTCGCCGGGCAGCACCCGGCGGGCGAGCTGATGACCGAGCGGGCCGTGGACACCGTCGTCGGCGCGCTGGTCGGCTTCGTCGCCGCCGTGGCCGTCACCAACCGGCGGGCGGGGGACCGCATCGGACACGCGCTGAGCGCCGTCGACCGCGCCCGCGAGCGGGCCGCGCGGCTGCTCGCCGAACCCCGGCCCGGCCCCGCCGCGCTCGAGTCCGCCCGGCGGAGCCTGGCCGCGGCCCTGGTGGATCTGCGCGCCACCGTCGACGCCGCGTCGGGCGAGTGGTGGCAGCGCGCCCTGCCCCAGGAGCGGGTCGTGCTCACCGAGCAGTCGGCACACCGTACGCTCGCCGCGACGGTACGACGCCTGGGCCTGCACACCCCGGCGGCGAGCACGGGCAGGACGACGGAGGACGCACGGCCATGACGGCGAGCAACGGACGACCGGCACCCACGGAAGCGGGCCCCCGGGACACATCCCGCGGCTCCGGCCCCGCGGAGGCGGACCCCACGGCCCCGTCCGGGACCACGGAGCCGTCCCCGGCCACCGGTTCAGCACCCGCCGGCCGCGCGCACGTTCCCGCCGAACCTCCGGCCCCCTCCGATGCCGCGCCCGTCCCTGCCGACCCGGCCCCCGCCGGCCGCGCGCACGTTCCAGCGGAACCCCCGGCCCCCGCCGGCCCGGCGGCACCGGCCGCTCCCGTGCCGTCGGCCGCCGGTTCCGCCCCGGCCACTCCCACGGCTCGGGCGGGCGCCGCCGTCCGGGACGACACCGTCGCGGGGGTCGTCCGGCAGTGGCGGGCGGTCCACCCCGACCTGGACACGGCGCCGATGGAGATCATCGGCCGGATCAACCGCTGCGCCGCCCTCCTCCAGCAGGCGGAGGACGCGCCGCTGCGCCGGGCGGGGCTCAGCCGGCCGGAGTTCGACCTGCTCGGCGCGCTGCGGCGGACCGGCCACGAACTGACGCCGAGCGAGCTGGCCCGGGAGACCTTCTCCTCGGGCGCCGCCGTCACCAAACGGCTCAAACAGCTCACCGAACGCGGTCTGGTGGAGCGGCGCGGCGACACCCGGGACCGCCGGGTCGCCCATCTGCGCCTCACGGACGCGGGCCGGGAGCTCGTCGACGGCCTGCTGCCGGACCAGCTGGCGTACGAACGGACCGTGCTCGGCGCCCTGGACGGGGACGGGCGCGGTGAGCTGGCCGAACTGCTGGGCGAGCTGCTCACGCGTCTGGAGGGCCGCCCCGGCGTCCCCGGGGTCTGAGGGCGCGGGCGACGCGGCCCGGCGGCCGGCGGGCCTCGGTCCTCGTCGTCAGTCCTCGTCCCCGCCCTGGTAGACGCCGAAGGCCGCGCCCTGCGGGTCGCGCAGCACCGCGATGCGCGGCCCGTGCGCGACGGTGACGGGCTCCTGGAGGGCACTGGCCCCGGCCCCCGCCGCCACCTCCGCGGTCCCGTCGACGTCCTCGACGGCGAAGTAGGGCAGCCAGTGCGGCGGCACATCGGCCGGGAAGCGCTCGTGCACCGCGGTGACACCGCCGAAGTCCATGCCGTGCATGCCCCACTGCGTGTACCACTCGGAAACGTTGACGCTCCAGCCGAACACCGTCGTGTAGAAGTCCCTGGCCCGTTTGACGTCCCTGGTCGCCAGCTCCACCCAGCCCAGTGATCCGGGCCGGTTGAACACCCCGGCGCCGGCGAAGCCCTTGGCCTGCCAGATCTGGAAGGCCGCGCCGGACGGGTCGAGCGCCACGGTCCGGCGGCCTTCGTCGAAGATGTCCATGGGGCCTCGGATCACCGTCCCGCCGGCCTGCGCCACCCGGTTCGTGGCCGCGTCGGCGTCGGCGACGGCGAACGAGACGTTCCAGGCGACCGGCTGGGTCGGCCGGTACAGCGGGCCGAGCCCGGCCACCGCCGCGTTCCCCAGGCGCACGACGGTGTAGCCGCGCAGCTCCGGCCGGGCGTCCGGCTCGTCGCAGTGCCAGCCGAACAGCTCGCCGTAGAACCGCTTGGCCGCTTCCAGGTCACTGGTCCCCAGCTCCGCCCAGCAGGGGCCGCCGATCACCGGCTTGTCGAACTCCATGACACTCCTCCGGGAAGGCTCGGCCCCCACCACCAGAACGCTATCCCCGGTCACCGACGGTGGCCAGCGGGACTCGTACGGCCGGGAACGGGTCAGATGCCCGGCCGGTGGCGCAGCGGGTGCTCGGCGGGCACCTCGACGAGCACGAGCGGGATGCCGTCCGGATCGGCGATCCACATCTCGATCAGCCCCCAGGGCTCCCGCACCGGCGGGCGGACGATCTCGACCCCGGCGGCCCGCAGCTCGTCGTGGGCCGCGGCCAGGTCCTCGACCTGGAGCCACAGCCGGATCCCGGGGGAGAGTGGTGTCTCGGCGCGGCCCGACAGCTCCAGGAAGCCACCTCCGAGGAAGTAGACCGTGCCGCGCTCGGGGCCCGTGCCGAACTCGCGGTAGACGGGCAGCCGCAGCCGCTCGCCGTAGAAGGCGCGGGAGCGCTCGGGATCAGTGGGCCGGATCAGCGTCCGGCTGCTGAGTACGTGCACCATGCCCGGAGCTTAGGACCTCCCGTTCGGTTCCGTCCGGACCCTGCCGGGCTCGCGGGCACTGGCACCGTCCCCCGGACTCTCCGGGCCTGAATGGCGTGGGAGACGCCCCCGTCGCCGTGCCCCCTCGCGTCCCCGGCACCGGCGCCGTCCCTACGCCCCTGATCCGGGCGGGAGACCCCGCCCTGTCCGGCGGGGGTTACCCTCGTGCCTGCCCCGCCGCGCCCGAGACAAGACCCGAGAGGCACATCCCATGGACACCGCCGCCACCGCACCGGTCTTCCGCGACGCCACCGACGCAGACGTCGACACGCTGGTGGCGCTGATCGAGTCGGCGTACCGCGGCGACGCCAGCCGGGCGGGGTGGACCACCGAGGCGGACATCCTGCACGGGCAGCGCACCGACCCGGAGGGCGTGCTGGCCGTGATCAAGACCCCCGACAGCAGGCTGCTGGCCGTCGAGCGGGAGGGCCGCGTGGTCGCCTGCTGCCAGCTCGAGCACCGCGGTGACCACGCCTACTTCGGCATGTTCGCGGTCAGCCCCGCCCTGCAGGGCGCCGGTCTCGGCAAGGTGATCATCGCCGAGGCGGAGCGGCAGGCCCGCGCGACCTGGGGCGTCACGGAGATGCACATGACGGTGATCTCCGTGCGTGAGGATCTGATCGCCTGGTACGAGCGGCGCGGTTACCGCCGTACGGGGCGGATGAGCCCCTTCCCGTACGGCGACGAGCGCTTCGGCGTTCCGCAGCGCGACGACCTGGAGTTCGAGCTGCTCGTCAAGCCGCTCGCGCAGGGGGCGTGAACCCCGCGCGGGCCGCCCGCTACGCGGTGAAGCGGCCGGTGCGCTTGATCTCCGGGTAGTCGGTGGTGGCGCCGTCCAGTTCCAGGGCGCGGACCAGGCGCAGGTGGTCCAGGGTGTTCACCACCCACCCGATGATCCGCAGGTCCGCCGCGCGCGCGTGCTCGACGATCTCCAGGGTGAGCCTGCGGATGTCGAGCACGAGGGTGCCCGCGCCGGCCGCGGTGGCGCGCTCGACGACCTCGGTGCCGTAGCGCTCGGCGACCAGCGCGGTGCGCGCGCCGGGGACCAGGCGGGCGATCTCGGCGATCGCCTCGTCGTGGAAGGACAGCACCTCGACGCGGCCCACGAGGTCGCGGCGGCGCATCACCTCGGCGAGCGCCTTCGCCGCCGCCACGTCCTTGATCTCGGCCTGCACGGGCATGTGGACGGCGTCGAGCACCTCCTCGAAGACCGGGATCCGCTCACCGAGGCCCGCGTCGAGCGCCCGCAGCTCCGCGAGGGTCTTGTCGGCGATCGGGCCGCTGCCGTCGGTCGTGCGGTCCACTTCGGGGTCGTGCATGACGACGAGCGCGCCGTCCTTGCTCAGGTGCAGATCGAGTTCGACGGCGTCGAGGCCGGCCTGCTGGGCGGCGACGAAGGAACGGAGGGTGTTCTCGGGCTCCACACCCATGACCCCGCGGTGACCGATGGTAAGGAAGTTCAAGGTTCAACTCGCTTCCGTCGACGGCGGCTCGGCTCGCCCGCGGACCGGGACCTCGTCGTCCACGCGGCAGTGCCGCAGCCTAACGGTCCGCAGTCGCGATGCACCCGTGCGTACACGGGGCAGTGGGGTGACGGCCGGGCAGTGGCGGGGCCGGGGCGGCCCGGGCGGTCACCCCTGCGTGGGCGAGTCCTCGGGACGTTGACCGAGCGGGCCGGCGGAGCGGGCCGAACGTGGGTGCGCCGCCGGGCCGAACGGGGGTGCCGCCGGGCCGGCCCTGCTCGCGAGGCCGGAAACCGCCCCCGCGGATCCCTGGCACGCATCACCCGGCAGGCCTGGGGTAGCCGCCGCCATACGGGTGTCGGACAGGAAAATGACCGGCGAAGGTGAGCGTCGGCAGGATAATTTCCGGAGGGCGCCCTTGCTGGAAGAAAGCTCATATGTATACGGTCTTCTTACGCGAGCTTCTCCCGTGGAGGATGGGTCATGACGGAAATTCTTGTGCAGGTGGGTGCGGAGGGGCATGTCCCTCCGGTGAGCAGGGTGGTCGAGCACCCGGCGTGGCCCGTGCTCAAGGATGCCGTGGAGCAGATCCGGCCATGGCAGTCGAAGGACGGCTCCATAGACTTCGACCGCGAGGGCGCGCCCGCCCGCGAGGACGCCGAAGCCGCGGTGCGCCGCGTGAGCGGCGCCGTCGAGGAACTGTCCCCGCTGCTGCCGCACGACGCCGCCTACCACCGCGCGCTCGTGGCGGACCTGCGCCGCTGGGCCGGCGACGGCTTCCAGGTGCCGGACTTCCTGGACTCGCTGCTCGCCTTCCAGCCCGCGGCCCACCGCGCGGACGGCCTCCAGCACCTGGTCGTCTTCCCGATGTACACGCAGAACGGCAACCCGGACCGCAACCTGGAGGCGGTCGTGCTGCGCATGGTCTGGCCGGACTGGCTGGCCGAGCTGGAGCGCACCCGCTACGACAACCCGCTCTTCTGCGGCATCACCTTCGAGGACTTCACGGCGGGCTACGACACCAACTCCGCCGTGCTCTTCCCCGAGACCATCGCCGTGCGCGAGGCGCCGGAACGATTCTCCTGGGGCGGCATCTTCTGCGACCGCGAGGCCGCCCGCTTCCGCCGGGTGACCGCCGCGGCCGTCGGCCTCCTGGGCCTGGAACTGCCCGACGACATCGCCGCCATGGTCGACGACCAGAAGCGCTGCGAGGAGGCGTTCGTCCTGTGGGACATGGTCCACGACCGCACCCACAGCCACGGCGACCTGCCGTTCGACCCCTTCATGATCAAGCAGCGCCAGCCGTTCTGGATGTACGGCCTGGAGGAACTGCGCTGCGACCTCACCGCCTTCAAGGAGGCCGTGAAGCTGGAGGCCGACGGCGTCCCGCAGGCCCGTGACGTGCAGTACGCGGTCCTCTTCGACCGCATGTTCCGCTTCCCGGTCACCGGCGAGCGCGTGCGCAACTACGACGGCCTGGGCGGCCAGCTGCTCTTCGCGTACCTGCACCGGCACGACGTGGTGCGCTGGACCGACAACAAGCTCTCCATCGACTGGGAGCGCGCCCCGCAGGTCACCAACCAGCTGTGCGCCGAGATCGAGAAGCTGTACCGCGACGGCATCGACCGCCCGAAACTGGTGCACTGGTTCGCCGGGTACGAGCTGGTCGCCACCTACCTCGCCCCGCACCCGGCCTCCCGGTGGGCCAAGGGCCCCGACGCCCTGGACCTGACCCAGCCGCCGCGCAAGCTGGTCGATGACGTGCTTCCGGACGAGTTTCCGCTCAGCATGTTCTACGAGGCACTGTCCAAGAAGCTGAAGAACGTGATCGCCTCCACCAAGGGCATCACGGCCGACAGCGCCGAGCGGGTCGCCGCGTGAGCGACCGCGTCCAGAACACTGCTCCTACGGAGGCGAAGAAGATGGCGGGCAACGGGGCTCTCAGCGGTGCGGTGATCGCGGTGGCCGGCGCGGGCGGACCCGCCGGCCGGGCGACGCTGCTCAGGCTCGCCGAGGCGGGCGCGACCGTCGTCGGGGCGGACAACGACCCCCAGCGGCTCTCCGAGGCCGTGGACGCGGCCCGCTACGCCTCCGGCGGCGCGAGCGTCACCGGCGACACCGTCGACCTGCTCGACCTCAAGTCCACCCGGGACTGGGCGGCGCACGTCGAGAAGGACTTCGGGCGCGTCGACGGCCTGGTCCACCTCGTGGGCGGCTGGCGCGGCAGCGAGACGTTCACCAAGACCAGCCTGGACGACTGGGACTTCCTGGAGCTGCTGCTCGTCAAGACCGTGCAGCACACCTCCCTGGCCTTCCACGAGGCGCTCCAGCGCAGCGAGCGCGGCCGGTACGTGCTGATCAGCGCCTCGGGTGCCAGCAGGCCCACGGCGGGCAACGCGGCCTACTCCGCCGCCAAGGCCGCCGCCGAGGCCTGGACGCTGGCCATGGCGGACTACTTCCGCAAGGCCGGGAAGGCGGAGGGCGCCGAGGGACCGACGTCGGCGGCTGCGATCCTGGTGGTGAAGGCGTTGGTGCACGACGCGATGCGCGCCGAGCGTCCCAACGCGAAGTTCGCGGGCTTCACGGACGTCAAGGACCTCGCCGAGGCCATCACCGGCGTCTGGAGCAAGCCCGCCGCGGAAGTGAACGGAAAACGTCTGTGGCTGACCGAGCAGCCGTGAACCCTGCCAAGACCGACGCGCGCCGCCGTCACGACCCCGAGGTCCGCGGCTTCGCCAGCGACAACTACGCCGGTGTCCACCCCGAGGTGCTCGCCGCCCTGGCCCTGGCCAACGGCGGGCACCAGGTCTCCTACGGCGAGGACGAGTACACCGACCACCTCCAGCGGATCGTCCGCAGCCACTTCGGGGCGAGCGCCGAGGCGTTCCCGGTGTTCAACGGCACCGGCGCCAACGTCGTCGCGCTGCAGGCCGTCACCGACCGCTGGGGCGCGGTGATCTGCGCGGAGAGCGCGCACATCAACGTCGACGAGGGCGGCGCCCCCGAGCGCATGGGCGGCCTGAAGCTGCACACCGTGCCCACCCCGGACGGCAAGCTCACTCCCGAGCTGATCGACCGGCAGGCGTTCGGCTGGGAGGACGAGCACCGCGCGATGCCGCAGGTCGTCTCGATCACCCAGAGCACGGAGCTGGGCACGCTCTACACGCCCGAGGAGATCCGGGCGATCTGCGAGCACGCCCACGCCCACGGCATGAGGGTGCACCTGGACGGCTCCCGGATAGCCAACGCGGCCGCCTCCCTGGACGTCCCCATGCGGACCTTCACCAACGCCGTCGGCGTCGACATCCTCTCCCTGGGCGGGACGAAGAACGGCGCCATGTTCGGTGAGGCGGTCGTCGTCCTCGACCAGGGCGCCGTCCGCCGCATGAAGCACATCCGCAAGATGAGCATGCAGCTCGCCTCCAAGATGCGCTTCGTCTCGGTGCAGCTGGAGGCCCTGCTCGCCAAGGACCTGTGGTTGCGCAACGCCCGGCACGCCAACGAGATGGCGCAGCGGCTCGCCGAGGGCGTACGGGCCGTGCACGGGGTGGAGATCTGCTACCCCGTCCAGGCCAACGGCGTCTTCGCCAAGCTGCCGCACGCGGTGAGCGAGCGCCTGCAGAAGCGCTTCCGCTTCTACTTCTGGGACGAGTCCGCGGGGGTCGTGCGCTGGATGTGCTCGTACGACACCACGGAGGACGACGTGGACGCGTTCGTGGCGGCGCTCAAGGAGGAGATGGCGCGCCACTAGAGCGAGACGGGCGCACGGCATCCCGGAAGCGTGCATAGTTATGCGATCACTCGGAAAGTCATTGACTGCTGAGTGATCGCATTCCTATGCTCTGCGGCCATGGAGCTGATCCAGCACACCTCTGACCTGTCCGCCTATCTGGCCGCCGACAAGGCGATCGACCACGATCACCCGGTGGTCCGCGAGGTCGCCGCCCGGCTCGCCGAGGGCGTGGCCGACTCGTATGCCTATGCGCGGTCCGCGTACGAGTTCGTGCGCGACACCATCCCGCACTCGCAGGACTCGGGGGACCCGCGCGTCACCTGGCGGGCCTCCGACGTCCTGCGGCTGCGCACCGGCATCTGCCACGCCAAGGCGCACGCCCTCGCCGCCCTGCTGCGCGCCGAGGACATCCCCACGGCGCTGTGCTACCAGAGGCTCGTCCGGGACGACGGCGCCGGACACGCCCTGCACGGACTCGTCGCCGTCCGGTTCCGCGGCGCCTGGCACCGGCAGGACCCGCGCGGCAACAAGCCCGGTGTCGACGCGCGGTTCTCACTGACAGGGGAGCGGCTGGCCTGGGTACCGGACCCGGAGTCGAATGAGATGGACTATCCGGTACTGTACGCTGAACCTCATCCGGTCGTGCTGAGTGCGCTCCAGGCCGCCCCCGACCGGGCCGCGCTGTCCGCAGCGCTCCCCAGCGAACTGTGATGTACGAGGCGGAGAGACCATGACGCTCACACTCACCGTGTCCGAAGAGGTGCGCGCCCTCGCGCCCGGCTTCACCCACGTGGCCGTCGAGGCGCACGGCCTGGTCAACGGCCCCAGCACGGAGGCCGGCGCCGCGCTCCTCGACGACGCGGCCCGCCGCCTGGCCCTGCGCCTGGACGGGCGTGCCCCGCACGAGGACCCGCACATGGCCGCCTGGCGCGAGACGTACACGGCGTTCGGGTCCAAGCCGTCGCGCACCCGGAACTCGGCCGAGGCGCTGGCCAAGCGCGCCCTGTCCGACGCGGGGCTGCCCCGCATCAACGTCCTCGTCGACCTCTACAACGCCGTCAGTGTCGCCCACCTGATCCCCGTCGGGGGCGAGGACCTCGACCGGATCCGGGGCGGCATGAGCCTGGTGCGGGCCGGCGGCGAGGAGGAGTTCGTGACCGTCGCGGGCGGTGAGGAGGTCGTCGAGCACCCCGACGCCGGCGAAGTGGTGTGGCGCGACGAGGCCGGCGTCACCTGCCGCCGCTGGAACTGGCGCCAGGGCCCGCGCACCCGTCTCACCGAGCGGACGACCTCCGGCCTCTTCCTGCTGGAGAGCCTGGCCCCGATGCCCGTGGCCGACGTCGTCCGCGCCGCCGGCGAACTCGCCGAACTGCTGGAGAAGTTCAGCCCGGGCGCACGGATCACCGTACGCGAACCGTGCTCCGTGTCCTGAGTCACCGGGCTTTGAACACGAGGGACGCCCGGCCGGTCGGACTCCCCTTCTGTCCGGCGCTCTCAGGGGCGGCGGTACTGGTCGCTCATGGTCGGCGTGGTGTTGTGCATCGCCAGCGTGCTGTAGGAGGAGCGGTCCCGCTGGGCCTGGATCCGGCTGGCCTGCTCGATGAGCAGACCCTCCGCGTTCTTGGTGGAACCGTTGCGTCGGCGCAGCAGCACGACGACCAGGCACGTCGCGACCCCGGCGAGCAGGCCGAACATGACGGCGAGCGAGACCATGGACATCCCCCGTCCCCTTGTACGCGCCGGCCGGTCCCGGCCGGCGCGCGAAGTCCGCGGTGACCCGGCGGACCGTCAGTTTAGATCGCTCGGCGGCCGGGGCACCACTGATCAGGCGTCAGAGCGCGGCCGCCGTCCGCAGTTGTTCGGGAGTGGGAGCCGTGCCGCCCAGGTGCGCGGGCATCCACCAGGTGTCCTCCGGGTTCCTCGGACGCACCGGATAGGCGCGCTGGGCGGCCTCCAGCAGTTCCTGGACGCGCTCGCGCAGCCGGCGGGTGATGGCCCCCGCGTACTGGTCGCGCGGGGCCTCGACCGCTTCGCCCACACGGACCGTGACGGGCGTGTGGCTGCGCCTGAAGTTGCGCGGGTGCCCCTTGGTCCACAGCCGCTGCGTGCCCCACACCGCCATCGGGATCAGCGGCACCCCCGCCTCCTGGGCCAGCCGCGCGGCACCGGACTTGAAGCTCTTGAGGGTGAAGGACTCCGAGATGGTGGCCTCGGGGAAGACGCCGATCACCTCTCCCGAGCGCAGCGAGTCCAGCGCGTGTGCATAGGCCGCCTCGCCCTGGGCGCGGTCGACCGGGATGTGCTTCATGCCGCGCATCAGCGGACCCGAGATCCGGTGCCGGAACACCGACTCCTTGGCCATGAAACGGACCAGGCGCTTCTGCGGCAGGGCCGCCAGACCGTTGAAGATGAAGTCCAGGTAGCTGATGTGATTGCTCACCAGCACCGCGCCGCCCTGACGCGGTACGTTCTCCGAACCCCGGCAGTCGATCTTGAGGTCCCACACCTTGAACATGGTGCGGGCGAAACCGATCACGGGACGGTAGACAAGCTCGGCCATGGGCGGGGTGGACCCTTCTGTCTGCCAGGGAAGGGGGAACTCCCGGCGGAAGTTACGCAGCCGTAGGTTTACGGCATGTCGCAGATCGTGCCCCAAGAACGGCCGGGGAGCCAGTCCACGTGCCCGTCACCGGCGAGATCCTCGTCACGTCGATCGGCCGTCCGGGGCGCCCCCGCCGCCGGCCGGGAATCTCCGCGGGCCCGCGCGCGCTGAAGCGGAGCGGAGCAGGATGACGGCAAGGGACGGCGGAACGGGAGGGTACGCGTGCGCGGACCGGAGACCCACAAGCGGCTGGGCGCGGCCGAGTTGGGGCGGGAACTGGGCGAACGCGCCACGCTGGTGCAGTTCTCCACCGCCTTCTGCGCACCCTGCCGGGCGACCCGAAGGGTCCTCGGCGAGGTGGCCCGCATGGTCCCGGGCGTCGCCCACGTCGAGATCGACGCCGAGGACCGCCTGGCGCTCGTCCGCGAGCTGGACGTCCAAAAGACCCCCACCGTGCTGGTCCTCGACGCGCAGGGACGCATCGTGCGGCGCGCCACCGGGCAGCCCCGTACGGCGGACGTCGTCGCGGCCCTGGGGGAGGCGCTGTGAGTCCCGTGCGCACGAGGGTGATTCAGGTCCCGTGTGGTACGTACTTGACTGCACCCGCCACCTATCGTCAGCCTGACCGTATGCCTCGAGAACTCCTTCTTCCCGGCCGGCGCCAGGGGGCGGCGCTCCCGGCCCGCGGCGTGAGAGCGCGCTGTCCGGGCTGTTGAACAGCCACGGTTCCCGCGCGTCCCACCAGCAGAAGGACAACTCCATGACGGTCCCGTCCGACCTCGTCACTCCCGGCACCATCCGGCCTGCCTCACCCGACCTGCTGCGCTCCGCCTTCCGGCGGCACGCGGCGGGCGTGGCGGTGATCACCGCGCGCGGTGCGCGGGGACCGGTCGGCTTCACCGCCACCTCTCTGACCTCCGTCTCCGCCGAGCCGCCGATGATCTCCTTCGGGATCGGCACCGGCGCCTCCAGCTGGCCGGCCGTGTCCGGCGCCGAGCACGTCGGCGTGCACATACTCGGTGAGCACCAGGAGGAACTGGCCGCCACGTTCGCCCGCAGCGGCGCCGACCGCTTCGGGGAGCCCACCGCCTGGCGCGACGGGCCGCAGGGGGTCCCGGTGCTCGACGGTGTCCTCGCGTGGCTGGTCTGCCGGGTCGTGGGACGGGTCCCGGCGGGCGACCACCGCATCGTGATCGCCGAGGTCGTCCTCGGCGACTGCCCCGGCGCCGGCCGCCCGCTCCTCTACCACCAGGGCCGCTTCGGCGCCCTGCGCGACTGAGCGGACGGTCCGCGGCCGCTCGCCCGGCGCCCGTCCGCGGAACGGTCGAGTTCCGGTTACGCTGCGTTGCGAAGGTCACAGTTCAAAGCGCTTGCTCAGCGGGAAGGAACTGGGTGTACTGGCGAGTAATATCTCGCTCGGAGCGCGGGGTCGCCCCGACCGGGATCGGCCGCTTCAGGCGCCTATGCTGCCTGCAAGAAGGCAGCCCAGAAATGACGATGCAGTAGGAGAGCCGGCGTGAGCTTGAGGATCGTTGTCACTGTGAAGTACGTGCCCGACGCCACTGGCGACCGGCACTTCGCCGATGACCTGACCGTCGACCGGGACGACGTGGACGGTCTGCTCTCCGAACTGGACGAGTACGCCGTGGAGCAGGCCCTGCAGATCGCGGAGAACGCGGACGACGCCGAGGTGACCGTGCTGACGGTGGGCCCGGAGGACGCGAAGGACGCGCTGCGCAAGGCGCTCTCGATGGGGGCGGACAAGGCGATCCACGTCGAGGACGACGACGTGCACGGCACGGACGCGATCGGCACCTCGCTGGTGCTGGCCAAGGCGGTCGAGAAGGCCGGCTACGACCTGGTGATCTCCGGCATGGCCTCCACCGACGGCACGATGGGCGTGGTGCCGGCGCTGCTGGCCGAGCGGCTCGGCGTTCCGCAGGTCACCCTCCTCTCCGAGGTCTCGGTCGAGGACGGCGTCGTCACGGGCCGCCGCGACGGTGACACCGCCTCGGAGCAGCTCCAGGCGTCGCTGCCGGCGGTCGTCTCGGTGACCGACCAGTCGGGCGAGGCGCGTTACCCCTCCTTCAAGGGGATCATGGCGGCGAAGAAGAAGCCGGTGGAGTCCTGGGACCTGTCGGACCTGGACATCGAGGCCGACGAGGTCGGCCTGGCGGGCGCGTACACGGTGGTGGAGTCGGCGGCGGAGCGTCCCGCGCGGACCGCGGGCACGATCGTCAAGGACGAGGGCGAGGGCGGCAAGCAGCTCGCCGAGTTCCTCGCGGGCCAGAAGTTCATCTGAGCCCCCTCCGCCGTCCCCTCCCTCAACCGTCGCAAGCAGGAGAGAAGAAGTCCCATGGCTGAAGTCCTCGTCTACGTCGACCACGTGGACGGTGCCGTCCGCAAGCCCACCCTGGAGCTGCTGACCCTGGCCCGCCGCATCGGCGAGCCCGTCGCCGTCGCGCTGGGTGCCGGCGCCTCCGGCACCGCCGCCGCCCTCGCCGAGCACGGCGCCGTGAAGGTCCTGACCCACGAGGCCGCCGAGTACGGCGAGTACCTGGTCGTGCCGAAGGTGGACGCGCTGCAGGCCGCCGTCGAGGCCGTGTCCCCGGCCGCGGTCCTGGTCCCCTCCTCCGCGGAGGGCAAGGAGATCGCCGCCCGTCTGGCGCTGCGCATCGGGTCGGGCATCATCACCGACGCCGTCGACCTGGAGGCCGGCGCGGAGGGCCCGGTGGCCACCCAGTCGGTGTTCGCCGCCTCCTTCACCACCAAGTCCCGCGTCTCCAAGGGCACGCCGGTCATCACGGTCAAGCCCAACAGCGCCGCCGTGGAGGCCGCCCCGGCCGCCGGTGCGGTCGAGGCCCTGGACGTGACGTTCTCCGGCCAGGCCACCGGCACCCGGATCACCGGCCGCACGGCGCGTGAGTCGACGGGCCGTCCGGAGCTGACCGAGGCCGCGATCGTGGTCTCCGGCGGACGCGGCGTCAACGGCGCGGAGAACTTCGGGATCATCGAGGCGCTCGCCGACTCGCTCGGCGCGGCCGTCGGTGCCTCCCGCGCCGCCGTCGACGCCGGCTGGTACCCGCACACCAACCAGGTCGGCCAGACCGGCAAGTCCGTCTCGCCGCAGCTCTACATCGCCAACGGCATCTCCGGCGCGATCCAGCACCGGGCCGGCATGCAGACCTCGAAGACCATCGTCGCGGTCAACAAGGACCCCGAGGCGCCGATCTTCGACCTCGTCGACTACGGCGTCGTCGGCGACCTCTTCGAGGTCGTCCCGCAGCTCACCGAGGAGATCAAGACCCGCAAGGGCTGATCCCGCGGCCCCTTCCCGGGGCCGCCCGGGCCAGGCCCCCGTGACCGCACCGGTCACGGGGGCCTCGGCTTGTCCGGGTCCGGCCGATGGCCCAGGCTGCGGACAGGTGTTGACCGCCGGGAAGCTCCACGGATAGCTTCGTAGTGCGGATTATTGATTCCGCACAACGGAAAACAGGAGGGTGTGGAATGGGTCAGGGCCAGCAGGAGACGGTGGCGACGAGCCTTGCGGGCGCCGTCAGCGAGGAGATCAGCGCCTCGCTCGCGCCGGTCGACGCCGAGCTGGAGCGCCGTTATCCGGGCGATCCCGGCACCCGCCAGCCCGTCCACACGGTGTACGTCCCCGGCGACGCCTTCGCCGCCGACACCATCCGCTCCTGGGGCGACCGGGCGCTCGCCGCCCTCGACGAGCACGCCCCGGACGCAGCGTCCTTCGCCGCGGTCCTCGGCCTCGGCGACGAACTCGCCGAGCCGGTCTACTCCCGCGTCCGGGCCAAGCTGGAACGCGAACCGATCGAGGACCTCCGCATCGACTTCGAGGACGGCTACGGCCCGCGTTCCGACGCCGAGGAGGACGAGGCCGCCGCCCGGGCCGCCCGGCTGGTGGCCGAGGCGTACGCCGAGGGCACGGCCGCGCCGTACATGGGCATCCGCATGAAGTGCATGGAGGCGCCGGTACGCGACCGGGGCATCCGCACCCTCGACGTCTTCCTCAGCGGTCTGATGCGGGCCGGCGGACTGCCCGACGGACTGGTCCTGACCCTGCCGAAGGTCACGTACCCCGAGCAGGTCACCGCGATGGCGCGGCTGCTGGAGGCCTTCGAGAAGGCCCACGGGCTGGAGCCCGGACGGCTCGGCTTCGAGATCCAGATCGAGACCAGCCAGTCCATCCTCGCCGCGGACGGCACCGCCGCCGTCGCCCGGATGATCGGGGCCGCCGAGGGCCGTGCCACCGGCCTGCACTACGGCACCTTCGACTACAGCGCCTGCCTGGGCGTCTCCGCCGCCTACCAGGCCAGCGACCACCCCGCCGCCGACCACGCCAAGGCCGTCATGCAGGTCGCCGCGGCCGGCACCGGCGTCCGGGTCTCGGACGGTTCCACCAACGTCCTGCCGGTCGGCCCCACCGAGAAGGTCCACGACGCCTGGCGCCTGCACTACGGCCTGACCCGCCGCGCCCTGGCCCGCGCCTACTACCAGGGCTGGGACATGCACCCGGCGCACATCCCCACCCGGTACGCCGCCGTGTTCGCCTTCTACCGCGAGGGCTTCGAGCAGGCGGCGGGCCGCCTCGCCCGCTACGCCAACCGGGCCGGCGGCGACGTCATGGACGAGCCCGCCACGGCCAAGGCGCTCAGCGGCTACCTGCTGCGCGGCCTGGACTGCGGCGCCCTGGACATCGCCGAGGTCGCCCGCCTCACGGGCCTGACCCGGGCCGACCTGGAGGGCTTCGCCGCCCCCCGCCGCGGCGACCTCACGGCGTCCGCGCAGTAGCCCCGGGGCAGGCTGCCGCCGCGGCGGAGAGCCCGGTGGCGGGGGAGTCCGACCGCCCCGCCGGCCGGGCTGTCTGCCGCTCCGGCGTCCTGCGGACCTGCCGGAGCGGGAGCGGCACGCGGACGGACGGGGTGCGTCGTCACGGGGGCCGGTCGGCAGGCCGGACCCCGGGCGGGAGGGCCGACGGGAGGGCCGGCCGCTTCCGCCTCGTCGGCCTCGCCCGCCGGACTCGGTTTTCCGGCGTCGCCCCCGGCGTCGCCCTCCCGGCTTCACCCGCCGGGCTCGGTCTTCCGGCTTAGCTCGGCGGGCTCGGTCTTCCGGCTTTGCCCGGCCGCTTCCGCCTCGTCGGCCTCGCCCGCCCGGGGCTGGGTGGAGGCGTCAGGGCGCGGGCGGCAGTTCGCCCGAACCGCGCTGGACGAGCCGGGTCGGCAACTCAATGCGTTCCGGGGCCAGATGGGTGCCCTCCAACTGGCGGAAGAGCCGTTCGGCCGCGGTGCGCCCGAGGGCCGCCGCGTCCTGGGCGACCACGGTGACGCCCGGCTGCAGCAGGTCGGCGAGTTCGATGTCGTCGAAGCCGACGAGCGCGACCGGCCGGGACAGCCCGGCCAGGACACGGATCACGGTGACCGTCACCCGGTTGTTGCCCGTGAAGACCGCGGTGACCGGGTCCGGCCCGGACAGCATCTCCTCGGCCGCCCGGCGCACCCGCTCCGGATCGGTGACGCCCAGCGACATCCAGGAGTCCTGGACGGTTATGCCGGCGTCCTCCATCGCCGCCCGGTAACCGCGCAGGCGTTCGGCCGCGGTGTGGATGCGGGGCATGTCGCCGATGAAGCCGATCCGGCGGTGGCCGTGGGCGATCAGGTGGGCCACGCCGTCGCGGGCGCCGCCGAAGTTGTCCGAGAGGACGACGTCCGCGTCGATCCGCCCGGCCGGGCGGTCCACGAACACCGTCGCCACGCCCGCCTTGATCTCCGGTTCCAGATACCGGTGGTCGTCGCCGGCCGGGATGATGACCAGCCCGTCCACCCGGCGCGCGCACAGCGCCAGGGCCAGCTCCTGCTCACGGTCCGGGTCCTCCGCGCTGGAGCCGTTGATCAGCAGGGCCCCGTGCGCCCGGGCCACCTCCTCCACCGCGCGGCTGAGCGGACCGTAGAACGGGTCGGCGAGGTCCTCCAGGACGAGCCCGATGCTCGCCGTGCGCCCCTTGCGCAGCACCCGTGCGCTGTCGTTGCGGCGGAAGCCGAGCGCGTCGATGGCCTCCTGGACGCGCCGCTCGGTGTCCGAGGTGACGCCGGGCTCGCCGTTGACGACGCGCGAGACGGTCTTGAGGCCCACGCCGGCCCGGGCCGCCACGTCCTTCATCGTCGGACGATTGCCGTACCGTGTCCCGGACGCGCGGTCCGTGGCACGGTCGGCGGGGCGGTCTTCTCGGCGGGCGGTCTCTGGCACGATGCGGCGTCCTGTCCTGTCGTCCGGCGGGGGTGTGGCGGCCCCTGGGTGCGTAAGAGGATGTGGCGTCGAGCATAGAGCCTGGACAACGTTGTCATACCCGCGAGAGACTGTCCATCGCATACTCGGTCCGCACTCCCTTCGCGCGGCCGGTCTGCGCCCACCTCTTGGCTCTTTCATGGTTGACGGGGAGATCTGACTCTGATGCACACCGACCTCGTGGCCGCGCTCGACATCGGCGGCACCAAGATCGCCGGCGCGCTGGTGGACGGCCACGGCAGCATCCTGGTGCGCGCCCAGCGCGCCACGCCCGCGCGGGAAGACGGCGACACCGTCATGCGGGCCGTGGAGGACGTGCTCGGCGAGCTGAGCGCGTCGCCGCTGTGGGGCAGGGCCACGGCGCTGGGCATCGGCAGCGCGGGCCCGGTGGACGCGTCCGCCGGCACGGTCAGCCCGGTCAACGTGCCGGGCTGGCGCGGCTACCCGCTGGTGGAGCGGGCCCGGGCCGCGGCCGGCGGGCTGCCCGTGGAACTCATCGGGGACGGCGTGGCCATCACGGCCGCGGAGCACTGGCAGGGCGCGGCCCGCGGGCACGACAACGCGCTGTGCATGGTGGTCTCGACCGGAGTGGGCGGCGGGCTCGTCCTCGGCGGCCGGCTGCACCCGGGCCCGACGGGCAACGCGGGCCACATCGGCCACATCAGCGTCGATCTGGACGGTGACCTCTGCCCGTGCGGGTCGCGCGGGTGTGTGGAGCGCATCGCCAGCGGCCCGAACATCGCCCGCCGGGCGCTGGAGAACGGCTGGCGGCCGGGGCCCGACGGCGACGACACGGCCGCCGCGGTGGCCGCCGCGGCCCGCGCGGGCGACCCGGTCGCCGTGGCCTCCTTCGAGCGCGCCGCCCGGGCCCTGGCGGCGGGCATCGCGGCGACGGCGACCCTGGTGGAGATCGACATCGCGGTGATCGGCGGGGGAGTGGGCAAGGCGGGGGACGTGCTGTTCGCCCCGCTGCGCCGGGCCCTGACCGACTACGCCACGCTCTCCTTCGTCCGGCGTCTGACGGTCGTCCCGGCGCAGATGGGCACGGACGCGGGGCTGGTGGGGGCCGCGGCGGCGGCGCTCACCGGACGGACGGACGCCGCCGCGGCCGGAGTCTGACCGCGGCCCTGCGTGGGAATGCGCGCGAGCGAAGGGGTGGGGCCGGGCGACGTGTCGCCCGGCCCCCCCCCCCAAACACCCCTTGACCGCGGAAAAAGAG